>JAUSLL010000036.1 GCA_030649335.1 Parvibaculum sp. | reverse complement strand
GAAGCGACCGTCTTGGGCGTGCGGTTCATGATGTCGTCGACCGTTTTGTGTAACAGGTCGGTTCCCATATGGCGGCGCAGGTCGCCGTCGGTGATGAGGCCTGCAAGCTTGCCGTCCGCATCGGTGATGCCGAGGCAGCCGAGGCTTTTGCGCGACATTTCGATCAGCGCCTCGGTCATCGCTGTGCCGGAGGCCACCAGAGGCATCTCTTTGTCTTTGTGCATAATGTCGCTGACATGGCGCAGCGCTGCACCGAGTTTGCCGCCGGGGTGGAATATCTTGAAATCGCTTGCCGTGAACCCGCGCCGCTCGATGAGTGCGACGGCTATGGCGTCGCCAAGGGCGATCTGCATGGTAGTCGACGTGGTCGGCGCGGCGACCGCATCGCAGGCTTCCTCGACCTTGGGCAGGAGGAGGGGGATGGTGGCGGCTTGCCCTAAGGCGCTTTCGAGACGCGAGGTCATCGACAGAAGCGGGATCGAGAAGCGTTTGGCATAATCGATGATGGACTGAAGCTCGGGCGCTTCACCGGACCAAGACAGCGCGAGGATCACATCGTCGCGGGTGATCATGCCGAGGTCGCCGTGGGCGGCCTCGCCCGGGTGGACGAATTGGGCGGGCGTGCCGGTCGAGGCCATGGTCGCCGCGATCTTGCGGGCCACATGGCCGCTCTTGCCCATGCCCGTGACAATAATGCGGCCCTTGGCGGCATAGATGATGTCGATGGCATCCGCGAAGGGTGTTGCCAGGGATGCAGCGAGGGCCTTGAGCCCTTCGATCTCGAGGGCAAGGGTGCGGGCGGCGGATGCAAGGGCGGAACCCTCGTTTGAAGAATGCGCCGCGCTCTCTTTACTTGCCAATTTTGGCCTCCTGTTCAGCGAAGACAGACAGTTTCAATAACAATACAGAAATCTGGCTATCGGGAAGTGATCCTGATCTTTTTGGGTGTATCAGATGGTAGGGTTGTCGCATATCTTGTATCTGCGCGAGGCAACATTGGATTTTGTTGTGATCTGTTGGCCGGATACGCACCCCTAGTGGAATTTTGAGGCGTTGACGCCATAATGGCGTTCTTGACGGTGTTATTGCGAACTTTTTGCTGCAATCGTTCTTGTCAGGGTTTTAAGTTGAATCACGGATTTGAGGAAATTTTGGTCTTCGGTCGATTGCTGAGCCTGTTCAAGTCGAAATCTGAACAAGAGCCGTCCACGCCGCCTGACATGCGAATGTATGTTATCGGCGATGTGCATGGACGTGACGACCTGCTGGGCCAGCTCTTGGCCGACATCGAAGTGGATGGGCGCACGCATCCTGACAAGCAAAAAGTTCTCGTTTTTCTAGGCGATTACGTTGATAGAGGGCTGCAGTCCAAGCAAGTGATCGATCGCTTGTCCGGCCCCCTTTTGCCGGGATTTGAGGGCGTATTTCTCAAGGGAAACCATGAGCTCGCCATGGAGCAATTCATGGGCGACGCACAGTTCGGGCGAACCTGGAAATATTACGGCGGGCTTGAAACGCTGCATTCATATGGCATTACCGAGTTGACCCTCTCCGACGATCCGTCTGACTTTGAACGTGCCCGACTGCGTTTTGTTGAGGTTTTGCCGCCATCTCATCGACACTTTCTTGACTGCCTTTCGCTGTCTGCCGAATTTGGAGACTATTTTTTTGTACACGCCGGTGTGCGGCCTGGCATCAGCTTGGCCAAGCAGGTTGAAGACGATCTGCTTTGGATCAGGGATGACTTTCTGGAATCGCGCAGCACATTCGGAAAAGTTATTGTGCATGGCCATACGCCGAAAGAAGCAGCAGTATTCCGTTCAAACCGTATTGGAATTGATACCGGAGCCTATATGACGGGCGTGTTGACGTGCTTGGTACTGGACGGGACGCATCGGTCTCTAATTCAGACCGGTAGTCAGGCTGGCATGCGTGCTGCGGTCTGATAGGCAGAAGGCGAGTGATTTGCCGGGTCCGTCACGGGCCAGATATGTTGTATGCGTATAATTCGTCGATATGTTGTGCTGGCGGTGTCATGCGACTATAGGGCGTGTGTGATTAAATTTGTTTGCGGCGTGATAACATGAGTGGGTACCGCGGATAGCGGATCAGAAGGGGTTGCAATGGTTCAAGCCGTTGTCGAGCGAATGGGTGGCGTATTAAAAGCGTTACTGACTTTCGCTCTTGTTTTAGTTTTATCGGGGTGCGCCGGAGGCAGCATTGTTGATGAAGTCACGGCAAGCAACGTTGTGGCTGCGAGTGCAGGCAATGTTGCGCCGATTGATCCCAATCTGGATTACCGACTTGGTTCGGGCGACAAGCTCCGCATGATCGTTTTTGGTGAGCAGGATTTGTCCGGCGAATTCGACGTCACGGGGACAGGTAAGGTCTCGCTGCCGTTGGTGGGGCAAGTTCAGGCTGCAGGCCTGACATTAGATGAGTTTGCTGAGGAAGTGGCTGGTAAGCTCAAGCAAGGTTATCTGACAAACCCCAAGATCAGTGTGGAAGTGCTCAATTTTCGCCCGTTTTATATTATCGGTGAAGTCGATAAGCCGGGTGAGTATCCTTACACCAATGGTATGACGATCCTTAATGCTGTAGCTGTCGCTGGCGGGTTCACTTACCGCGCCAATCAGAGTGATGTGTACATCACGCGTGGCGGCGGCGGTGAGGTGAAGTTTGGGATCAGCCAATCTGTTCGCGTTTTGCCCGGCGATATTGTGCGCATTCCGGAACGTTTTTTCTAATTGGCATCGCTAATGGCGTTGGCCCGTATGGCAAGATTGCAACTGACCAAGCGTAAAAAGCCCGAATCCGCTTCCATGAAGAGTTGGTGCGGAAGACTCTTAGAGTGCAATGCGGTAACATTAATGAAAGGTTGCGCAGAGCATGGTCGTGACTAGGGTGCTAGAGTTTGCGCGTTTCGGGACGAAATTTATCTGCAGACGTGGATTTTGGGAGAATTTGGGATGATCAGACAGCTTTTTTTGGCTGCCATATTGGCGGTAGGTGTTTCAGGAATTGCGACGTCTACTCCTGCTATGGCTGAAGTGAACCAGGAGGCTCTGGCATCCGAGATATCGGTTGTCGAAGGCTACGTTCTTCAGTTTCAGGATGATCCGGACGGATTGCAGTTGGCGATTGAGACCTATGTGACAGGCGCGACCGATCCGGAGTTGGCGGCAAGCGCGGTCATAGCCGTTTATGGTCATTCGACCAATCCCAGTGTTGTGCAGCTTCTATTGGAGAACTCGGAGCTAAAAGCAGCGTTGGGTAAGGGACTGGGTGCTGCTATCGCGCTTATTGGTGTGACCAATCCCGATCTCGCAACTCTGCTTGCTGCATTGGTAACCGCCGAAGGTGATGACACGCTGACCGCCGCCGTCGATAGCGGCAATGACAGCAAGACAGCGTCCATTTTGCAACAGCAGCGCGACAGAGACGGTGCGCTTGATGGTGATTCTACCCCTGAACAAACAGGAAGTGCGAGCTGATCTGGCAGATTGTCTATTGGAAGCAATCGCAGAGTAGCAATCGGCGCGCTCCTGTTTTGATCGAATTCACGCTTTAGGGTTAGTCGCGACTGACCTTATTAAACGTCCGCCGCATAATATGTGATTTATCGGAGAAGTTTTATGTCGTCAGCCCTTTCCAAAGCCATGATCGCTTTTGCTATGCTCGCCACTATGTCGGGACAAGCCTTTGCAGAAGAAGCCGCGTCAGGTGATCAGCGCGGTAGCGTGAAAGACCGGCCCCGTCCTGCTTATGACTCTGTGGGTATTCGTGCGGGGGCGTTTATGGTGTTTCCGCAAGCAAAAGTTGTGGAGATATATGACGACAATATCTACGCAACTTCTGTTAACGAGACCGATGATTTTATTACCCAATTGCGCGCGGCTGTAGACGTCGAGTCCAAGTGGAGCCGTCATTCTTTGAATTTCGGGGCCGGCGTGAACCAGTCTCTTTATGCGGACAATACCGACGAAAACCGGTTTGACTGGGACTTGAGCACAAGCGGTAGCCTTGATGTGACGCGTGACACACGCCTGTCTGCTGGTCTTGCCTATAGTCAGTTGCACGAAGATCGCGGTGAACCCAATGCCGTGCCCGCTGCTGTTGCGACAGAACCGACGCCGTATACGGTGTTGACCGGCAATGCAGCGTTTGATCAGAAGTTGAACCGTGTTTCGTTTCGCGTCTTTGGTTCGCTTAACGAATATGACTATGAAGATGTGACAACGCTTGGCGGCGCTGTGCTGGACCAGGACTATCGAGATCGTACGGAATACGTTGAAGGTTTGCGCGTCGGATATTCTGTGACACCGGACACGAATGTGTTCATCCAAGGTACTGTGAACCAGCGTGAGTATGACCTGCAGCCGCCCGCGGTTGCAGTCACACGAGATTCGGAAGGCTTCGAGGGTGTTGTGGGTTCCGAGTTCCGTCTTTCCAATCTTGCTCAGGGAACGGTTTATGTCGGTTATCAGGAGCAAAGCTATGACAACGCGGCATATAGTGACACAAGCGGTTTGAGCTACGGCGGTAACGTCGAATGGTATGTGACGCCGTTGACAACCATCACGTTCGACGGTGCCGCGACGATCGAGGAAACCACGACCGCTGGCGCATCAGGTTTCATGCAGCAGCGTGGTGGTGTGCGGATTGACCACGAATTGATGCGCAATGTTCTGATTAACGGCCGACTTTCCTACACCTATGCCGATTATGACGGGATCAGCCGACAGGACGATACGCTTGGCGCCGGATTGGGTGTGGATTATCTGATGAACCGCAATTTTTCTCTCGGGTTTGCTTATGATATTACCGACAAAGATTCGTCAGTCGCCGGTAACGAGTACACTCGAAACACGTTTGGTCTGACGTTGACTGGTAAGCTTTAATTTCACAAAATTGTGGCATCGTCTCAAGGGCTGGCTTGGCGGAATGCCGATGTCAGCCCTTGAGATTTTTTGTGCCTGCACGGATGACCGAGGTTGGTTATCATAGCGCTCTGAAGCAGTTTTTTTCGTGTGAGTGGTAATGACCGAATTGACAAAGGGCCTATCCGTCCGGAAAGACGAACTCGGAATTGAATCCAATCCCGATGAATCTTCGATATTGGCATTTGACGGGTTGGCGATCCTTCGAGCATTGCGGAGACGTCTGCAATTAATCGTTATGATTGCTGTTGTTGGTACGGCAATTGCCCTGGCGGTCATCTTGCAACTCACGCCGCTCTATACTGCGCAGTCGCTTGTTTTTATCGACCGGCATGGTGCGCAGGTGGTCGATTTTGAATCTGTTATGAGCGGCATTTCCGGCGACGCTGCGAGTGTCGAAAGTGAAGTTGAAATTATTCAATCTCGCACGGTAATGCGCCGGGTGGTTGATAAGCTGGATCTGACACAGGATCCCGAATTTAACTCTAGCTTGAGGCCTGCATCGTTCTTCAAGTTCACTCCACTGAAGTGGGCCAAGTCACTTCTGGGTGAATCCTCTACCGAGGAGCTCGATGAGAGCGAGCGTCAGACCCGCTTGGTCAACGCTGTGATTGATGCTGTCGTTGCCCGGACTAAAGTTGCGCGTCGCGGCGGAACATATGTCATTGAGTTGAACTTCACTTCAAATGATGCTGCAAAATCGGCTCTTGTCGTTAATGCGATTGCTGACGCTTATGTGTTGGATCAACTTGAGGTCAAGTTTGAGGCCACTAAGCAAGCCAGTGAATGGCTTTCGCAGCGCCTCGAGGGATTGCGACAGCAGGTTGAAGATTCAGAACGAGCGTCAGCTGTATTCCGAGCTGCGCATGGTCTGGAATCTGCGCTGGGTACCACGCTTAATGATCAGCAACTTTCGGAGTTGAATGCGCAACTTATTCTGGCGCGCGCAAATTTGGCGGAAAAGGAAGCTATCGCGACACGGGCGCGACAGATACGCGCCTCTGGCGGCAGCATTGAAAGCGTGGCGGGGGTTCTTCAGTCTGCCACTATTTCGGCCTTGCGCCAGAAGCAGGCAGAGTTGGCAAGACAAGAAGCGGACCTTTCGTCAAAATATGGTCCGCGGCACCCTTCCATTGTTAATATTGATGCGCAGCGACGAGATCTGGACCGACAGATCGGTAACGAGGTGTCCCGCATCATGGGGAGTATCAGCAATGAAGTTGCTGTCGCTCAATCGCGTGTTGATGCGTTGTTTAAGAATCTCGATCAACTGCGAGGACGATCGGGCGACGACAATCAGGCGTCCGTGCAATTGCGGGAGTTGGAGCGTGTCGCGACTGCTAACCGGTCTGTCTATGAGACATTTCTCAATCGATATGGCGAAACTTCGACAATCAAAGATCTGCAAACCGCCGATGCGCGTGTGATTACCCGCGCTACGCGTCCTGCATCGCCGTCGTTTCCGCGTGTCCCAATGTTGGCAACTTTGGCTTTTCTGGCCTCAATTGGTTTGGGCGTAGCAATTGCCCTACTGGCAGAGCAGCTTGATAACGGGTTGCGCACGGCGACTGATGTTGAGCAGTTCTTGAAAATCGCGTGCCTTGGTTCGGTGCCGTCTATTGCGAGCCGAGGGAAGGGCTTTGCGAAGGACTATGTGCTTGAGAAGCCTCTATCGGTATTTACTGAATCCCTGCGCAGCCTTCGCAGCGCGCTTGCATTGTCGAATGTTGATAACCCTCCGAAGATTATTCTGTTTACGTCCGCGCTGCCGAGCGAAGGGAAGACATCCACAGCGGTAAGCTTTTCTGTCTGTGCGGCCCAGGCGGGATTGCGCACGCTGCTGATTGATTGTGACCTTCGACATCCGTCGGTCTATCGTAACTTTTCAACTGCGGCGGCAACGGTTGGCTTGGTTGAGCTGCTTGCACGGACGGCCACACTTGAAGAAACAGTGATCAAGGATTTGCCGTCCGGACTTGAAATTTTGCCGGTAGCGGCGGGAACGCTCAACCCTGCCGATCTTCTGGGATCCGTTCAGATGCAAAAGCTCCTGGAAGGACTGCGCACCGTCTATGATCTGATAATCTTGGATTCGGCCCCCATTTTACCTGTATCCGATACGCGTGTTCTGTCGCGTGTTGCCGATAAAACGGTATTTGTCGTGCGTTGGACAAACACACCAAGAGTGGCCGCGCACAATGCCATCAAACTGCTGCGCTATTATGATGCCAATCTGGCCGGAGCTTTGCTGACTGTCGTCGACATGTCCAAACAAGCCAAGTATGGCTATGGTGACGGCGGATATTATTACGGCAAGTACAACAGCTATTATGTGAACTGACGTGGTCGGGCCCGTGATATGGCGTAAGGCTATTTCTGTGATCGTGCCGACGGGTATCGCTGTCTGTGTAATTGCCTTGGCCATTCCGCGAATTGCGGCCTATAGCATGACAGCTCCGTGGGCGGAGGTCGTACCCGCCGCCCTGGAAGAAGGGCGGATGATTGAGCCGCGAATCTTTCTAGATGATGCTGTATCCGATTTTAAACGAGCCGTCGGCTATCATGGTTCCGATGCGGTGCTGCTGCAGGACTTGGCGCGGTTGCATTCCCGTCAGGAAGACTGGACGAGTGCCGAAGAGGATTTACGTTTGTCGCTCGCGGCAGCGCCAAACAGGGCATTTGTTTGGTCGCTTCTTGCGCGTGCATCCACCGAGCGTGGGATGCCGCCGGACATAGTCGCTTCTTTTGTTCGGCTCTCCTATCAAACCGGACCACGGGAAGCGTCGAGTGTGCTTGTTCGCTCGGCACTTATTGCAAAAAATTGGACCCAATTTCCGGAAGATATACAGCGTATCGGAAAAATGGACTTTCAGAATATCTACGATACCCCCTGGATGCGGCGCGAGATGGTTCAGATGTATTTGGATTCAGATTTTGCGGGTCGATCTGCATTTCGCGATACTGTGTTGCAGACGCCGCGTGACGCCCGAGTGTTTGACAAATTGCTGGAGAAGTCTTTGGGCTTACCCGCTATGTCGCCAAGATTGGCTCACTGAGACGCCGAGAATGAAGGCATAAAAAATCGTGACTGCCGGGATTTGCAGGCTGAAATCAACCAACGAATGAAGGCCAACCAGTAGCGTCGCCGCAATGCCGATGGCTGGATACAGACGGTTACGTCTACGCTCGAAATAGCCTGACATCATACGCAAAACCAAAAGCCCGATTGAGAGATTGAGAGCGATGGTTGCCGGAATACCCAGTTCTGCTGCGCTTTCCAAGTAGGTGTTATGCGCACGGTCGAGCGTGAATTTTAACGGCACAGCTCCGTCGCGGTAGCCGGAAATGGTATCGATATAGGTGCCAAAGCCGGTGCCGGTCCAGGGTGAAGCCATGATGGCTGCAATCGTTGTGTCATAGATGTCCTGGCGGCTGATCTGGCTGAGCCAGATGTCAGTTCGTCCGGCGCGGATCATCAGGTTTTCGCCGGCGAGAAAATATACAAGTGCTGCGAAGAAGCCGATCAGGGCGAATAGCAAAACAATGGTGATGAAGCGCAGATTTGATCCGCGCAGCAGCAAGAATGTGAGCAAGACGATTGCCGCAAAAGACGAGGCAACACCTGCCCGTGATGCCGTCAGGAGGAGGGCTATTGCAATGAGGAATACAGCAGATATTGCCCATCGGGATTCACCGACGAGCAGTTCCAGAAGCATGACGGATTTGACACGCAAAGGGCGGTCCAGCCGCGCGATCTGACGCATGTTTTCCAGAGCAATGGCGGTGGCGCACAGTAGTGACAGGCCTGCAAAGGTCGCGTAGCTGTTGCGATTGACGAATGTGCTGGTGAGAGCCTCGAGATAGGCCCATTTTGGATAAATCAGAATCCAATCATTTCCCAACAGAAAAATAACGAGCCCATAGAGAGCGTAAATGGCGCCGATCATTGTTGCCGCAATGATGGACTGACGTGCGCGATCGGGCGCGCGAGTGGTTTGGAGCGTTAGCCAGAAGATGATGGCATAAGTCAAAAGGCGCATAAGCCCGGTGAGGGTTGCTTCCGGATTTACACTGAGGCGTGGCGTAAGCTGAGTTTGAAGGGCATCGCTTGCAACCGTCCAAATCGGATCACCCTTGCCTGTAAAGGGCAGCGGCACCCACTGTATAAATATCCATAGGACTACACCGCCGAACAGAAAGAGCGGCCACGCGATTTTTGTGGGCGCAACGGCCATGCGTTTGCCTGCAGCCAAATGCAGACTCCAGATGAGCAACAGGATGCCTGCACACAATGCTAGAATTGCTGCAGGTAGGGGCCGATTGCTAGCGAGCGGCAATGGGGCCAGTGCAACCAAGGCAATCAGCCCCCAGAACAACCAGCCGTCTTTTGTATTTGATTTAGCTCTATCCGGGGTCACGGGTTTTCCGATAGTTCAGAAATGCATTTATGACGCAAAATCTCAATGATAGGTTGGTTAGTATCGGTCATGCAGTTTAACTGAACCCTGCCTTGAGATGCCCGGTCGGCCAAGGTTTATTTTGTAGAAAACCTCGCAATGAAGCTCACCTATGTTCACACAGCGGCAGTGCCAAGTCTGGCTGCTAATGCTGTTCAAGTTGCCAAAATGTGTGCGGCGTTTCAGGGGGAGGGTGTCGAAACGACTCTGGTTCAGCCTATGGGTGCGGGTGGAACATCGAGTGAGATTGCGGTTCATTTTGGATTGAATACTGTCTTTCACGGTCAAAAAGCACCTGTCTTGCCTATCCCTGGGCGCGAACTGTTGTTCGGGGTATGGGCCGCGCTGCGTCATCGGATGAACAATGGTGATGTGATCTATTCCCGGTCTGCGTCTGTCGGCGCGGCCGCTGTGTTCGTCGGCCAAAGATTTGCCTTGGAAATGCATGTGCCCCCTTCCGCGCTTCGGCCCAAAGTTGCCCGGCGTCTCGGCCGCATTATTGCTTCACCTCACTTCGTCGGAATCGTGGCTATCAGCTATCGGCTGAAGGCGGAACTTGAGCGGGTTTACCCGGCATTGAACGGGCGTGTGTTCGTGGCGCATGACGGCGCCGAAGTGCCTGGAAAAGTGGCGCCGGTGCAGCTGGCGGGTGCATTTCGGGTGGGTTATGTGGGACAGCTCTATCCAGGCAAAGGCATGGAAATTATCGAGGCTTTGCTGCCGCTCTGTCCATGGGCGAGTTTTCATATCGTAGGCGGCTCGGCAATTGATGTTGCCAACTGGAAGGAAAGAACTTCCGGTTACGGAAATATCATATTTCACGGCCATGTTCGGCACGTAGACACGGGCGGGTATCTGGAGGGCATGGATGTGGTATTGGCCCCATACTTGCGTGTCGTTCGGGGCGTGGGCGGCGGCACGCAAAATCTGGCCGACTGGATGTCGCCGCTGAAGATATTTGAGTATCTGGCGCGTGGCAAAGCTGTGGTAGCCACTGATCTGCCGGTCCTGCGCGAAGTGCTGCGAGACGAGGAAAATGCACTTTTATGTGCCCCGGAGAATATTGACGACTGGGCGCGGGCCCTGACCAGATTGAAGGATGATGATATTTTACGCCGCCAAATTGCCTTGGAAGGTCGTAATGACTTTCTCTCGCGCTATACTTGGCAGCAACGCGCGCTCGCTATTTTGGATTTTATATCCAAGAACTGAAAATTCTGTTTTCCGGTCGGCCGGTTTGAAATTACCTCATGTCGAAATGCCATTGTGACTTTGCATCGGAGCAAGCAAGAAAATGAGTAACGTCGGCATCGACCCTGTTCCGGATATTCAGCGTCGTCAGCAGGATCAATACGTATACCCATACCATCACATTCCATTTTTGGATGAACGTGGTCAGGGGAGACGGAGTCGAATGCTGGATTGGGGCTTTGAGTATCTACTTTATAACCACAAGGTTGTGGAGATCATCAATGCACTAACCCCTAACTCTGTGTTGGATGTGGGTTGTGGTGATGGGTACTTGCTTGGACAGTTGCCCGATACTATTCAGAAGCGAGTTGGCGTGGATATCAATGCGCGTGCACTTGGTTTCGCAAAGGCATTTTTTCCGAATGTTGAATTCAAAAATTGTGATGTCTCTGAGATTGAGGAGACATTTGATGTGGTCTGCGCAATTGAAGTCATTGAGCATATACCGGATGACAGCGTCGCAAATTTTCTAGCGTTAATTTCTGCTCGGGTTAGTCCGGGTGGGTCGTTGATTATTTCCGTGCCCACGACTAACGAACCTCTGAACTCCAAACATTTCAGGCACTATGATTTGCCATTGTTAGAGGCGCATCTGTCGTCATTGCCATCAGATTTTATGATTGTGAAAACTCAGTATTACTATCGTAAGACTCTTTGGGAACGTATCTATCGCAAGTTGACCAAGAATCTCCTTATTCAAGGAGAAATACCTTTGATGCGACGGTTTGTTTGGCAGAACGCAAAAAATCAAGCAGGTAAGGCAACATCCGCAAACGGATTGCATTTGATCGCCATCTTGAGAAAGTGATTCCGGATGCTTCCAATTCCGTCTAAGGGCTGGAATTGACTTCTGGATTGGGCGCCTGAAGTAATTTGAAGTTGCCTAATTTTGAACAGTTAATGTGGTAGTCGACTATGGCGGACGAGCGAAAGGTCTCATTGACAAGGTTAGCGGTGAGCGGAGCTTTCGCTGGAGTTTTCGGAAAAGTAGCTAATGCCGTCGTCGGCGTGGTCACCGTCGGGATTTTAGCCCGTTTGCTGACGCCCATTGAGTATGGTGATTTTGGATTTGTGGCCATTTGCCTGGCAATTAGTCAGCTTGCGCCGCAGGCAGTTTCGAATGTAATCGTAGGGAAAAAGGACATTACTCCGGCTGATGTTTCAGGTGGCTTTACCCTGACTATTGTTCTCAGTGTTTTTTTCGCGATCGTTCTGGCGCTTTTGCGGAAAGACATATCGACTTTCTTTTCCACTGATATCAGTGCTCAGATTTTATTCGCTGCCATTGTTTTGCCGGCCCTATCTGTCACCGCCTTTCTGGACGGACTCCTGTCAAAGGAGTTTGAATTCAGAAAAAACGCTTCCTTTGATTTTGTTTCTGTTTTGACAGGACAATCGATTGTCGCAATTACTTTGGCTTACTACGGGTTTGGTGTTTGGGCGTTGTTGTGCGGTCTGGCGTCATCGGGATTGATCAGAATGGCGCTGCAAGTTTCGACAGGTTCAATACGACATTTGGTTTTCGGACCTATTTCCTCCGAATTAGTCTCTAAAACTTGGTGGATATTTCTTTCAGGTATTGGAAATTATTTGGGACGCAATGCTGACAATATCATTGTTGGGAAATTGTTGGGTGGGGCGAGTCTTGGTTTATACCAGCGCGCATTTAACTTGATGATGCGGCCGATACAGTTGTTTTCCGGATCCATTACCGGTGTTTTTTATCCGATTATGTCATCGATCCAAGGAGACGAAGCGCGATTGCAGTCGGCATATCTGCGAGGCGTCGTGGTGGCCTCTTTCATTGGCATGCCGATAAGCCTATTTATGAGCTTGAATGGAAAGGAAATCATAGAAATTATATTCGGACCTAACTGGTCTGCAGTGGCCGTGCCGTTTCAAATTCTTGCGCTATGTTCCTATTTTCGTCTTGGTTATCGCATGAGCGATATTTCCATTTTGTCGCTCGGTGAGGTCAAAATTGCAGGCGCGATGCAAGGCGTATATGCGGCTATGATTGTTGCGGGTAGTCTCGTGGGTTTGCAATGGGGATTGGAAGGGGTCGCTACCGGCGTTGGTATAGCGTTGGGTCTATATTTTATGATTTCTGTAGTATGTGCAAAAGTTTTGCTGAAACTACCAATCCGGCATTTTCTCAGAGCTCACAATGTTGGATTGATTGTTGTCCTGTTTGCTATTCCATTAAATTTTCTGGTTCAAAAATTCTATTTGGAATATTTAGGATCATTCTGGATGCTCGCTCTATCAAGCATAATCTTGCTTTTGAGCTATGTTCTGACGCTTGCCGCGCGGAGATTCCTAATTCAAGATTCTGTTGGACTGACCTTTCTCAATGAGGCAGTTAATCGCGTGTCTGTCTATTATCTCAACCGGCAGATGAAGCGAAACCTTGACTGAGGAAGTCAGATTGATGACTCCTGTTCTTTAGCGAAAGGTTGCAGTGTGAGCATTTCGTCGAGATTGATGCAAGGCTCGAAATTGTTGTCGAGAAAGGGCCTTGATAGCTTTCTGAGCGGTAAGATTGCGTCGATATCTGCGGGGCAGCGTGTTCTGAATGTTGGGGCAGGCGGAGACTTCGCGCGCGTATTGCAAGCGGGTGCTGTGAAAAACGGTTTTACAGTGACCAATGTAGACATTGACCCATCACGTCACCCGGATGTGGTTGACGATATTACTCAGTCATCATTTCAGGACGAAAGCTTCGACGCGATTGTTATGCTTGAGGTTCTTGAGCACGTTGTGAACCCGATTGGGGCGGCATCTGAAGTTCTGAGGTTGCTTAAGCCAAACGGGCAATTAATTTTGTCGACGCCATTCATATTTCCCTTGCACGATCGCCCGCATGATTTTTTTCGCTATACGAAATACGGACTCACTCATCTTTTTAAAGAGCTTGTGGGTTTGGAAATCAGAGAGAGAAACTCATGGGCCGAAGCTATTTTGGTTCTCTTGGTTAGGTTGATTTTTGAGGGAGGCCGACGTTACCAGATTGCGTCATTGTTTCTCATACCTATAGCAGTTCTCTGTGTGCCGCTGGCGGTTTTGGTGTCGGCCATTCTGCCAACGGATTTTTTGACGACGGGATACATTTTGAGCGGTACAAAGCGCGTTCCGTCTGAAATTCTAGTGTGATGGCTTGTGCTTAGTGATCGCACTAGTGGAAAATTACAGAGTTTCATCCGGCGCGCGTTTGGTGAGGTGCGCGCAAAAAGCGCGCATAAAGTTCGATATGTTTTTCCGCCACATATTCCATGCTGAAGCGCTGCTGCATGGTCCGAGCGGCGGCGGTGCCCATGCGGCGGCGCGCGTCGGACGGCAAGGAAAGGGCGTTGCGAAGTTGGGCCACGTAGTCTTCATCATTGCCTGCCTCAAACAGCAGACCTGAGACACCGTCCCCCACCATGTCTTCAACGCCGCTGACGCGCGAGACGAGCGGTGGAACGGCATAGCTCATGGCTTCAAGAAGCGCGTTGGACATTCCTTCCGATAGTGACGTAGAGATATAGAAGTCCGCCATCTGGAGGAACGGGGTCACGTTCTCGACCCGTCCCGGAAATTCAACCAAATGGGCAACACCCAGTCGTTCGGCAAGTGCTGCAAGTTCGCTTGCGCAAGGTCCGTCGCCTACAATGATCAAACGAGCGGGGTGGTCGTGTGATACCTGGGCGAAGCCCGATATCATCCGGTCGAGGGCCTTCTCCGTGTCGAGACGTCCCAGATATACAAAACGGATCTCAGGGGTGTTCGATGTCGGGAGATGATCGTTGGGTGCGGGCATGACAACGCCATTTGGAATGCGATGAACCCGCGACGGATCCACATTCCAGTTTGAGAAGTCGTCGGCAATTTCTTGACTGTTTGCGACAAAGCCGGTCGTGAGGTGCTTGATAAGGATGGCGCAAGCACTACCGATCAGGCGTTTTCTGCGCACGACGGCGAGATCAAAATGGTCGCCGCCTCGTCCGATCTTAATGAGCGATGGCTTTCGCGATATGGCTGCACCAAGCAAGGGACCAACCGCATGCAACCTGCCGTGTATAATATGAACAAGGTCGTATTTGGAACGGTTGCGCCACAGCCAGTATGCTGATTTTACCGTCCAAAGAAGAAATGACAGCATATGTCGCCCCCCAAGGTTGGGAAGTTGGGGCTGGCGGAAGCGTTTGATTGTGAGCAAGCCTTCGCGACCGCTTAGCTGCGTGGCGCCCTCTACGCACGGCGTCAGAACGGTAACCGAAAGGTTCCGATCGAGCAGCGTCGCGGCGAGCTTCCGGCTTTGCTGTTCGGCCCCGCCATATGTTTCAGGCAGATAGGTCGGCAAGACCAGCATGACACGGAGAGGTGAGGGCTCTGGGGGCATGAGCGAGGCTGTGTCCTTGATGGCGAGTGGCGGATATGAAGGCAAATTCTATTGTGCCCGCTTTACAAGGATGGAAGATGAAAACTCAGATGGAGTAATCATAACTTCGTTAATCGAGCATATCACATTACCATGCTGTACATGTTCCGGAAGTAGGTTGGCGTTCCTTCACATGCTGAAAATCGTACACATCATCACCCGATTTGTTAATGGGGGTGCCGACGAGAATACCTTGCTGACTTGCAATCATAGGCAGAGGCAGGTCATCGCGTCTGGCTGATGCATGGTCCTGACACTACGGAAAGAATGCTCAGTAAGCTGGACCGCAGGGTAGAGACGATTTGCGTTACATCATTGGTGCGCGAGGTGTCACCCTTTCATGATCTTCTGGCGACAATAAGCATGGCTCGTACCTTGCGTCGTCTGTCCCCGGATATTGTCCATACGCATACGAGTAAGGCGGGTATTACAGGGCGCTTTGCAGCGATGGCTTGCGGGCGCACCAAGGTGGTTCACGGGGTGCATATATTGCCCTTTAACGATCAACCCTTTTTGAAGCGGTCCGTTTATCTGACACTTGAAAAACTCGCATCCATTCGAACCGGCGCTTTTGTCGATGTGAGTGAGGGGATGCGCGATCTTTGCCTAATGAATGGCTTGGGAGATGAAAATAATCACTTTGTCGTCTGTAGCGGTATGGACGTTGATCAATTTCGTGTAGCGGAGCCTGCCGCCGATATGCGTGAAGTGTTGAATTGTCGCGCGGGTACAGATCAACCTGTTGCGGTGCTGTATGTGGCGGTGATGGAGAGGCGCAAGCGACATCGTGAGCTCATCGCTGCGATGATCCCCCTGCTAAAAGAACGCCCGGGGATTCATTTGTTTCTGGCCGGTGATGGACCGGAGTCAGTTATTTTGCGACGAATGGTTGAGGACGCGGACTGTAAAGGCAGTGTGTCTTTCTTGGGCTTCCGAGATGATATAGCCACGGTCATTTCCGCTGCGGACATTTGCGTCTTCTCGTCCGAACGTGAAGGCTTGCCAAGATCAATTGTGCAATATGCTATGTGCGGCAAGCCTATTGTTGCGACTGCATTGCCCGGCATCGATCTCGTGGTTCGAGAAGGGGAAAACGGCTATGTCGTACCTTCGGATGACTTTACCGGTTTGGTTCAACATGTGAGCCATCTCTGCGATGACGCCATTAAGCGCCAGGAGATGAGCGCCCAGAGTGCGACGCTTGATTTTTCACGCTGGGATGCCCGCATTATGTCATCTGAAATTGAATTGATTTACGACAGATTATTGTCTCCGTCTGCACAGTCGCCGTCGGCCGGCGCGAAAGAAGCTCATGTCACTTCGCAACTTGAGCAACGGTAAGGCCTGTTCATGATCAACTACGTTTTACCATTTGCTTTGCTGACACTCTTTACGCCGTTCAAGTCAAGTATCGGCTTTGCGCAAGTGCGCCCGTTCGACGTCTGTGTGTTTTTGATGATGGTCTATCTTCTCATACAATTGAGGGCGCTGCGTAGCGCCCCATTGTCTCTGGGGCTGGTAATGTTACTGCCGTTTTATGCGATCCACGTTGCTTCCGCGTTCAGTTACGATTCAATCAATGGGCTTCGGGAAGCTTTTCAAATCGGTCTACTCATTTCTTTTGCATTTTTTGTGGTGACTTTTTCTGACCGGATTGATTATCCGAAGGTGGGCCGCGTCCTGCTCGTCGGACTCATCTGCATTATGTTGTTCAACATTGGTTGGCATATTGAGAATGGCTTCTGGTCGGGGTGGAAGCGACTTATCGATCCGAAGGCAGCGTTTACATTTTTGTCGATGTTGCTCGCTGTGTTGCTATTATTCTCAAATGGTCGTGAACGTCGCATTTACTGGGTGATTTTCGGCCTTGTTGGTGTCGCAATCCTATTTTCTGGCGAGCGCAAGGCTCTGGGCGTCTATGCCCTTTTGGTGACAATGCTTTTGAGCCGCGGTCGTCTGGTGTCTGCCCTTCCAATACTTGCGATAGGTTTCTTCGGGCTTGTCTTGTTTGGCTCTCTATCCGATGACCCCTATGTCGCGCGGCAAATCAGGACAGTGCTCGAACCCGGAACAGGTCAATTGCCATTGGCGGCTATTGCGGCGGGTGAAATGCCGGAATCAATCAGTGATGCGTCCCGGCAATTTACTGTTGATCAGGCCAAGGCCATTGTCCAAACCTATCCGGTATTTGGTATAGGGACGAATGCCTATCTCGATAGGCTGAATATGAAGTTCAGCTTTTTGCCTAAGTTTATGATCGCGGGTGTGCATGGTGAGTTTCTGCGCACTTTGGTGGAAAACGGTGTTGTCGGGTTTCTTGCATATCTGTCCATCTGGGCGGTTGCCTTCTCGCAGATTCTCAAGACTTTACGCGTCCTTGTAAAAGCTGGTCGCCTAAGTGTGCTGCAGGCGGAGATACTTCCGTTGATACTCCTGCTGCCGCCTGCTTTTTATGTTGGCTTTGAGGCCTCAGGGACGCGTGTGTTTGTAACAGGCATGCTCGTGTCGCTTATGCCAAATTTGCTTTATTGGGGGGTGACCACGACAAATCGAAAGCGCGCCGTAAACACTGTCAAAATGAAAGCTCGCGCAATCGAATTTGTGCCACCTGAGCTGATGCGCGGAAGGCAGGAGTAGTGCATGCATAATTCCGTGTCGGTCATTATGACGTGTCACAATGAAGCAGAGTTTATTGAACAAGCCATACGCAGTGTGGTCGGGCAATCTGCCTTTGACTTTGTTCGTGAGATAATCGTCGTCAATGATGGGTCGCGGGATGCATCATCTTCAGTCCTGGAGAGGCTTTGTGATGAGATTCCAAAACTCAAAGTCATAGTGACCGATGGCATCGGAGTATCTGCAGCGAGAAATTTGGCGATCGAACAGTCCCAAGGGGGGTATATCGCGTTTCTTGATGGTGACGATTTCTGGACGTCGGATAAACTTGAGCGGCAGGTAAAAATTTTGGCCGACTCTTCCAAGGTGGGGCTGGTCTACTCTGATTTTTATGACTTTACGCAAGACGATTTGTCTGACGCGCAGGTCATTAGCGTGCGCTCTTATTCTGCAGATGAAGATAAAGTCCTCGAAAAATATTTTGTTCATGATGGACCGATAATACCTTCATCCGCGATGATACCGCGCGTTGTCTTCGACGATGTTGGATTGCTTGACACAGAACTTAGAGTTGGTGAAGACACTGATCTTTGTTTGCGAATTGCAGAACGCTGGCGATTTCAGCATGTGCCAGGTGCGTTCTCTTACAAGCGACGACATGGAAGAAATCTCACTCATCGTTTTGACGCATTGTTGCCGGTCGCTATTGAGCTAACGCGACGCTTTGTTGCGCGCAATCCCAGTCTTGTAACATTGGCAAAAAAGAGGATGGCGCGACGTTATGCGAGCGTTGGAAATAATTGCATCGCATTCGGAGAAAGAAAGCGCGCGCTCTCATTCATATGGAAAGCTTTTAAAAATGATCCTCTGTATTTGAAAACCTATGTCTATCTTGGCTTTGCAATCCTACCTTCATGGCTAAGCGTGTCTCTGCAAAAGTATGCGCGTCGATTTTATCACGAAGCGCTTGGCCGCAGGGTTGCTTAGCGCAACCAAGGAAATTAATTGTGCTAATGTCTTTTTCGGAACTGAAGGAATTTCTGAGAGTGCCGGGCGTGCCTTCAAGAAAGGTAATTACCGAAACGGCCCAGCAATCTCTTTGTTCTGTTGCGGAGGAAGGAAGACCGGAAAATGCGTTTCCCGTCGTTCTCAATCAGCCCGTATTGATCAATTTTTCTGACAGCGTGGCTGTGCGAGACTGGTATGAGTCCCATCATCAAACTTATTCGCTCGTCGGACAGAGGCGGAATCTTTCGCGACGTCTTAAGGCTAGAATTTTTGGTACGGAAGCCCAGAGTGAGAAGCATATAGCGACTTTTCGAACTCACATTCGCGGGGTGGGTACCACTAGGCCGGTGTTGTTGATGGTTGGTGCCGGTACAATGGGGATTGGGACTGACCAGCTTTATGCCGATGAGACGATTTTGCAGATCGCCTTTGATGTGTACCCTTCTGCACTCACGCAGTTTGTCGCTGATGCGCATTCTATTCCGTTGGGAAACGAGTCCGTGGACGCCGTTTGTATTCAGGCGGTCATTGAGCACGTTCTTGAACCTGAGAAGGTGATCTCAGAGATTCGACGCGTGTTGAAGCCGGAAGGCATCGTCTATGCGGAAACACCTTTCATGCAGCAAGTGCATGAAGGAGCATATGATTTTACGCGCTTTACCGAATTAGGTCATCGCTGGCTTTTTCGCGATTTTGAATGTGTCGAAAGCGGATCATTGGGGGGCGTGGGGCTGTCGCTTTACTGGGCCGCTAAATATTTTCTCAGGGGACTTACTCGAAGTCACAAGGTCGGGAATTTTTTGAGTCTCCCGTTCCTTGTTTTCGCGCTTTTTGATCGCTTTGTGCCCGAAGCGTATAACGTGGATGGTGCGAACGGTGTCTATTTCATAGGGCGCAAATCCGATCATTCGGTCAATTTGGATGAAGTTATCTCTTTGTATAAGGGCGCACAAAAATAATGCGTGAAGTTCGGCAGGGACATTGTCGGCCGAGGGAGGTGTAGTGCGTATCCTTTATGTCATAAACGGATTTGACCCCGGCGGTGCCGAGCACGGATTGCTGACCCTCATTCAGGCAGGCTTCTTCAGAGGGCATGAATTGAAGGTGCTGGGCTTCTGTTACGGGCGCGGGAACCTCGCAGAACGAATTTCCGAGGCTGTGGGCGCGCAAAATCTGATAATCGCAAAGGATGACCAGGACCTGTCTCTGATGGGCGTATTGCAAGGGGCGGGCGCATTGCGGCGGTTGCTGCGCAAATGGCGCCCGACGACTGTCGTGCTCTCATTGAAACAGGCAAATGTTGTCGGGCGGTTTCTGCTGCGGATGTATCCTTCGGTTCACTGCATCTCATTTGAGCATATTTCGCGATATAGGGCCCGACGGGCAGAGGCCGTTTATGCGTGGCTCTTGAGAGTGTTATCCGGGCGAGTGGATGAAATTTGGTCCGATTGTCAGGAAACCCTTGATGCAACCCGCCGCTTTTTTACCCCGCGCGAACGGCTCGAAAATGTTGTGCCGTTGTTTCGGGTAACTCCCGATGGGGTCGAGAAAGTCATCTATAAGCTGTCTGACCGGATTGAAGTCTCGGCGGCTGGACGATTGGTAGGCCGCAAGAACTTCGATGTCATTATCGAGGCTGTTCGGGAGTTGAATGCTTCAGGCTGTCCTGCGCATCTCACTATCTATGGAGATGGGCCTGATCTTGAAAAATTGAGGGCCTTGGTTTCGGCCTGTGCTCTTGAGGATCAGGTATCTCTTCCGGGATATAATCCCAAGTGGGCAGAAGAAGCCGCCCAGTCGGACATTTTTGTCAATGCGAGCGATACGGAAGGCTTTTGTATCGTTGTGGCTGAGGCAATGGCCGCGGGCTTGCCTGTGATAGCAACAGATGTTGGCGGCATCCGTGAGTATGGCCAGCAGAACACGAACATGGTCAAGTTTGAATGCGGGAACGTTCAAGAGCTCCGTGAGGCTATACATATGCTTTCCGCTGACGAACTGTTGCGAGAGCGATTGGGGCGCAAAGCCAAACTTGGCATGGAAGCTCGTTTTTCGGATGCGTCGATTGCGAATGTGGGCATAAGGATACTGGGGCTGAGGTCTTAGTGGGATGTTACTCGCCCGTAATGGCGGATAGAGGGCATGAGATATATGTGATGGGACTTTCGCGATCATTTTGATGATTGATCGTAACACCGGTGAAGGCAGTTTATATGCAGAACAGTGGTATCCTTAATTTTGAACATGAACAGAACCGTATCAGGGGGATGCTTCGCCGGTATCTTGTTCCAATGTTGAAGTCTGGTGACAGAGTTCTGAGTGTCGGCTGTGGTCTTGGGAGTGATGTTGTTGAGCTGAGATCACTTGGGTTCGAAGCATATGGTCTTGATCCATCGCGGTTGAATTTGGAGAATATGTCACCTGAGCGTCGCGCCTATTTTCGGGTGGGTGCGGTTGAAGATGTTTCATTTAATGGGGATGTTTTTGATTTTGTGTACTCGCTTGATGTGATCGAGCACGTGGGCTGTGTGGGTTTCGGTACGGTACTATCAGCCGAGGCTGAGAAGACGCGTGTGAAATTTATTGCCGCATGTTTGCGCGTGATCGCGCCGGGCGGAGTGCTTCTTATGACAACGTCGAATAAATTATGTCCGATAGATCCGGGACATTGGCATAAGTATCACTGGTTTGGCCGTCTCTTTCCGCACCGCTCAAAGTTCGGAATTTCACTGCCTTGGAGCAAAAAGAACTTTTTAGTTTCGCGCCGTGATGTCGTCAGATTGGTCGCGTTGGCGGGGTTGCCTGGAAAATTTAGGGTCGAATTTGAGAAAGCGGCGCTCTACCCGAATATCTCCGAGAAGAAAGGTGTCATCGCAAAATTGATAACGGTCATTTTGAAATTTGCGGACACCAAATTTTTGATCGGCACAGCATTTTCTCCGCTTCTTGTTCTCAGAATTACACGCACTGCCTAAGAAAATTGAAGTGATCTGGCGGAGGCGTGAGTTTTGAGCTGGAGTGCAATGCTGAGTTCAGGAACGGTTGGGATTGATCTTTTTTGCCTTGGCGTTGAAATATGTCCTGCTCATCTCCCCGTGTTACCGAGGTCTTCACAGTGCCCCAAAGTGAAGGGGTGGCAACGCACTCATCCTAATCGTATGCAGAAGACTACCGTCCGACACCGGTATAGGAAAAACCAAGGCCTTCAAATTCTTCGGCCTTGTAGATATTACGCAGATCGACAAGTGTTTTCGTGCGCATCGATTTCGCAAGTCTTGGCAAATCCAGCGCGCGGTAGATGTTCCACTCAGTGATAATGACCACTGCATCGGCATCCGCCGCGACTTCATAAGGCCCGTCGCAGTATATGACATCTGCGGGTAGCATGTGTTTTGCCTCATGCATTCCCTGAGGGTCATGGGCCTTTACACGCGCGCCTTTGGCGATGAGACCGGGCACGATATCCAGCGACGGTGAATCGCGCATGTCGTCGGTGTCTGGCTTGAAAGTCAGGCCGAGAACACCAATTGTTTTACCTTCGATTGAGCCACCGCAGGCATCGACGATTTTATCGACCATGCGCAATTTGCGCGCGTCGTTGACTTTGACGACAGCTTCCACGATGTGGACCGGGGTGCCGTATTGCTGTGCCGTGCGAACCAGAGCCAGTGTATCTTTCGGAAAACAGGATCCTCCGTAACCTGGTCCGGCGTGGAGGAATTTCTTGCCGATACGTCCATCGAGGCCGATGCCCCGTGCGACGTCCTGTACGTTGCCGCCCGCTTTTTCGCAGAGATCGGCGATCTCGTTGATGAAAGTAATCTTGGTGGCAAGGAAGGCGTTGGCGGCGTACTTGATAATTTCGGCGGTGCGACGGCTGGTGAAGACAATAGGTGTTTCATTCAGGTAAAGAGGCCGGTAGAGCGCGCGCAGCACCTCGCGCGCGCGTTCATCCTCAGCGCCGACCACGACACGATCAGGTCGCTTGAAATCATCAATGGCCGCGCCCTCGCGCAGGAACTCCGGATTTGATGCCACAGAAAACTCTGCGTCAGGACGGACGCGGCGGACGATGGCTTCAACCTCGTCTGCGGTGCCGACCGGGACGGTCGATTTTGTCACGATGACGGTATATCCCTGCATAGCCGCGGCGATCTCTTCGGCGGCAGCATAGACATAGGATAAATCGGCGTGACCATCGCCGCGACGTGTCGGTGTGCCGACAGCGATGAATACAGCATCAACGTCACGCATGGCTTCGATCAGGTCGGTGGTAAATGAGAGGCGGCCGGAAAAGCGATTGCCGTTGACGAGAACGTCCAGGCCCGGCTCGTAGATCGGAATTTCTCCACGTAGGAGAGACGCGATTTTTTCTTCGTTTTTATCGACGCAAATGACTTCATGACCGAAATCGGCGAAGCAAGCACCGGATACCAGACCAACATATCCGGTCCCAATCATCGCAACTTTCATCTTCCAATCCTATAATTTACTGCGTCAAAACGACGTAGGCATGGTGAAGCGGTCATGTGGTTGATAAAATTCAAAGGCTGGTACACCGCGCAGATAGCCACGCTCATAGAGAGCCATTTGATCCCCATTTCAGGCCATTCGAACCGGAAAATTCGAAGAGCCCCCACCCGCGTGACTGTACAGGATGGCACCTGAATTTGTCATGGCATTCTCCGGAGATTTGCGTCACATCTTTGACTTGTCGCGATCTGAGGGCATTGTCCTCCGGGGCAATGGGGAACTTCATTGGTGTTGGTTTGACGTTTGGAGGCGGTTATGACGGTTTTGGTGACTGGTGCAGCCGGGTTTATCGGGGCCCGCGTTTCCAGACATTTGCTCGACCGTGGGGAAGAGGTTGTCGGCATTGACAATCTGAATGACTATTATGACCCGCAACTGAAGCACACCAGACTTGCTACTTTAGAGAGCAGTGTTGGCTTCACTTTCATCAACGGAGATATTGCTGACAGGGAGGCCTTGGCCAAATGCGTTGCAGGGCGGACTGTTGATCGCGTTGTCCATCTCGCGGCGCAAGCCGGCGTGCGCTACTCAATTGAGCAGCCGCGCGCTTATATCCACTCAAATATCACAGGTCACCTTGAGGTCCTTGAGTTGTGCAGGCAGATCAAAGACTTTAAGCATTTGGTTTATGCCTCATCCAGCTCCGTTTACGGAGGGAACGAGAAGACACCGTTCAGTGAGACGGACCCGGTGGACACGCCCGTGTCGCTCTATGCGGCAACAAAAAAGGCCGACGAACTGATGGGGCATGCTTACAGCCATCTCTATGGAATCCCCCAGACCGGACTTCGATTTTTTACGGTTTATGGCCCGTTGGGGCGCCCGGATATGGCCTATTGGAGCTTTACCAAGAATATTATTGAAGGAAAGCCCATCCGGGTCTTCAACAATGGCGAGATGTGGCGTGATTTCACCTATATTGACGATATTGTGACGGGCACCATTGCGGCCCTTGATAACCCGCCAAAAAGCGATACCAAGGCCGCTCTGTATCGTATCTACAATATTGGCAATAATCAGCCGGAGAAGCTGTCTAGATTTATCGACATACTGGAAGGCATTATCGGTAAGAAGGCCATTCGTGAGATGGTTCCGATGCAACCAGGTGATGTCGTTCAGACCTATGCCGATACGGCGGCCATTGAACGTGACTTCGGCTTCAAGCCCAGCACACCGCTGGAGGACGGGCTAGCGGCGTTTGTTGGCTGGTACAGAACGTATTTTAATGTTTGACCGCCGAGGCGGACGAGGACTTTAACTATGAGTGAAAAGATTGCCCTGATTTCGGGCATTACAGGTCAGGACGGGGCCTATCTGGCGAAGCTGCTTCTCGACAAGGGATATATTGTTCACGGGATAAAGCGCCGGTCGTCATCATTCAATACAGCCCGGATCGATGGTCTCTATCAGGATCCCCATGTCGAAAGTGCGCGTTTGATCCTGCATTACGGCGATCTCACGGACGCAACCAATCTCATCCGTATCGTTCAGGAAACTCAGCCGCACGAGATTTACAATTTGGCTGCTCAAAGCCATGTGCAGGTGAGCTTTGAAACGCCGGAATACACTGCAAATTCCGATGCTGTGGGCACGTTGCGCTTTCTGGAAGCCATGCGCATTCTCGGAATGGAGAAAACGACCCGATTTTATCAGGCGTCAACATCCGAGCTGTATGGCAAAGTGCAGGAAACGCCGCAGAGTGAGAAGACGCCCTTTTATCCACGCTCACCCTATGCCGCCGCCAAGCTCTACGCCTATTGGATTACCGTGAATTACCGTGAATCCTATGACATGCATGCGTCGAACGGTATTTTGTTCAACCATGAGGGGCCGACGCGCGGCGAGACTTTTGTGACACGCAAGATCACCCGTGCTGTTGCGGCGATCAACCTGGGCCTTCAGGATATGCTCTATCTTGGCAACATTGATGCCAAGCGGGACTGGGGTCACGCGCGTGATTATGTCGAGGGCATGTGGCGTATCGTGCAGCAGGATCAGGCCGACGATTATGTCTTGGCGACAGGCGAAACACATTCGGTTCGCGAATTTGTCGAACTGGCATTTGCCGAAGTTGGCAAACAGATCGTGTGGAAGGGTGAGGGCGTGGACGAAGTGGGGCTCGACGCAAAGAGCGGTCAGGTCTTTATCAAGATTGATCCGCGCTATTTCCGTCCTACCGAAGTTGATTTACTGCTCGGTGATCCGCGTAAAGCAAAGCAGAAATTGGGTTGGTCGCATACGACGACATTCCGTGAACTGGTTTCGGAAATGGTCGCGTCCGACCTCAAAGTGGTAGCGTTGGAAGAAAGCCGGAAGTCGAGAAATGACTGACGCGTATTCCCTAAAAGGTAAACGTGTCTATGTTGCCGGGCATCGGGGTATGGTTGGTTCAGCCTTGCTGCGCCGGCTGGCGAGTGAAGATTGCGAGATACTGACAGTTGGTCGTGCTCAGGTTGATTTGCGCCGTCAGGTGGAAGTCGAAGCTTGGATGGCGCAAGCCAAACCTGATGCAGTTTTTGTCCCTGCTGCCACCGTTGGCGGCATTCTCGCTAATGATACGCGGCCTGCTGAATTTATTTACGACAACTTGATGATCGAAACGAATTTGATCGATGCTGCATGGCGGGCAGGTGTCGAAAAACTTCTGTTTCTAGGATCTTCCTGCATCTACCCGAAAATGGCATCGCAGCCGATGGCGGAGGATGCATTGTTGACCGGGCCCCTTGAACCAACGAACCAATGGTATGCCATTGCCAAGATAGCCGGCATTAAACTCTGCCAGGCTTATCGGCGTCAGTACGGTTGCGATTTTATCTCTGCCATGCCGACGAACCTCTACGGGATTGGTGATAATTTCGATCTGCAGTCGTCGCACGTGTTGCCGGCCTTGATTGCCAAAATGCATGCCGCGAAAGAAGCGCGCGCTTCAAACGTCACCATCTGGGGTACCGGCACGCCGCGTCGGGAATTTCTCTATGTTGATGATTGTGCAGATGCGCTGGTCTTCCTCATGAAGACTTATTCTCAGGAGAGCCATATAAATGTTGGTGTTGGAGAGGATGTATCCATTTATGAACTTGCTGAGATGATCCGTCGGATCATCGGCTTTGACGGCGATATTGTGACTGATCCTGATAAGCCTGATGGCACGCCGCGAAAGCTCATGGACGTCACGCGATTGACGCAGGCCGGTTGGAAAGCCACTCGTTCGCTCGAGGACGGCATCGCGACTGTGTACGATTGGTATTGCGACCAATTGAGCGCCAGACAAGCATGAACGACGGTAACTCGCAGTTGCTATAGAGCAACAGGCGGAAAATATTCTCTATTCCTGATTTGGGTGGGTTTCTTGAGTTTGCTATCCAGCTATTCGGGAAAATTTTTTGAGTGGGCGGTCATTTGCTTCTGAGCGCAACAAGTTGGGCATGTCGACGTCATCCGCTCAATGACTAGTTGTTCGTATTGGATGTTGTTGTCATCGCGGATTTCAATGAAATCAGTGTACTATTCAAAACAACGGCGGCCATTAAAATTTCTACCTCAATTTCGTGTGTGGCCAATTTCTCTCAGTCTGCTTTACTTTAAGTCCTAGGATGCTGCTGACATGTGTCGCTGCGTGTGAACACGGGGGAGTTATGAAACTCGGCGTTAGTGCTTGGAGGAAAAATCGGCGACGGGTCGATCAACTCATTAATGCGTCATATGAGGTTTCAAACGGCAACAATCCTGATGATCATGTTGCTGCTCGCTTTGGCCAACTTACCCAACCCTCCAAGCGGGTGATTGCTGACAGCGTCATGTTTGTTGATTTTTTTGTGATGACACTTCTGGCGCTGGTCGCTCAGTGGATTTACATCACGCTCTATCTTGGCAGCCCCGAAGATGCATTGCGTTATCTGACTGCAGGCGCCGTTGGCGCATTTGTTGCCGTTGCAACCATCAGAAGTCAGCGCGTTTATGTGCTCAACACACTGGAGACCTTGCGGGGCCAGAACACACGCATAGCGTTCGGCCTCGTTATGTCTCTGCTTGTCCTTCTTGCCGCTGCCTATTTGTTGAAAGTCTCTGCTCAGTTTTCCCGCGGCTGGATGATGATTTGGTTCGGGTTATCATTTCCTGTGCTTTTCACCATTCACGCACTCGCTGCGGGATTGATTCGTCGGTGGCAATCATTCGGACTATTTGTCCAAAATGTTGCTGTCTATGGCAGTGGCGAGATTGCGCAGAAGCTGATCGAGCATTTGGGCACGCAACGGGATTTGCGGCGAATAGTCGGTGTTTACGATGATGTTAAATCCGGCGTGACTCCGAATGTGGTTATCTCCGGTGGCTTGTCTGACCTTATTCGCAGTGGTCAGTCCATGCATTTTGACGAAGTGCTGATTGCGTTGCCAATGGTAGAGCAAAAGCGAATCATGAATGCGGTCGCTCAGCTTTCAATTCTGCCTACCAATATTCGTCTTTGTCCGGATCTGGTGGCATTTCAATTTAGGCCCACTCGCGTCGTGGATTACGACGGTGTCACATTGTTGGAAATGGTTCCCATGCCAATGGACAATTGGGCCCCCATTTTCAAAGCGACTGAGGATCGGGTGTTAGCCTGTATCGCTCTGTTTCTGGTAATGCCGGTTATGATTTTAGTGGCCGTAGCTATAAAGCTCGACAGTCCGGGGCCGATTTTCTTTCGTCAGCGGCGGCACGGGTTTAATCACAAAATTATTTCGGTTTTGAAATTTCGTTCAATGAATGTCCAGCAGGACGGCACGTCTGTGCCCCAAGCTAAACGCAAGGATCCGCGTGTTACTAGGGTCGGAAAGATCTTGCGCAAAACCAGCTTGGATGAACTTCCGCAGCTGTTCAATGTTTTGCGCGGCGACATGTCGTTGGTTGGGCCACGTCCACATGCTCTGTCGCACAATGAGCACTACCAAAGTGTCCTTGAGACTTATGCAAGCCGACACAAAGTGAAACCCGGCATCACGGGTTGGGCGCAAATCAATGGCTATCGTGGCGAGACGGATACGCCTGATAAGATGCGTAAACGCGTCGAGCATGATCTCTATTATATCGAGCACTGGTCGCTTTGGCTGGACTTGAAGATCTTGTTCTTTACGCCGTTTAGCCTGTTTTCCAAGAACGTATTCTGAACCGCCTTCTGCCGGTAAATGCTTGCGGGATGCCGGTGCTACCTTTTTGCGTTAGTTAGCCTCTGATCAATGCGTCGAGCACAGGTCGGAACTTTGGCCCAATATCTGGCCGGTCAAGTGCATAGGCTACATTAGCCGCGAGGTAGCCGATTTTGTCGCCGCAGTCATAGGTCTTGCCATCGAACTGATAGGCGATGAAGGCCTGATCAGCGAGCAATTCGATCATGCTATCGGTGAGCTGGATTTCGCCGCCGGCACCCGGCTTCTGCAACTCAAGTTTTGCAAAAATTTCCGGCTGCAAAATATACCGGCCGGAAATGATGAGGTCCGAGGGCGCATCTTCGATTTTGGGTTTTTCGACCATGGCCGTGATCGAATGCGTGCGTTTGTCGAAGGTCTTGCCCAGAGCGACGACGCCGTAGCGGTTGACGTGTTCGTGAGGCACTTCTTCGACGGCCACGATATTGCCGCCATGCGTGTTGTAGGTTTCGATCATCTGGGCGAGGCACCCCGGCTGGCCATGAATGAGCATATCGGGAAGGGCGAGCGCAAAAGGTTCGTTGCCGACAATCTCTCGGGCGCACCAGACGGCATGGCCGAGGCCCAATGGTTCCTGCTGGCGGACAAAGCTCGCAGCGCCATAGAGCGGACGTGTTGTGCGCAATATTTCGATTTCGGCGGTCTTGCCGCGAGCCTTCAGTGTTGCTTCAAGTTCAAAGGCCAGATCGAAGTGATCTTCGATGGCATTCTTTCCGCGGCCCGTTACAAAGACGAAATGTTCGATGCCGGCTTCGATGGCCTCTTCGACGGCATATTGGATGACGGGCTTATCGACAACCGTCAGCATCTCCTTGGGGATGACTTTGGTGGCCGGAAGAAACCGCGTACCGAGACCTGCGACGGGAAATACGACTTTGCGAACTTTGGCCGGTGACTTCGGAGACATCATGATCCTTGTGAGGCTGTGGTGTTCGGATTGCAGTTTCAGACAGGGCGATCGTTAACACGCCGATTGGTCGCATGTTTGATAGGTAAATTGTGTCGCATAAATGGCATGCCGGACGCAAGAAATGCAGAAATCCGGGATCGATCTTGGGTGATTTGGCAATCGGGCAATTCTTTTGTTCTGCACCAGACATGCTAAATTGCCTGAATGCCGTCGCGGCGCCTCAGACAGGCCGCCGCCGAAGGTAAGTGAACTGAACGAGTGATTGCGGCGCGAAAGGTGCTGTTTTGGGGGCTATCTTGAGTGTATTTCCGGTGATTTTGTCTGGCGGCGTCGGTTCGCGTTTGTGGCCAACCTCGCGCGCGCTCTATCCCAAGCAGCTTTTGCCCCTCGTCTCTGACCTTACCATGCTGCAGGAGACGGCGGGCCGCGTCAGCGATCGAAGTCTCTTTGCCGCCCCGATCATTGTTTCTAACGACGAACACCGGTTCATCATTGCCCAGCAGATGCGCGAAGCGGGTCTGACGCCGCTGACCCATTTGCTGGAGCCTGTCGGGCGCAACACAGCACCGGCTGCCGCTGCCGCTGCTGCCTATGTCCAGACGCATGATCCCAAGGGCGTCATACTGATATTGCCTGCGGACCACCATATCCGTGATGTTGCCGCCTTCCACGCGGCGGTTGAGCAGGGCGCTGAACTTGCACGTGCCGGTAAGCTCGTTACGTTTGGCATTGTCCCTTCGGCACCGGAGACCGGCTACGGTTACATCAAACGCGGTGTGGCTTTGGGCAAAGGTGCTTACAGCGTCGAACGCTTTGTTGAAAAACCGAATGCTGAAGTTGCAAAATCCTATCTCACCAGTGGCGACTATGACTGGAACGCCGGTATTTTTATGTTCCGCGCTGATGTGATCCTTGATGAAATGCGCAGGCACTGCCCTGAGATCGCAATGAGGGCCGCAGAATCTGTGTTGAAGGGTAAGCAGGATCTTGATTTCCTCCGGTTGCAACCGGAAGCCTTTGAAGCCTGCCCCGCCAATTCGATTGATTATGCGGTCATGGAGCATACGAAGGTGGCGGCGGTGGTGCCTGTTGAAATGGGCTGGAGCGACATCGGCAGTTGGTCAGCCCTGTGGGAGACCGGCGCGCAGGATGATGCAGGCAATGTCGCGGCAGGTGACGTCATTTCCGTTGATACACGCAATTGTTATATCCGCGCCGAAACCGGTCTTGTTGCGACGCTCGGCGTTGAGGACCTCATCATTGTCGAGACGGGCGATGTGTTGTTGGTCGCTGATCGCAACCGTGTGCAGGACGTGAAGCAAATCGTCGAACGGCTTGCCGCTGCAGGTCGTAGCGAACATCAGGTGCATAACCGCGTTCACCGGCCATGGGGCTATTACGAAAGTCTTGATGCGGGTCCGCGTCATCAGGTGAAACACTTGATGGTTCACCCTGGCGCTGCTTTGTCGCTTCAGTTGCACCATCAGCGTGCCGAGCATTGGGTCGTGGTCAAAGGCGTCGCTGAGGTGACCGTGGGTGACAAGGTCAGTACGTTGCACGAGAACCAGTCGACTTATATTCCAGTCGAAACCAAACATCGGTTGGTCAACCCGGGCACGGAGCCTCTGAGCATTATTGAAGTGCAATCCGGGAGCTATCTCGGCGAAGATGATATTGTCCGTTTTGATGACGTTTATGGGCGCAAATCTGATGCTTCGGCAGCAGAATAACGGCAATTCCCGCACAGGCGGGAGCAATGGGCGAATATCGCAATGAGTGAGAAGCAGCGTCTGGCAGGCGAAGTCGAACGACTTGCTCAGGTTCGCGTCCTTTGTGTCGGCGACGTGATGCTGGATCGCTATATTTACGGCGACGTCATGCGCGTGTCGCCGGAAGCGCCGATCCCCGTCCTCAAAGTCCGCGACGAGCGTGCGATGCTCGGCGGTGCAGGCAATGTTGTGCGTAATCTGGCGGCGCTTGGGGCGATGGTCTCCTTCGTGGGCGTCACGGGCGCTGATGATGCGGGTGCGGCCATCGTTTCAATGCTATGTGATCTCGCCGGAACGGACGCCCGCCTTGTGCGTGATGAAAGCCGCCGTTCAACCGTCAAAACGCGTTATGTCAGCATGAACCAACAAATGTTGCGTGCAGACGAGGAAACTGACGCCGCGCTGAATACGCAATGCGAAAGCGCCACCATTGCGCTCATCAAGGAAATCCTGCCAAAAGTTCAGGTGTTGGTCCTGTCTGATTACGGCAAAGGTGTGTTGACGCCAGCGCTATGCCGCGCGGCGATCACTGAGGCCCGCGCCCTCAACATTCCGGTGATTGTCGATCCCAAGGGGCGGGACTATGCGCGCTATGCGGGCGCGAGCGTCATCACGCCGAACAAGCGCGAACTTGGAGAAGCAACGGGGTTGAACCTTGTCGATGATGCGTCGATCATCGCTGCGGCGCGTCAACTCATTGCCGCGCATGATCTTGGCGCTGTTCTCGTTACACGTAGTCAGGATGGTATGAGCGCGATCACGGCTGCCGGCGAGGTCACGCATTTGTCGGCTGAGGCGCGCGAAGTCTTCGATGTGTCGGGCGCGGGAGACACGGTTGTTTCAGTGCTTGCTGGTGCGTTGGCCTCAGGCCTCCCCCTCGTTGACGCGGCAAGCCTCGCCAATGTCGCGGCTGGTCTTGTGGTGGCCAAAGTTGGTACGGCGGTCGTTTATCGCGATGAGCTTGTCGCCAAACTCGGTGAGCGCATGGTGAGTGCGCCGGACATCAAGGTCGCGGTGCGGCCTGTCGCGCAGGACATTGTTGAGGCATGGCGGCGCAAGGGTTTGCGCGTCGGGTTCACCAATGGTTGCTTTGATTTGTTACATCCGGGTCATATTGAGCTGCTGGCGCAGGCGAGCGAAAAATGTGACCGGCTTGTCGTTGGCCTGAACAGCGACGCGTCTGTCGTCCGCCTCAAAGGGCCGACGCGTCCCGTACAGTCCGATGCGGCGCGGGCGACGGTGCTGGCGGCGCTTGCCAATGTCGACCTTGTCGTCATTTTCGAAGAGGATACACCGGCGCGTTTGATTGAAGCTCTGCGACCCGATGTTCTCATCAAGGGCGGCGACTATACCGTTGCAACGATTGTTGGCGCTGACTTTGTTCTGTCCTACGGCGGGCGGGTTGATGTCATTGATTTGGTGCCGGGCTTCAGCACCACCGGCACCATTGAAAAAATGAACAGCTAAACAATGCAGCCACGCATTCATCGCCATCTGAAAGCGGACGGTCGGGAATTGCTGCTCTACGGCAACGCGCCGCATGGGAGCGCATTGAAGGAAGAAGTGACCGCGATCGGTGCGGCTTCGCATTTGCGCTGGCACCCGCTGCGCGGTGAGTGGGTCGCTTATGCCGCCGCACGTCAGGCACGGACATTTTTGCCTCAAGCTGATGCTTGTCCTCTTTGCGCCGCAAAGGGAGAACGCGTTGGTGAGATTCCATTTGATGATTTCGAGATCGCGGTATTTCAAAATCGCTTTCCAGCATTTTCGAGCGCTGTTGATGCACCCGCATCCGTTGTCGGTGCCGACGTCGCAGCGGCTCTCGGGCGTTGTGAAGTCGTGGTTTACTCAGCCGATCATGCGGCAAGCCTGTCGACTTTGCCTGACGCGCGGTTGCGTCTGCTGATCGACGTCTGGGCGGATCGCGTCAAATCATTGCGCGACATGGGATTTTCGAGTGTCTTGCCGTTTGAAAATCGCGGTGAGGAAATCGGTGTAACATTGCATCACCCGCATGGACAGATTTACGCGTTCTCCTTCATCCCCGCGCAGTTGCGTCGGGCTGCCGAAGCACAGGCGGCGTCATCTGTCATTGCTGAGTTGTTGGAGCATATGTCGCCTGCATTGCGGCTGAGTGATGACGGTCAGGTGCTTTCCTTTGTACCGCCTTATGCCATGTACCCTTATGAAGTATGGCTCGCTCCGCGCCGCCGTGTTGCATCGCCGGATGCATTGAATGAGGCGGAACGCGGCGCTCTTGCGCGTGCGCTTGGAGATGCGATGCGCAGGTTGGACGCCTTGTTTGAGGCGCCCATGCCATACATTCTGACTGTACAATCAGCGCCTGCAGGCTTTGAAGACACATTCCATATGACTGTCGAGATACGGCCGTTCCTGCGTGATCGAGGAAAGCTCAAATATCTTGCAGGTGTTGAGCAAGGTGCGGGCATTTTCCTTGTGGATGTGTTGCCGGAAGATGCAGCAGCACGGCTGAGGTCTGCGTTGCCATGAACAGTGCCTTTCGGGATGTTTACGGACGCGATTGCGAAGTGGTGGGCATGGCGCCGGGACGCGTCAATCTCATCGGAGATCATACCGATTACGCCGATGGATACTGTCTGCCGATGCCACTTGCACATGTCACCGAAGTTGCAATGGCGGTCGCGCCCTCGTGGCGCGTGACGAGCCTTACGAATGGCGAGACGTTCCCCTTTGATCCCGACGGGCCGCCGCGTGGTGACTGGACCGATTACATTGCCGGATCACTTCTTGAACTGCGGAACTTTGGTATTGCGATCCGGTCCGCTGACGTGCTGGTACGCTCTTCCGTGCCGCAGGGTGCGGGCGTGTCATCCTCGGCGGCGCTCGAAGTGGCGGTCATTCGTGCAGCGCTGATGCTCGCCGGTGAAGAAATGGCGGATACAGATGTGGCGCGTCTCGCGCAGCGTGCCGAAAATCAGTATTGCGGCGTTCAATGCGGTATCCTTGATCAAATGGCCTGTGCGGTCGGTCGTGCGGGTGAAGCGCTGCTGTTGGACTGCCGGTCGAACAAGACACGTAATGTCAGCGTGCCCTCCTCGTTTCATTTTGCCGTTATTCATTGCGGACAAGAACGTCGTCTCGTCGACGGCGTCTATAACGAGCGCCGTACGTCGGTGGAAGAGGCCGCGCGATCTCTGGGGGTTATTGCGTTGCGCGATGCCACTATCGTTATGGTGGATCGTATGCCGGATGGCGTTATGCGAAAACGCGCGCAGCATGTGGTGAGCGAGAATGAACGGGTGTTGGCCGCAACGATAGCATTGGAAAAGGGTGATGCCGAACGGTTCGGCCAACTGATGCTCGAAAGTCATCGCTCGCTGGCGGAAGATTTTGAGGTTTCTGTGCCTGCGCTTGACCGGCTGGTAGCAAGCGCTGTTGCGTCTGGCGCGTACGGGGCACGGCTCACAGGCGCGGGGTTTGGCGGCTGCATTGTGGCGCTTGTGCCGTCGGATGACGTGTCTGCGTGGTGGACGCGACTGTCAGCCGTCAATCCGGAAGCCTGGGTAGTTCAGCTTTAAGACGCCTGAGCGACGTCTTGTCGCGGCACCGTGCGGTTTGCAGGAAAAGCGGCGGTCACGATTGTTCCTTCACCGAGAACACTCATGATCGACAGCGTGCCGCCATGCAGTTCAATCAGGCGTTTTGATAATGGCAGGCCGAGGCCGGTGCCTTGATATTTACGATTGAGTGAGCTGTCGATCTGGCCGAAACGTTCGAGCGCCTTGGGAATGTCGTCGTGCGCGATGCCGATGCCTGTGTCTTCAACGCTGAGCAAAATCTTCTCACCATCGTAATGGGCCGCAACAACAATGCGGCCGCCGGCGGGAGTGAATTTCGTGGCGTTTGACAGGAGATTGAGCAACACCTGACGGATGCGGCGATGATCGGCATGGATCATCGGGAGATTGGCATCGATGTCGGCGGCGAGCGTGATCTCCTGATGGGACGCCTGTTGACGAACCATGCGGATCGATTCCTCGATTACTTGATCGAGTGCAATGTTTTCATCGTCGAGTTGCAAATGGCCGGCATCGACTTTCGAGAAGTCGAGAATGTCGTTGATGAGGCTCAGCAGATGTGAACCGCTTTCACGGACGTCACAGGCATAGTCGCGGTAGCGCGGGTTGCCCATGGGACCGAAGAGTTCGGTCGCAAGAATTTCCGAAAAACCGATGATCGCGTTGAGCGGTGTGCGCAACTCATGGCTCATGGTTGCGAGGAACTGAGACTTGGCCTGACTGCTGGCGGCAGCGGCTTCCAGTGCCGTCATCAGATCGGTGGTGGTCGCTTCAAGTTTTTCTTTGGTGGCCTCAAGTTCGGTGACATGGGCGCGCAGCAGGGCAGCTTCAACCACAGCACGGCGGGCGAGGTGGTGATCGAGAATGACGCCGAGAAGCGCCAGAGAAATGATGATCGTGGTGATTGTGAAAACACTTCCCGCGAGCCACATAGGCGAGATGAGGCTTGCCGGCATGCCGACCGTCGGATCAAAGGTGATTGAAACGGCCGCCATCGAGGTGAAGTGTGTACCGCAAATGGCGATTGTTCCGAAGAGGCCGCCCAGCGCACGGTAGTAGAGCGGTTTTTTGCCGAGAGCGAATATTGCTGCCAGCGCACCAAACGTAATACCAATGAAGACCGATGCGTAGACGTAAGCTGGATCCCAATGCAATGTGCCGGGCAGGTTGAGCGCGGACATGCCGATATAATGCATGGTCAGAATGGCAACCCCGAGAACCATGCCACCGAGAGCGACGCGCCCCGCCTGCAAGGCAATGGCAACGCCTGCCCAAGAGAGCATGATCGAGGCGATGATCGAAAGAATTGTGGGCCAGAGGCTGTAGCCGATCGGTATTTCGGGGCGGAAGCCGAGCATCGCTACGAAGTGCGTTGACCAAATTGCACCGCCGACGACGAAGCCTGTCGCACCGGCCCAAATTTGACCCCAGCGGCCGTTTGTTGCCTGCGCGCGTGACACCATGCTGACGGCAACGAGGCAACCGGAAAGGCACAGAAATCCTGCCAGCGCAACGAGGCGCAGATCGTGGTCCAGTGTGATACAGCCGATGATGCGTAACATCGCGCCAGATTATTCGACGATGCTTAAATCAAAGTAAATCCGGGTCGCACGAAAGCATTAACGGTCACCTAAAATGCACCGCTATCTGAGCATTTTAGGTGAAGCGCGGTAACCAGTCGCCATGGGCTTCGATCAATTCATCAACCATGTGCCAAATTTGATCGAGCGAAAGTTCGGCGGCGGCATGGGGGTCGAGCATGGCGGCGTGATAGATGTGCTCCCGCTTGCCGGTGGTCAGGGCTTCGACGGTCAAAGCCTGCACATTGATATTGGTCTGCATCATGGCGGCGAGATGGGGCGGGAGGCTACCGGCACGGGTCGGTGTCACGCCATTGCTGTCGATGAGGCAGGGGACTTCGACGCAGGCCCCGTCGGGTAGATTGTCAATCAGCCCCCGGTTGGTAACATTTCCGTTAACGGTCGTCGGACGACCGGTCACGATGGCGCGGAGGATGCGGGCACCGTACTCGCCGGAAAAACCAACGTCGATCCGGTTGGCATTTGTCAGATCACGCTCTTGCTGGTCCCAAGCGGCGATCTGGTCTTCGCAGCGTTTGATATATTCATCCAGCGGTACATTGAATTCTTCGATCAAGTCCGGCCGGTCGCGCTTGATGAACCAAGGCACATATTCGGCGAAGTGCTCACTCGATTCCGTCACGAAATAGCCGGTGCGCTTGAGTACTTCGTATCGCACTTTGTTGGCGGCGGGAGCGCGTCCTTCTGCTGCGATGGCTTTGAGGCGCGGGTAGAGGTCTTCGCGTGTGCCGTCGGCGTGGAGCTTTTCAAGGCGCGTATAGAAAGACATGTGGTTGATGCCCGCGCATTGATAGCGGATGTCCTTGTAGTTCTCGCCAAGGTCCTGCGCCAGTTCATAGGCGGTACCTTGAACTGAATGGCAAAGACCGACATGGGCAATGTCGGGTGCCAGTTTGCCGAGCGCCCAGCAATTGATCGCCATGGGATTCACATATTGCAGCATCAATGCCTTGGGGCAGAGGTCGCGCATGTCGTTGGCGATATCAAGTAACACTGGCACGGTCCGTAAACCGCGCATGATGCCGCCGATGCCGAGCGTGTCGGCGATGGTCTGGCGGAGGCCGAATTTTTTCGGGATTTCGAAGTCGATGATTGTGCCGGGTTTGAAGCCTGCGACCTGAATCATGATGATGACAAAGTCGGCGCTTTGCAGCGCTTCGCGGCGGTTGGTAGTCGCTGTAATGGTGGGTGATATACCGAGCGACGAGGCAATTTTATCGGCGACAATGCGCGAAGTTTTGAGGCGTGCCTCGTCAATGTCGTGCAGAGCGATATGACAGTCGGCAAAGATGTCGTTGAGGAGAATGTCGCCGACGAGGTTTTTCATGAAGACAGTGCTGCCGGCACCGATGAGGCAGATTTTGGTCACGGGTCGTCCCTCTAAATAATGCGCTGGCGAGAGCATTGACCAGCTTGCGCGGGGCGTCAAATCACGCCACCGTCCCATGCCAGACTGGGAGGATGCGATGAAGAGCGATGCGGCAATAGGGGTTTGCTATTATCCGGAACATTGGCCGGAAACCATGTGGGCGGATGATGCGCGGCGGATGCGCGGCATCGGTATCACGCGCGTCCGTATAGGTGAATTTGCATGGTCTCGGCTTGAGCCGGAACCGGGCCGTTATGATTTTGATTGGCTTGCACGCGCGGTCGATGCGCTGCATGCGGAGGGGCTTGGTGTGATCCTCGGGACACCGACCGCGACGCCGCCGAAATGGCTGGTTGATCGGATGCCGGACATGCTGGCTGTTGATCATCACGGACGCGTGCGGGGCTTTGGATCGCGCAGACATTATTGTTTTTCGCATATCGGGTACCGGCGTGAATGCGCGCGGATTGTTGCGGCTTTGGCAGAACGGTTCGGAAAGCATCCCGGTGTTGTCGGGTGGCAAACGGATAATGAATATGGCTGCCACAATACGGTGCGGTCTTATTCAAAGAGCGCCACGCTTGGGTTTAGACATTGGTTGGCGGATCGGTATGGCACTGTCGGGGCGCTCAATGAGGCTTGGGGCAATGTCTTTTGGAGTATGGAGTATCGGGATTTTGATGAAGTTGATTTGCCGAGCGGGGCGGTGACGGAGACCAATCCGTCGCACCGTGCGGACTTTGACCGCTACTCGTCTGATCAGGTTCGGGCTTTCAATAAGGTGCAAACAGACGTCATCCGGACCCTCGCTCCGACACACGACATCACTCATAATTTCATGACTTTTCATGTCGATTTCGAGCACTTCCATGTCATGGGTGACATGGATGTCGCGACATGGGATTCTTATCCTCTGGGGAGCATAGATACGTTCCCCGGTGACCCTGTGCATAAGGCAACTTATGCCCGCACCGGCGATCCTGACATGCAGGCCTTCCACCATGACCTCTACCGCGCGACAGGGCGGGGGCGGTTCGGCATTATGGAGCAGCAACCGGGGCCGGTGAACTGGGCGCAATATAATACCGACGCTCTGCCCGGCCTCGTCAGGCTGTGGGGCATGGAAGGTTTTGCGCATGGGGCGGAGATGGTTGCCTATTTCAGGTGGCGGCAGGCACCGTTTGCGCAGGAACAATATCATGCGGGGTTGAACCTGCCGGATAATCAACCGGACCGGGCTTACTTTGAGGTCGGTGATCTGGCGCGTGATTTGTTCGTTCTCGGAACAATGGGACGAGTGACACAAGCGCGGGTGGCGATTGTCTATTCCTATGAGGCGCAATGGCTGCTCAGGGCGCAGCCACAGGGACAGAACTTCTCATATATTGAACAGATTTTTTCGATCTACCGGCAATTGCGCGAGTTGGGGCTCGACATTGATATGGTGGGTCCCGATGGCGATGTGTCGGGATATGATCTGGTTATCCTGCCTTCAACACCTCATGTGCCGGACCGGCTTGCCGCCGCGCTTAATGCTTATGAAGGCACGCTGCTGGTGATGCCGCGCACGGGGAGCCGGACGCGGTCGCATTGCATTCCTGAAAATCTCGCGCCGGGACCGCTGGCGGCAAAACTCGGCGTGCGGGTGACGCGGGCCGAGAGCTATCGCAAAGGGTCGGCGGTGGCAGTGCAAATCGATAACGAGGATTTCACCTTTGACCGCTGGCGCGAATTTGTGACCCCGCAAGGTGCCGATGTGGTGGCGACAATGGCTGACGGGCAAGCGGCATTAACGCGTAAGGGGCGTGCTTATTATCTCGCCGGAGCGCCGGACAATGCGTTGCTCGCGCGGCTCATCGGCAAGTTGGTTAAGGAAGCGGGCATCGCGACGGATGATTTGCCCAAAGGATTGCGGACACGGCGGCGCGGGCCTTATCGCTTTGCCTTTAACTATGGGCCGGATGCGGTTGATGTGTCGGCTGTGCTCGGTAAGGACCTGTTGTTGGGTGAAGCAGTGCTGCAGGTCGGCGGATATGCCGTGGCACGGGAGGCACGCTGAGGGGAAATGCGAGAAGGACCACGGGCCGCAGGTGTGTAACGCGCGCGGGCATGGTAGCGTGCGTGCCGGTACGTGTTGGAGCTTTCCTGTAATGACGTTCTTCCCCTCTCTTTATTTGCCTATCCGTCTTTCGCTGGGGGCAGGTGTGTTGCTGTCCGGCCTGTTCATGGCGGGATGCGCCGACGCAGGGGTTCACGAAAGCCGGACGCCGATGGCACCGCCAGTCGGTCACCACAACAATGTGGATGAAGGTTTTGCCGATTGGCTGACGGGTTTTCGCGTGGATGCGCTGAAAGCCGGCATTACGGGTAAGACATTCGATCGGGCGATGGCGGGCGTGACGCCTGACCTCGATGTGGTGTCGTCGGATCAGAACCAACCGGAATTTGTGAAACCCGTTTGGGTCTATATCAATGGTGCGCTGTCAGATAAGCGCGTGGCGCGCGGTAAGCTGTTGCTCGTGGAAAACAAATCCCTGCTTGAGCGGCTGGAAAAGGCCTATGGCGTTGATCGCCATACGGTGGTGGCTATCTGGGGTCTTGAATCCAATTTCGGCGACTTCATGGGTTCGCAGCGTGTCGTGCGTTCGCTCGCCACACTCGCCTACGAAGGCCGCCGTAAAGAGTATGGCCGCTCGCAGCTCATCGCCGCGCTCAAGATCATTCAGGCCGGCGACGTGGGACCGGAAGGTCTGCTCGGCTCGTGGGCTGGCGCGATGGGGCAGACGCAGTTCATACCGACAACCTATCTTGCCCATGCGGTTGATTTTGACGGCGACGGGAAACGCAATATCTGGACGTCGCGCGCTGACACGCTCGGTTCGACCGCTCATTACCTCGAAGTGTCGGGCTGGGAGCGCGGTGCGAATTGGGGCTATGAAGTGACGACCCCGACGGGCTTTGACTATGCGCAGGCTGATATGGCGGTCAAAAAGTCCGTTGATGGATGGCAAAAGCTCGGCGTCAAACGGGTTGATGGCAAACCCTTTGCCGCCAAAGACGCAACGGCGGCAGGTGCGATCTTCTTGCCTGCAGGCCACAAGGGTCCAGCCTTCCTTGTACTGAATAATTTCAAGACGATCCTTTCCTACAATGCTTCAACTTCTTATGCACTGGCCGTCAGCCTGCTGGCTGACCGGTTCCGCGGTGCGGGCGAAATCAAAGGCGCTTGGCCGCTTGATGAACGTCCGTTGACGCGGGCCGAGCGCGAGGAATTGCAGGACCTGCTCAATGACAAGGGCTATGAACTGGGCAAACCTGACGGGATCATCGGCTTCAATACACGCAAGGCGATCCGCGCCTATCAGGTGAAATCGAAATTGCCCGCTGATGGCTATGCCACATCATCGCTGCTCGATCATTTGCGCCGCTGAGGCGGGGCCTACCACCCGAATAATGAGAAGGCGCGGAAAGCATTCCGCGCCTTTTTTATTTCGATAGTGCCGCGCCGAAGCGGCGGGCTTTGCCGTGCTCTTGTTAAGCGGGCGTGTGCGGGCTTATGATTTTCCCTAAGCCAAAAAAACGAGCGCAATCCGGGGGGATTCCAAGATGAGCATGAAACGCGAAGCGATGTCGGTCAGGTCCGCTGCCCTGTTCAAATCAACTCTATTGGCGGCAGGCGCGATGGCGCTGGCGCATGGTGGCGCGGCGTTTGCCGCTGACGCGATCAAAACCAACCCCGACAAAGATGCCTATTTCGGCAATCTGCATATCCATACCGGTTATTCATTTGATGCCTATACCAACGGCACATTGACGACGCCGAAAGATGCTTATCGCTGGGCGCAGGGCGAGCCCATTGCCGGTGGCGGCGGTGGCGGTGATATGAAAATAGAAGTACCGCTCGACTGGTACGCTGTTTCTGACCACGCTGAATATCTTGGTGTCTTTAAAAAGATGGAAGACCCTGCGAGCAGCGTCAGCAAATTGCCGCTGGCGGCGCGCGTGACATCGAAGGACCGCAAGGTGGCCTTTGAAGCATTCTCCGAAGTGCTGACGCAGATGAGCGCGGGACATTCGGACCCTGCGCTGAGCGATCCGAAAGTCAGCACTTCGATCTGGAAGGAAGTTGTGGCCACGGCTGACGCGTATTACAAGCCCGGCAAGTTCACGACCTTTCCGGCGTTTGAATGGAGCTCCAATCCCAACGAGCAGAATCTTCATCGCGTTGTCGTTTTCGGAAACTCTAAAGACGTACCGTCAGTGCCTTTCTCGTCGCTTGATTCCGAACATCCCGAAGAATTGTGGAAATGGATGGACGGGGCACGCGCAGATGGCGCGACGCTGATTGCCATTGCGCATAATGCCAATGCCAGCGACGGGCTGATGTTTACTGAAACCGGCAGCGACGGAAAGGCGCTTGATGCGGCTTATTCCGAAACGCGGATGCGTAACGAAAAGCTCTATGAGATTTCGCAAATCAAAGGTTCGTCCGACACGCATCCCGATTTGTCTCCGAACGATGAATTCGCAGATTTTGAAATCTGGGACTACAAGCTCGGCACAAGTGCCGACCGGCCGACACATCGTGCCGGTAGCTATGTGCGTGACGCGCTGATACGCGGGCTGGCGCTGGAAAAAGCCGGTCAGGGCAATCCTTTCAAATACGGGCTGATCGGTGACAGTGACACGCACAATGCCGCCGCCACGATTGAAGAAGATAATTACACCGGCAAATTCGCGATTGAGAATGTGGCTGCGCACCGGCTGAACGGTTTTCCCGGTCTGCCGCCGGAGAACCAGAAGCAGTTGCGTGAGTTCGGCTCCGGCGGTGTGGCGGCTGTGTGGGCTGAGTCCAATACGCGCGAAGCGATCTATGCCGCCCTTGCGCGCAAGGAAACTTTTGCGACGTCCGGCCCACGTATGAAGGTGCGCCTGTTCGGCGGCTATGGTTTTGCGCCTGACGCCATGAAAACTCAGGACTGGGTGGCGGCAGCTTATAAAGCCGGTGTGCCGATGGGCGGCAATTTGGCAGCCGCGCCGGACGGAAAAGCGCCGGTGTTTCTGATTGCCGCGATGAAGGAGGCCAATGGCGCCAATCTTGATCGCGTGCAGATGATCAAGGGCTGGGTGTCGGCTGACGGCAAGACGCATGAGAAAATATTCGATGTGGCGCTGTCGGACGGGCGCAAGGCCGACGCCGCAGGCAAGGTGCCGCCCGTGGGCAATACGGTTGATGCGGCCAAAGCCACCTATACCAATGACATAGGTGCGACGGAATTCAGCATTGTGTGGAGCGATCCGGAGTTCGATGCGGCCCAGCCTGCGATGTATTACGTGCGCGTGCTGGCGATCCCCACGCCGCGCTGGTCCACTTATGACGCGGCGGTGCTCGGCATCAGCCCGCGCGACGATCTGCCTGTGTCGATACAGGAACGCGCCTGGTCGTCGCCGATATGGTATGGGGCGGCGGGCTGAATCCGGGCGAGACAGGAGGCGGGTGCCTGTGTCTGTGTCTGAAAGTCTGAATGCGGTTGCCGGTTTTTCTGATTTTCAATTCGTGCTGGCTTGCCCTAGCATTTCCCCAACGGTCCGCCAGCGTATGACTTAAGTCCGATGAAATCGGTCTATGGCTGATTTGTACGGATTTTCGGAGTTTGGCGGTCTCTTTCAGAAGGGGCAGGCAATGCAGACCAAACTTTTTATCGGCGGTGCGTTTGTGAACGGCGAAGGGGCCGACGAGGAAATTCTGAACCCTGCGACCGGTGCGTTGATCACTAAAATCCCCTCGGCCTCCAAAGGTCAGATCGATGCGGCTGTGGCGTCAGCCACCAAAGCTTTTCTCACTTGGGGGCGGACGACGCCCGGTGAACGATCGGGCCTGCTGCTGAAACTCGCTGACCGGATCGAGGCAGAGGCGGAAAGTTTCGCGCGGCTGGAGAGCCTCAATTGCGGCAAGCCATATCTCAGCGTGCTGGAAGATGAGATCCCTGCGGTTGTTGATTGCTTCCGGTTTTTTGCAGGTGCTGCGCGCTGCATGAGCGGCAGCGCGGCGGGCGAATATATTGCGGGCTATACGAGCATGATCCGGCGCGATCCTGTGGGCGTCATCGCTTCGATTGCGCCGTGGAATTATCCGCTGATGATGGCGGCGTGGAAAATCGCACCCGCTCTTGCAGCCGGTAATGTCGTGGTGCTGAAGCCGTCTGAACAGACGCCGCTGACGGCGCTGAAGCTTGCTGAAATCATGGGCGATATTTTTCCCGAGGGGGTGTGGAACCTAGTGCTGGGGCGCGGCGAGAGCGTGGGCGCACCGCTGGTGTCGCATCCCGGCGTCCATATGACCTCGATCACCGGCGACATTGCGACGGGGCGCAAGGTGCTGGAAGCGGCAACCGGCACGCTGAAGCGGACGCATCTGGAACTGGGCGGCAAGGCGCCGGTCATCGTGTTTGATGATGCTGACATTGACGAAGTGGTCGAAGGGGTGCGGACTTTTGGCTATTACAATGCGGGGCAGGACTGCACGGCGGCGTGCCGGATTTATGCCGGTGCGAAGGTGTACGACAAGCTTGCGGCTGATCTCACCAGCGCTGTCTCGACGATCAAGCTTGGCGGGCCGGACGATGAAGCGTCTGAACTCGGGCCGGTGATTTCCGAACGCCAGCGCGAACGCGTGTCGGGCTTTGTTGACCGTGCCCGTGCGCTGAAGCACGTCGAAGTGACGACGGGCGGCAAAGCCGGTGCGGGCAAGGGATTCTTCTATGAGCCGACGGTGATTGTGGGTGCGTTGCAGTCTGATGAAATCGTGCAGCGCGAAGTCTTCGGACCGGTCGTGTCGATCACGCGGTTCACGGACCCGGAAGATGCGGTCACATGGGCGAATGATAGCCCCTATGGTTTGGCGTCATCGGTGTGGACCAAGGACATTGGTCGCGGTATGGCGACGGCGGCGCGGCTTCAATATGGCTGCACATGGGTCAATACGCATTTCATGCTGGCCAATGAGATGCCGCATGGCGGCATGAAGTCGTCGGGCTATGGCAAGGACCTGTCGGCCTATGCGCTGGAAGACTATTCGGTCGTGCGCCATGTGATGGTGAAGCTCTGAAGCGGCGACGGGCTTGAGAAATCCCCGCTTATAAAATTTGCTGACCACTCCATTTCCTGCTTAAGGATATTTGCGCGGGAGCGGATGATGAGCGGTCAGGTCAGACGGACGGGTTTTTCGGCGAGCGGCGGTGCGGGCTGGTATCCCGACCGGACCGCCTCCTGGCGTGGCGGCTTTGACGAGACGTGGTGGCATCCCAAAGCTCTGCTGGCGTTTGATTTTGTGAGCGGTCGCGCCTTTCGCCATATGACGGAACCGCTGCTTACGTCTGCTCTGGCGCTGACGCGCGCGGGTAATGCAAAGATGCTTGATGCCGATGGTGTCTGGCAGAGCTTTTCCAGCAACGTGCTGGCACGGGTCGGCGGCATTGGTGCGGATTTATACGCGGGGTACACCAATAAAATCCGCAATCCCCGTGGCGAAGGGGGCGTTATCGGGCCTGTTGGTCTCAGCAATCTGTTTCTATATTCCGAGCAGTTCGATCACGCCGTCTGGCTTAAGTCCAATGTGTCCGTGACCCCGAATGCCGTGGTCGCCCCGGACGGGACGTTCACCGCTGATCGGGCAGTTGAGGGGGTTTTTGCAGGCTCCGTTGCGCAGTCGAGAACGGATGCAACCATTCTGGGCTCGACGCGATATTCCTATGGCGTGTTTGCAAAAAAAGACACGCGCAGGTGGCTCACTCTCGGCCTTCAAGGATCCGTTGTGGCAAATGGGAGGACGTGGTTCGACCTTGATGCGGGGGTTGTGGGGACCAAACAATCGGGATTGGCTTCTGCGGGAATGGTGGACTGCGGGGATGGTTGGTATTTCTGCTACGTGCGATTCACAAGTGACCCCACAGCCGGAGGGGTGAGGACGTTTTATCTGGGACATGTGAATGCGGACAATTCTACCTCGTCGGCGGGAGACGGGGTGTCGGGTTTGTACCTCTGGGGGGCCGTTCTGTATTCGAATTGGCTGCCCTTTACCAATCCGCTCAGCTTGTATGTTCGGAGTGTCGGTGTGCAAGGAACCAGCGCGGGAGCCCTGCCGACGAATTGGGCGACGGCCGGTGCGCCATCAGGGGTGAATGTTCAATTTTTGGGGACGGGCGAGGAGGGCGGGCTTCCTTACTGCGATATCCGGATTTTGGGAATTGCCGATGCCAATGCGGCGAGCCATCGGGTCAGCTTTAACGACAATACGAATGCGGCGGCGACTGCGGGGCAGGCATGGGGGTTGGACTTTCGTGCGAAGCTGATTGCAGGCAGTGCGCCGAGCGTTGTTGCGCGCCTTGCGGCTTATGCGACGGGCAGTCTTTTGGCAGGGGCGAATGACGGCGGCGCGACGACGCCGGACGCGACAGTGAAATATTTATCCGTGCGCAAGGTGCTGGCCGATCCGACCGCAAATAATGTGCGCGGGTCTATCGTCATGTCGCTTGTGAACGGTGTGACCTATGATTTCACGATCCGCATTTACGCCCCGAAACTGGTTCAGCTGCCGGTGATTGAGGGGGCGGAGCTTGTCGCCAACGGAGGTTTTGCGGCCGACACCGTTTGGACGAAGGGTGCGGGATGTGCGATCAGCGACGGGAAGGGGAATGTGAACTCCGGCGTTGATGTTGCGGCTTATGAGCAAAGTGTCGGCACCGATGTCACCGTCTATAAGGTGGCGCTTACTGTTTCAAACTATGTGGCCGGTACATGCCGCGTTGAGTTGCGCCCTGCGATGACGATTGCGGGCTCGGACCGGTCCGCCAACGGCACCTATACAGAATATCTGGCGGGAGGCGCGGGCAATACGGTCGTGCGCATTCGCGCCGGCGCCTCGCCGACTGTTCAATTATCTGTTGATGATATTTCCGTCAGGCAGGTCAGCGCAGGCTATTTGCCGGATTTTCCGATATTGCCGGTGGCCGGTGCGCCCGGTGACAGCGTGCGGGCGGCGGACGTTGCCATGGCGGAGGATTTTGCGTCAGGGGTGGCACCGGCCATTGCTACGGGCGCATGCGCGCTTGTGGGGGTCGGCATTTCGTACGCTGGCGACGGCGTGGTGAGAACGCTGTTTGAGATCAGCGATAACAGCGCCAATAATTTGATCCGGGGATTTATCGGGACGGCGAACAAGCCGGGCTTGCTGATTGTGTCGGGTGGCGTCACCCAGACAATATGCGAATTGCCCGTGCAAGCGGCGGAGATTGCGCAGCTTGCCTTCGGTTGGAACGGGGAGGGCGGCTATATTGCCGATCAGGCCGGAAACGCGGTGACGTTTGGCGCGGTGGTTTTGCCGGTCGGTCTGTCGCATTTTCAGATCGGCGGCGGGATTGCCGGGCACTATGTCAACGACCGGCTGAGGCAGACGCAGATTACTTTGCCGCTGTCGCTTGCCGAAGCCAAGGTCTGGACGGCGGCGGCCTGAGATCAGGCGGATAAAGGATAGAGTTCCACGCGGCCGAGGCCGTTGTAGAGATCGAGACCGCGGGCAAGCCAGTCGTTGAGTTTGTCATCGGCGGCAAGGAGCGGCACGGTGCAGACTGTGCCCGCCCAGATGAAACCGCCGAGCGCGATGTAATCGGCATAGGAGGGGGCGTCGCCGCCAAGGAAAGGCGCGGCGCTGAGGGCAGCACGCATGGGACGCAGCGCGTTACGCAGTTCGGGAATTTTCGCTTCGCGGCCTTCGGTGAATTGTTCGAGCGTCTTGCCGCCGAGGCGTGCTTCGCGGCTCTGGCGGAAATAGGGCTGGTCGCTGGTGCGGGCGTGATTGTGGATATCGAGCACGTTGATCGCGAACATGCGGTTCATGATTTCAAGGCCGAACCAGCCGTCGAAGAAGCGCGCCATGGCGCGCTCCTGCGGTGTTGCAAAAATCGCGGGACGGTCGGGATAGGCCTTGTCGAGATAGTCGGCGATGGCGAGGCTTTCGTTCATGCTGACTGCGCCGTCTTCGATGATCGGCACGGTTTTATATTTGCCGCCGCAAAGTTTGGGAATATCGCCGAAGCCGACAGGCTGCGTTTCAAAGTCGAGCCCCTTATGCGCGAGCGCGTATTTGATCCGCCAGACGAAGGGGCTGATGGAACGGTCTTTGGCTTCCACGAGATCATATAGGCGGATGGTCATTTACTCAGTCCTGTGACGGGGGGGGGTCAGGCAAGCGCCTTTGTGTAGGTGCCCATGTCGAAATAGTCGCGCCAGGCTTTGATCTTGCCGTTTTCCATTTCAAAGACGCCGCAGCAAGGCAATGAGACGGGCTTTCCGCCGACTTTTGTGCGGTCAACGCGTTCAGCGAAGACGGTGTTGCCGGAAGACGCGAGGTTGAGAATTTCCCATTCGGTCTCGCTCCAGCCTTTCAGGAATGCGGAAATGAAATTTCTGAGATCGGCGTGGCCCTTCACAGGGTGGATCATCATGTTGTGATAGATGCCGTCTTCGGTGAAAAAGCTGACGATTTTTTCAACATCGAGGCTCGGCCAGGCGTTGACGAAATCGCGTATGATTTCTTCGTTCTTGTTCATTCTGATTTCCTAAGTGGCAGGCGTTTCAAGAGCGGGTAAGAAAAACGGGGCGGCAATGCCGCCCCGTTTGGACTTGATCAGAGGTCTTTGAAACCCTTGCCGTCGGCCACCAGCTTTTCGAGCAATGCGGCGGGTTTGAAATCCGCGCCCATCTGCGCTTCAAACTGCTTCATCTTCGCCAGCACTTTGTCGAGGCCGATGGTGTCGCCATAGAACATCGGGCCGCCGCGATAGACGGGCCAGCCGTAGCCGTTGATCCAGACGATGTCGATGTCGGAAGCACGGATGGCTTTACCTTCTTCAAGGATTTTCGCGCCTTCGTTGATCATCGGATAGACGCAGCGTTCGATGATTTCCTCGTCGGAAATCGTGCGGCGGTTGATGCCCTTCTTAGCGGCGAAGGCGAGGATGATGTCTTCGGCCACTTTGGACGGCCTTGCGGTGCGGTTTTCGTCGTAGTCGTAATAACCCGCTGAAGTCTTCTGGCCGCGGCGGTCCATTTCGCAAAGCTGATCGCGGATCGTTTCACCCTTTGATTTTTCCTTCGACCAACCAATGTCGAGACCGGCGAGGTCGGACATGGCAAACGGGCCCATCGGGAAACCAAAGTCATAGAGTACACGGTCAACATCCCAAGGCATGGCGCCTTCGAGCACCAGCTTCTGCGCTTCGCGCTGACGCTGAGCAAGAATGCGGTTGCCGACGAAGCCGGGGCAAACGCCGACCAGCGCCGCGATCTTGCCGATCTTCTTGGCAATGGCCATCGAAGTGGCGATGACGGGCTTTGACGTCTTGTCGGCACGCACGACTTCCAAGAGCTTCATCACGTTGGCGGGTGAGAAGAAGTGGAGGCCGATGACGGCTTCGGGACGCGTGACGGCGGTTGCGATTTCGTCGATGTTGAGCGCCGAAGTGTTGGTGGCGAGAATGGCACCGGGCTTCGCGATCTTGTCGAGCTTGCCGAAGACGTCTTTCTTGACGTCCATGTTTTCGAAAATCGCTTCGATGATGAGGTCTGAGTCTTTCAGATCACCGAGTTCGAGCGAGCCTGTGAGCATGCCCATGCGCTTTTCAACGTCAGCCTGCGTGATGCGGCCCTTCTTGGCGGTGTTTTCGTAATTCTTGCGAATGACGCCGAGGCCACGGTCCAATGCTTCCTGCTTTGTCTCGATGATTTTCACCGGGATGCCCGCATTGAGGAAGTTCATGGCGATGCCGCCGCCCATGGTGCCTGCGCCGATGATGCCGACGGTGTTGACCGGAATTTGCGGCGTGTCGGCGGGGACGTCCGGCAATTTCCAGACCTGACGTTCGGCAAAGAAGACGTGACGCTGGGCGGCGGACTGCACGCCTGTCACGAGTTCACGGAAGAGTTTCTGCTCGACCTTGATACCTTCATCGAAGGGCAGGTTCACAGCGGCTTCAATGCACTGGATGTTATACTCAGGCGCGAGGAAGCCACGGAACTTGCGGGCATTGGCTTTGCGGAAATCAGCGAAGATTTCCGGCTTGGCGCGGTCGGCGTCCATCTTGTCCTGAAGGTCACGCACTTTTTTCAGCGGGCGCTTTTCGGCGACGATCTTTTTGGCAAAGGCGATGGCACCTTCGCGCAATTTGCCTTCTTCGGTCAGCTCGTCAACGAGACCCATGTCGAGACAGGCTTTGGCGATGACATGCTGGCCGGATGTGACCATTTCCAGTGCCTTCTGCGCGCCGACGATGCGCGGCAGGCGCTGTGTGCCACCGGCACCGGGCAGCAGGCCGAGATTGACTTCGGGCAGGCCGCATTTGGCCGACGGGACAGCGACGCGGTAGTGGCAGGTGAGCGCCACTTCGAGGCCGCCGCCGAGCGCCGTGCCGTGAATGGCGGCGACGACGGGCTTGGACGCATTCTCGATCATGGAGAGTGCGTCAAAAAGGCTCGGGCCTGACGGGGCTTTGCCGAATTCCGTGATGTCGGCACCGGCGATAAATGTGCGGCCTTCGCAGATCAGCACGATGGATTTCACAGCGTCATTGGCAAGTGCCTGACGGATGCCGCCGTCGATGGCGACGCGGACACCGGCCGACAGGGCGTTGACGGGCGGTGAGTTCAATGTGAGGACGGCAACTTCGCCCTCGATGGTGAGATCACCGACTTCGTTGATAGCAGTCATGGTTATTCGCTCCCTTGGGTCTTGATCGTTTCTGCTTGTGGAATTTTGTTGTGTGCTACCCTATAGCCCAATTGGAACCGAATAAAGCAGGGAAGGGGCGGCGGAGATCGCTCCTGGAACGAAATTGAACAAGGACACTTCACGCCTGAACGAGGGCAATGCTGACGCAGCGATAAGCTCGATCCAGCAGGGATTTGAACGCAGCGGCTATATCTGCAATTCCAGCATCGCAACGGCCATATTTTTGGCCGAACGCCTGCAAAAGCCGCTTTTGGTCGAAGGACCGCCCGGCGTCGGCAAGACCGAACTTGCCAAGGCGACCGCCGAACTTGTCGGCAAGCCGCTGATCCGCCTCCAGTGTTATGAGGGGCTTGATGAAGCCAAGGCGCTGTATGAATGGAAATACGGCAAGCAGCTTCTCTATACGCAGGTGCTGAAAGAAAAGCTCGGCGACGTGATGGCCGGTGCGCAGGGTTTGAAAGAATCCATCGCGCGGTTGCACGATTTTGACGACACGTTTTTCAGCGAAGAATTTCTGGAGCCGCGGCCTTTGCTCAAGGCGCTGTGGCAGCCGGGCGGCGCTGTGTTGCTAATCGACGAATTGGACAAGTCGGACGATGAGTTCGAGGCGTTCCTTTTGGAAATTCTGTCGGATTATCAAATCTCGATTCCCGAACTCGGCACGATCAAAGCGCGCACCGCGCCCATCGTGTTTCTGACATCGAACAACACACGCGAAATCGGCGACGCGCTGAAGCGTCGTTGTCTGCATCTCTATATTCCGTTTCCTGATACGGCGCTTGAACGCCAGATCATCCGGTCGCGTGTGCCGGAAGTGGAAGAGAGCCTGCGCAATCAGCTTGTGGAATTTGTGCAGGGCTTGCGCAAACTCGACCTCAAGAAGCAACCGGCGGTCAGCGAGACGATCGACTGGGCACGCACGATGGTGCTGCTGCACGCACGCGAGCTGGACGCCGAACTTGTGCGGCGCACGCTTAATGTGTTGCTGAAGTTTCAGGACGACATCGACAATGTGGATGCCGAGGTCAACATGCTGACGACCAAGGCTATTCAGGCGGCGGGCTGAACCATGACCGAAGTTCTCGGTGATTTCATTCGGGCGTTGAGAGCCGCTGACGTGCGGGTCTCAACGTCTGAATCTATCGATGCGGGCAAAGTGCTTGATTTCGTCGGGTTCGGTGACCGCACAATGCTGCGCGACGGGCTGGGACAAGTGCTCGCCAAAAGCGAGTATGAGAAAGAGGCCTTCCGCGACACGTTCGACCGGTTCTTTGCTTTCGACCAGTTCAAGTCGAAGGGCAAGGGCGAAACCTCGGAGGGTGAGGACGGCGAGGAGAGCGGCGAGCAGTCCGACAGTGAGGGCGGCGAAGGCGAGGGCGAAGGTTCGCAGTCCGGCCAACCCGGTGGATCGCCGGGGCAGGGCGGCGGCGAGCGTGAGCGCGAGGGTGATCCGGCGGGCGAGGGCGCACCGATGGCGCATGACCTCGTTGAGATGCTCGAAAGCGGCGATCAGGCGGCTTTGCAAATGGCATTGGCGGAAGCGGCGCGGCAAGCGCAGCTCAACCGCATCCGGCTTTTCACACAGCGCGGCATGTATGTGCGGCGCATGATGGAAATCATGGGCCTCGATGGGGTGCAGAACGAGATCGAGCGGCGCGAGGACAATGGCGAGCAGGGACGCGCCGATGATTTGCGCGGGCTTCGCGATCAGTTGCGCGGCGATGTGCGCGACTATGTGGAAAAACAGCTTGAGATTTTCACGGCCAATGCGGGGCGCCAGTTGCGCGAGGAAGTGCTTTCTCAGGTGCGGCTCAGCAATATTGATATGAGCGACATGAAGGTCATGCGCACGCTTGTGGCGAAGATGGCCAAGCGGCTGGTGGCGCTGCATTCGCGCCGCAAAAAAGTGGACCGGCGCGGGCAGCTGGATGTGCGCAAGACTATCCGCGCCAATGTCGAATTCGACGGGTTGATGTTTCATACGATCTGGAAACAGAAGAAAGTTGACCGGCCAAAGGTTATCGCGATTTGTGACGTCTCGGGATCTGTGGCGCAGGTCGCGCGGTTTTTGCTGATGTTCCTTTACAGTGTGCAGGAAGTGCTGCCGCGCGTGCGTTCTTTTGCTTTCTCGGGGCAACTCGGTGAGACAACCGAGATGTTTGACAAGACCGCGAAGATCGAAGATGCGATCACCAATGCGCTGCGCGAGCACGGCGGCGGATCGACCGACTACGGTCAGGCATTTGTCGATTTTGAGAACCTCGCGATGGACGATGTGGACCATCGCACGACGGTCCTGATCCTGGGCGACGCGCGCTCGAACTATTCCGATCCGCGCGGCGATATTCTCAAGAAAATCCACGCGCGGGCGCGCCGCGTCATCTGGCTCAATCCGGAAGGCAAGAGCATGTGGAATTCCGGTGACAGTGAAATGAAACGTTTGCAGCCCTATTGCGACACGGCTGTCACCTGCGCCTCGCTGAAGGATCTGGAACGTGTGGTTTCGGAAGTTTTGCGTCACGCCAAGTAATTAACCAGCGTTTATGAGGGGCGTGTGTGGCATTCGTGGCCTTGCTTGTCCCGTTTTGATGCGATTAACCTGCAAATTCATGAGGCAGGATTCCTGCAACTGACGCGGGAACAGGCCTGTTTCAGGACATGTCTGGTCCGTTCAGGTCGGGCGAATTGTTCGGAACTCTGGGTACGTGCGGGGGCTTTGGTGATTTTCGGGGCGAGAGAGACCGGTTCAGGCTGGCGATATGCTGCGCTTACGCTTTTGACGTCGGCGGCGCTGTTGCTGGTTATTGTGTCGCCGGTGAGCGCTGCGCCGCCAGTTCAGCTGATGCCGCCGACCATTGCCAAGGCGCAGGCTGACGCGCAAGCCAAAGCACAGACGGAGGCTGAGGCGCGGGCGAAAGCGCAGGCCGAGACCGATGCGATGGTGCCGCCTGCGGTGGCGGAAGTTGCGCCGGTTGATGTGCCTGCTTCCGAGGCGCCAGCCTCTGTTGCTCCTGTGCTGAAGAAGGCCGTTGTGGAGAAGACGCGATATAATGTTGTCGTGTTCGGTGACTCGCTCGGTGACGGTGTCTGGGCCGGTATTTATCACGCGTTGCGCAAAGACAAACGTTTTAACGTGATCCGCAAGTCGAAGGTCGCCACGGGCTTTGTCCGCCGCGACTATTACGACTGGAACGAAGCTGTGCGCAAAACGGCGGATGACACCACCATCGACATTGCTGTTGTTATCATGGGCACGAATGACCGCCAGACCATTGTGGAAGACGGCGCGCGCTATGCGCTGTTCACAGACAAATGGCGCGAGATTTACGGTGCGCGCGTCAATGATTTCACGGCGACGCTGAAGGCAACGGGCGCAAAGATTTATTGGGTCGGGTTGCCTGTTATGCGCAGCGCGACTTTTGAAGGCGATATGAAGAATTTCACAAAGATCTTCAAAGCGCATGCGGCCGAAAATGACGTTACATTTCTGCCTACGCATGATCTGCTTGCTGATGCGAACGGCAAATATGCCGCCTACGGGACGGACGCTGCGGGACGCAAAAAGCTATTGCGGTCCGAGGACGGTATCCATTTCACGATGCAGGGATATGAGAAGCTTGTTTCGACGGTGACGCACGCCATCAAGCAGGATGTGGATGGTGGCGTGATCACGGCCAACGCATCGGCGATTGCTGTTTCGGGGGCGGCGGCAGAGGCAAGTTCGCAGGCCGGAGCCCGCTCGGCGGAGACGATTGGTTTGAAGGCGCAAATTTATGATGTGGCGGAAGGTCGTCCGGGCCGCAGCGACGACTGGCGCTGGACAGGCGCGGCGCATTAAACATCCCTCTTTGAGGCGCGCTGGCCTAAGGCGTGCCGGCCTGTGGGCGGCGCTGATGCTTTGGTCGGTCTCTGTGCCGGCCTGCGCGGCGGCCCCGTGTCCTGCGCCGGTGCCGCCGGACGGTTTGCAAAAATTTTATAAGGCTTTGGGCGACCTCAAGTCGGGCGCGCGGGATCGTTCGGTCACTGTGCTGCATCTCGGCGACAGTCATATAGCGCTGGATCATATGACGGGGGAGGTGCGTCGTCGCGGGGCGGCGATGTTGGGTGACGGCGGACGCGGTCTCGCGCCGGGCGTGCCTTATCCCTATTACGCGCCGCAGAATTATCAGATCAGCATGAGCGGCAACTGGCGTGTCGCGTCGAGCCTGACGGGCAGCGCGCCCGGTCCCTTCGGCATGAGCGGTTTTCGCATTGAGGCGACGGACGGGGGTGCGGAAATCTCGCTCACGAGTGAGCATGAGATCGGCGCGGTCGAGATCGAGGTCTATGGCGGACCGGACACGGGCGCTGTGATGCTGACACTCGGACAGGCCGCGCCGCTGACCCTGCCGACAAAATCTGAAAAGCCGGGCATTGTTTTTCTGCGGGTGCCGGCGGCGGGGGTGCGTGAAGTTCGCTTGCGGGTCGCGGGGAACGGGCCGGTCAGGCTTCTCGGCTGGACCATGACGGGCACGAAGCCCGGTTTTCGTTACGATAGTTATGGCATATCGGGCGCGACGCTTGATGTGGTGAGCCATTGGGACGATGCGATCGTGGACGCTGAAATCGTAAGGCTTGCGCCGGACCTCGTATTGCTCGGCTATGGCACCAATGAAGGGTTCAACGATCATGCGGACGCGGCGGCTTACGGTCGGCGTTTCGGCCAGCTTGTCGAGCGGTTGCAGCGTCTGGCGCCGCAAGCCTCAATTGGTGTGCTGGGGGCTTTTGACGGTGCGCGCCGCGCCAGGCCTGCTGATCGGGCGCTTTGCGGCAAGGGGCGGGCGACGCCGCCCAAGCTCGGCATATTGCGTGATGTGCAGCGCGGCATAGCGCGGCAGGGCGGGCTTTTTTACACCGACATGAGCCGCGCGATGGACGGGGCCTGCGGCGTTGCCCGATGGGTGGAGGCCGATCCGCCGCTTGCCTGGCCCGACCATGTGCATTTGCGTCCCGAGGGCGCGCGGCGGGCAGGCACTATGTTGTGGAATGACCTGATGGGCCGTGCCGCAGACGCTGCTTTAAGTTGCATCCGCAACCCGAAAGGTTAGTATTTGCCGGACTATGGCGCTGCCTCTTCCATGCGAGGCGGGCGGCCTGATATTTGACTCTGCAGGACTAATATAATTTACCCACTGGGGCGGAAGGCGGCATTGGCCGCCAATTCCGTGGGTAGTTTTCGGGGAGAGACCACGTGATTGTTGCATCGGCCAACGGACGGCGTGCTATGCGCCGCAGCCTACTCGTTTCGACTGCGCTCAGCACTGTGTTGCTGGCATCTGTCGGAACGGCAATCGCGGGCGATCTTGAAATTTCGGCGCCTTCGACCGTTCCGGTCTCGACAAGTGTGGGCGACGGCGGCGGCGCGGGCGATATCAACCTCACAACCTCAGGCAGTGTGACGCTAGATGCGGCAGACGGCGCCGTGGCAGCCGTTACTCTGGACAGTGCGGCGGAATCGATCAGCAACCTCGGCACGATCATTGCCGGTGCGGGACCGACCGAAGGCGATAACCTTGGCCAGAACGGTATTCTCGTAACAACAGACACAACGGGCGGCCTTGTGCTCGGTAATGTCAGGACAGGCACGACGCAGCTTACCGATGCTGCAGGTGCCATCACGACACCCGGTGTCGGCGCGGATGCAGCCGTGCTGGTGCAGGGCAGCCTCGGCGACGGCATCAGCAGCGGTGGTTCTGTTTCGACGATTGCCTCGTCGACAAACCCTTATGCGCTGCTCATTCAGGAAAACGGTTCGGCCATTACCATTGATGTGGTCGACAGCACCGATACTGACCTCGATTACGGCATTGTGAATACGGGCAGCATCTTCTCAATCGGCTATGTGAACGGTACGCCCGCGACAGCCATCGGCATGATCGGCAGCGCCGGTAATGCTGTGAACGTTCTGGGTATGAGAAATACCGGCGTCGTTCAGGGCACGTCGAACGAAGATTCAGCCACCGGCATTTTTGTCGGGGATACGGCGACGCTCGGCGATGGTACGCATACAGGTATTCTGAACGTCTCATCGGGGCGCATCTTGTCGCTCGTTACCGCGAGCACAACATCCGGCGTCTCGACCGCCATCCTTGTTGGTGCCAATGGTACGATCACAGATATTGTTAACTCGGGCGTCATCCAGGGCTCGAGCTCGGGCACCGTGGGCGGCGATGCATTCGGTATCGACGTTGATGCCTTAGGTACTCTGCCGACAATCACCAATAATACAGGGGGTAGTATTTCTGCCTCCGCCGCTGCGGACGGTACCAATGCGACCGCGATCCGCGATCAGTCGGGCACGCTGGCGCAGATCACCAACGCCGGTTCCATTCTGACATCTGCCACCGCGACAGGCCGGGCAATTGCCATCGACCTCAGCACCGGTGCCGGTGTGACGACCATCGACAACAGCGGCACGATCAACGGTGAAATCCTGTTTGGCGGCGGTACTTACACGCTCAATTCAACCGCGGGCACCATCACCACGAAGTTCACGACCACCGGCGGTACTGCTGATCTGTTTCTGACAGGCACGGCTACTCTGAACGGTAGTTCGACACTCGCGGGCGGCGGTGTGCTTAATGCGGATTTTGCTACAGGCACGAAGTTTATCGGTACGGCGGACGATTTTAATGTGTCCGATGTGACCTTCCACAGCGGTTCAACCTTCTCTATCACCTATGACCCTCTGACGGTGGCTGTGCCGGGTGTCATCGCGGCTGACAATGCGACGCTCGAAGACGGCGCGACGGTCAATGTGACGTTGACCAATTACCTCGGTTCGGCAACGCCGACCCTGACACTGGTGACGACAACATCGTCGCTGACCTTTGACACACCGGGCGACCCCTCGGGCCTCATCATCGGCGGTATCGGCGCTGGCTATAACGCTGCGCTCGCCACGGCCAATGGTGGTGCAGACCTCGAAATCAGCCTGTCACGCAAGACAGCTGCCGAGCTCGGTCTGAGCACCAATGCGACGGCGGTCTACAATGCCGCTGTTGTAGCGTTTGAAAGCGATCAGCCCTTCGGTGCGGCGGTCGGCAATATCGGTACTGTTGCCGGTGTGGTCGCTCTTTATGACCAGATGCTGCCTGATCTCAGCAGCGCGCGCGAACGTCAGTCCATCCGCGTGCAGGACCTCGCGTCCGGCATGGTTAGCGATCGCATGGATATGATGCGCACAGCGGCGCAAGGCGCGGGCGACGGCGGCGGCAAATATTATGAACGCTATCGCCGTGCCGGTTTCTGGTTGCAGGAAGCCGTGTCGCAGGAAAAATCTGATGCCGCTTCCAGCGGTGCGCAGGGTCTTGACGGCACGATGTATGCGCTGGCCGGCGGCTATGACGCCCGTGACAAGGACGGCGACGTCTGGGGCGCTTCGCTCACCTATGCAGCGATGAACTATACTGCCGGAACTGCCATGGACGACAATCTTGTCCAGTCGACGGTCGCGCAGGGCTATTACTCGATCAACCGCAAGAGCATGTTCTGGGACACGATCGGTTCGCTCGGCTGGAACAGCTATGACAGCAAACGCACTGTGACAGCGGGTGCTGTGGCGCGCACGGCCGACGCCTCATGGACCGGTTATCAAGCCGGTGTGACGACCCAGGTCGGTTTCTCCGGCGTCTTCGGTCCGATTGTCGTGCGTCCCTCCGTCGGCGCCTCCTACATGTTCCTCAGCCAGGACGGCTATAGCGAAACAGGCGGCGGCACAGGCGTTGATCTGGCCGTTGACAGCTCGACCTTCTCGTCGTTGCGTGCCAATGCGCAGATGCGGGTCAGCGGCATCTTCGGCAAAGAACCGCAGTTCGTACCTTATGTGCGCGGTGGTTTTTCGCAGGAGTTGTTGGACAGCGAGCCGGAAATCAACGGTCATTTCGTGTCCAGCGGCGCGACCTTTGATCTTAAAGGAGCAGAGCTCGACAAATCCACGCCGTTCGTAGGCGCGGGTGTCTCGTTTGTCGGTGGTTATTCGCGCCTCACGGTCGAATATACCGGTCAGCTCGGCAGCAAATTCACCTCACATCAGGGCGTCGCAACAGCGTCGCTGATGTTCTGATCCGTCGGACCTGCTAAACGCCCGAAAAACCCCCGTTTTGCAATTAACTATAAGTGCAAGCGATGATTGAGGTTTTTCGGGCTTTGTCCGATATTGAGACAAGCCGTCATGCCCCCCGGACGGTGAGAACGTAAGGCTATGTGCTGCCCTTGATGGTGGTGCATCTTGCGGTCGCTCACGCGTGTAACGGGGCCTAGTGGCGTATGCTTTTTCCGACTCTGACGTTCGGAATATTCTTCCTGATCGTGTTTACGGTCAGCTGGTCCATGCGCTGGACGCCGGTGCCGCGCAAATGGTTCCTTGTCGCGGCCAGCTATTTTTTCTACGGCTGGTGGGACTGGCGTTTTACCTTTTTGCTGTTCGGCACGACCCTCGTCAATTATCTGGCAGGGCGCGCGCTCGGGCGCACGGCCGGCGCGGGCGCGCGCAAGCTGATTGTCGGGGCGACGGTTTTTGTCGATCTCGCAGTGCTGGCGTTCTTCAAATATTTCGACTTCTTCCTCACCTCGCTCGATGGGTTGCTGAACACGCTGGGGCTTGAGCGCGATCTGCCGTTCATGGAAGTGATCCTGCCCATCGGCATTTCGTTCTTCACATTTCAAGGCATTTCTTATGTCGTCGATGTCTATCGCGGCCAGATCAAGGCGGAGAAATCGCTGCTTAATGTGATGCTGTTCAAATCATTCTTTCCGCAATTGGTGGCAGGTCCCATCGTGCGCGCGGCGGATTTCATGCCGCAGCTTCATGCGCCGGTGCGTCTCACGCGCAATCATGTTGCGGTCGGGGTGGTTCTGATACTGACCGGCCTTACCAAGAAAATGGTGATCGCCAATTATCTGGCGACAGAAATTGTCGATCCGGTGTTCTTTGACCCATCCGCGGTCGGCGCGCTTGATCTGCTGGTCGGCGTTTATGCTTATGCGATTCAGATTTATTGCGACTTCTCGGGCTACAGCGATATTGCCATCGGCGTCGCGGCTCTGCTCGGCTATCGCTTCCTTGCCAATTTCGATCAGCCTTATCGCGCGGCGAGCCTGCAGGATTTCTGGCGGCGCTGGCATATCTCGCTTTCGACATGGTTGCGGGACTATCTCTACATTCCGCTTGGTGGCAACCGGAACGGCGAGGGCGCGCGCTATCGCAATCTGTTTCTGACCATGTTTCTCGGCGGGCTTTGGCATGGCGCGGCCTGGAATTTTATTTTCTGGGGATCGTTTCACGGGGCGATGCTGGGGCTCGAACGCTGGGCGGGACGCAAGTTTGATGAATTCGTGCCTTCGCATGCAGATGCGCCGGGGCTCTTCGCGCGGCTTGGCAATGGCGCACAGCATGTTGTCGGCGTTATCTGGACATTTCATCTGGTGTGTTTTGCGTGGATATTCTTCCGTGCTGATAGTTTTTCGACCGCCGCTGATTACCTTGCGGGTCTGGGACATTGGAGCGCGGCCAATAGTTACGTGACGCCTTTCGTTGTCGGCATCATTGCCATCGGCATGCTCTTCCAGTTCACGCCACGCCATCTTGGTCGCGAACTCGCGCTGAGCCTGCGCCATCTGCCATCGCCTGTCATGGGTCTGCTATTCGGCTTTGGCATATTTGTCATCTGGTCGGTCGCGCCTGAAGGCGTCGCCCCGTTCATCTATTTCCAGTTCTGAGGACCATCATGCTCGACCTCATAGACATAACGAACGATGACGCGGGTGATGACGTGGAATATGCCGCATGGAAAATCGAGGGCGAGACGCAGGCGCGCGTCGGGCAATTTGTGCGTGTCATGTGGATCTCGCTCGCCATTCTGGCGGTGTTCAATTCGGCGCAACTCGTCAATGTCGTCAACGGCTTCGGTGTCGGGCCGGTGCAGGACACGATTGTCGCCGTGACGGCGACATGGAACGAGCAGATGGAGCGCAACAAGCTCGATCAGCCGGTTGCTGTGATCCGTAACACGGTATTGCGCCTGCATGATCTGCAATGGAGCGAACTGCATGTAAGTCTGGAGCAAGCCCGCAACGCACAGACATTGCAGGGCCCGCTGGACACTCCATCGCCCGCCGGTTGAGCTTTCACGGTTTGTCGAGCACTTTGCGGACGTGGCGTGCGAGGTCGGCGCGACGATAGGGCTTGCTCAGGAGTTCGACACCGGCGTCGAGCTTGCCATGGTGGACCACGGCATTCTCGGTGTAACCGGTCGTGTAGAGCACTTTGAGACCGGGGTAGAGCGCCAACGCCTGATCGGCGAGTTGGCGACCGTTCATGCCGCCGGGCAAGACAACATCGGTGAACAACAGCGCCACGTCTCTGTGTTGATCGAGCAGCATGAGAGTATCGCCTGCGTTTGATGATTCAAGCACTGTGTAGCCGAGGCTGCGCAATTGCTCGGTGACATAGGTGCGCACGGAATCCTCGTCTTCTGTGACAAGGATCGTTTCGGTGCCGCGGGCTTCTTCCAGCGATATTTCCGGTGTGACGTCTTCCTCGGGAATACTTTCTGCAATTTTCGGCAGATAGATTCTGATGGTCGTGCCGTGCGAAAGTTCGCTGGAAATCTTGATGTGGCCGTACGAGTGTTTGACAAAACCCTAGACCATGCTGAGGCCGAGGCCGGATCCCTTGCCCACTTCTTTGGTTGTGAAGAAAGGATCAAAGACATGAGTCAGAACATCCTGACTCATACCGGTGCCGGAGTCTGAGACCGCGATCAGGACGTAGTCACCAGCGACAGCTTCGGGGTTGCGCGAAGCATAGTCTTCGTCGAGATGGACGTTCTGTGTTTCGATGGTGAGTTTGCCGCCTTTGGGCATGGCGTCGCGTGCGTTGATCGACAGATTGAGAATGGCTGACTCCATTTGCGCGGGGTCGGCGGCCACACGCCAGAGGTTTTCACCCGCGTCGATCTGGATGCGGATGTCTTCACCCAGCAAGCGCTTGATCATATCGACCATACGTCCGAGCAGCACATTTGTGTCAAGTTCTGTGGGGCGCAGCACCTGACGGCGCGCAAAGGCCAGCATTCCGTGGGTGAGTTCGGCACCGCGCTGCGCGGCGGTTTCGATCATGGTTGCAAGTTTCTCGAGCTTCGGACGGTCGCCCAGTTCCTCGCGTAAAATTTCGGCATTGCCCATGATGATGGTGAGCAGATTGTTGAAATCATGCGCGATACCGCCGGTAAGACGGCCGATGGATTCCATTTTTTGAGCTTGAACGAGCTGGGCGGAGGTGGCGACCTCCTCGGTTTTGTCGCGGGCGATGGAAATGAAAGCAGCAGCTGAATTGTCGTCGAGCTGGATATTGGCGCTTTGCATCTCGACCCAACGCTTGCGTCCCTTCAGGTCGATGATCTGGATTGTTACGAGATCGGTGCTGCCCATTCTGACATTGTGAAGATGCATGCGCATACGCTCACGGTCTTCTTCGATGACGGTCGTGCGGATAACTTTACCGCGCACCTGTTCGATGTTGTCGGCACCCATGATTTCGAGGCCGACTTTGTTGATTTCGACGATGCGCAAGTCTTGATCCAGCAGCATCACACTCGCGGGCTCTGTCTCGAAGATGCGCTGGAGTCTTGCGTTGCTGGTGCGGATGTCATCTTCGCGCCGTGCAAGTGTTGAGGCCATTATGTTGAACGCGTTGGCAAGTGTGCGGATTTCTCCGGCGCGGGATTTGCGGGCGACACGGGCGGTGAGATCGCCAAAAGTCAGACGCTCGGCGGCGAGCTGAATTTCTTTCACCGGCTCTACCAGCGTGTTGCGGATGAAAAAGTAGATGCCGATGAGGATGATGGCAAAGACGATGCTGACCGCGATGCCGGCGGTTTGCACCGGCCCCATGATGGTTGCTGTAATGCGTTGAGCGGGGATGCCTACAATGATGGAGAACGCGCGAATGTCCGCGCCGTTGGCGCCGGGAACAGCCGTGTCGCTGACGCGGGAGGAGGTGCTGGCAAAAAGCCGCGTTGTGCCGTCGGGTCCTTTCCATTCCATCACGAAGGGAGCGTCGGCTGTCATCGCCCGTTTCGCCACCTCCCATCGTGCAATATTGTCGCCCTGTTCGATGCCGGAACCCGGACTTGTCACCAGTGCATTGCCGAACTGGTCGATCACAGTCAGCGAGGTTTCTTCAGGCAGATAAGGAAAATCCAGGATCTTCGAAATATAATTGACGTCGGCTGTCAGGGTGAGGACCTGAGAAATAAGACCGTCCTCGTCACGAATCGGCAGAGCGAAAATGATGACGCCGCCATTGGTGACCTTGCTCAGGAGATAGCCACCCATGGTGAAGTCGCCTTTGGTGAGCGCCGTCTCGAACCAATCAAGACCCCGGGCATCGAATTTGTTCGCTGAGGGCAGGGCGGCACAGTAGGCAACACCGTTCGGCAGGATCGAGCCGATGTTGCCGTATCCATTGGTGTTCGTCAGGAAGAAATAGGCGACATCATTGCAATCGCTGGCGTTTTTTCCTTCCACGCGTTGGAAGCCCGCCATAGCGCGCAAGGTCATATAGGCGTTGCGTATAAATTGAGTCTTGAGGGCTTCTGCAAGGTCGGCGGTGCGTAGAGCAATGTCGTGGGTTACCTCATCGGCAACCCTGCTGTACCGGCTCAACGCCCATACACCGACAATCGAACCAAGTAAGAGGCAGACGAGGAGAAATGCAATGACCCTTGCCCCGATCCCCGCCCGCAGAAGCGTCAGCATGAACAATTCCTTCTGGCACCCGTTGACACCAAGTGAAGCCAACCAGATGCGATATGTCCAGCAATGTTCGCAGGCAGAGATTTATTAATGAAGAAGAATGAAGTGGATTCAAAAAACCATCAGGCTGAAACAACAACAGGAAGTCTCCGAGGAGAGCTTCCTGTTGTCATGGTTTGTCGGCAGATGCGGCACCATTTTGAGCGTTTAGGCTGCGGCGCGCATTTGTTCGATCAGGTCGGCGGGGAAAATGCTTGCGAAGGGTTTGATGCCGTGACGTGCGCGGATCTCCGAGATCGGCAGATGCCACTCGTTTTCCCACTCGATTGCCATGAAGGACGGTGTCGTGCGGCCATGCAGCCAGCCTTCAGTAATGATCTGCATCGAGAGGCCAAAACCCTCCATGGAGTTGAACAGCGACGCGACTGAGGCTGTTCCGATGAGCATGGCTGAGTAGGTGTGATCGAACTGGGCAAGCGAGAAGGAAGAAATGGCGACTTCCTGCAGAACGGTTGTGCGAAAGCCGCCGACGAGGTGCCACACATCATGCATCTGCAAAATGCGGAGATTCAGATAGCGCTGTGCAGGCGGCATGTCCTGCAGACCAGCGGCTTCGCGGTCGAGGACTTCGAGGTTGAAATTATTGTCGGTAATCAGGCGATAGAAGGCGTGGCCAAGCGAGCCTACGGGTAATGCGCCGAGGGTCTCAAGTGTCAGTTTGGGAGGCGCGGACCGGGTTGCCGCGTTGGCCGTGCCGGGATGTGCGAGGGCGGCCGCTTCCGCCCGATCAGAGAAATTTTCGTGCAGATTGCCACCGAGGGCCGCGACCATAGCGGTGACTTCATCGCCGCCGCGTTCTTCGGAATGGGGTGTGTTGATGAAGTCCCAGAAGGGTATCCAGAAATGGCCATCAAGCTTGCCGGGCTCAGCGAGGTTTTTCAGCATGGCCAATTGCGCAGGTGGTGTTTCGATGGACTTGGCCTCGTCGCCGAGCCAGCCGCGCGTGATGGCGTCGAGAACTGCCATGGAAGCACCGGGATCAACCGCCGCTACACGCATGATGGCGGCGACGACGCCGGTGGCGGCATCTGCATCACCGGCTTTCGCGCGCTGGGTCAAATCTTCGATCGCGGATGCAGTCGGGGCGATCATGGCGACATTTTCGACCTGATTTTCTATTTTTGTCTGCATTTCAGCGTTCGGCATGGTGACTCCGGCCTCTTAATGGTGCGAGCAGGCGAAACTAATCAATAAATAGACCAGAGTCTATTTATTGATTGCGGGATACAAAAAAAGGGCCCTGCTTGGATGCAGGGCCCTGATTTTATTGAGTTTTTTGATCAGCGCGGTAGTAGCGTTTCGCCCATGAGGAACAGGTCCACTTCGCGCGCGGCTTGACGGCCTTCCCGGATCGCCCAGACGACCAGCGACTGGCCGCGGCGCATATCGCCTGCCGAGAACACTTTGTCGAGGTTCGACTTGTAGGTCGCGGTGTCGGCGGCGACGTTACCGCGCTTGTCGAGGGTGACGCCGAGGTCGGCTAACATGCCTTCGTGGACGGGTGAGACAAAGCCCATGGCGAGCAGCACGAGGTCGGCCTTGATCTCAAACTCGCTGCCTTCGATGGCCTGCATCTTGTCGTCAACGCGGACACATTCGATGGCTTTGACTTTGCCAGCATCGCCGATGATGCGGCGTGTCATGACAGCGAAGTCGCGCGTTGCGCCTTCGGCCTGGCTCGACGAGGTGCGCATTTTGAGCGGCCAATCGGGCCATGTGAGGAGCTTGTTTTCGTGCTTGGGCGGTTCCGGCATGATTTCAAGCTGGGTGACGGACACAGCGCCCTGACGGAAGGACGTGCCGAGGCAATCTGAGCCCGTGTCGCCGCCGCCGATGACGACGACATGCTTGCCGCCGGCGAGGATCGGTTCGACATTCATCAGAGGTTCTTCCGACACGCGGCGGTTCTGCTGCGGCAGGAATTCCATAGCGAAGTGCACACCCTGAAGGTCGCGGCCTTCGATGGGCAGATCGCGCGGCTTTTCTGCGCCGCCTGTCAGCACGACAGCATCGAAACCGGCGAGAAGTTCCTTAGCCTTTGTCGTCACGCCGATATGGGCGTTGTAATGGAAGGTGACGCCTTCGGCCTCAAGCTGGGCCATGCGACGGTCAATGACGTGCTTTTCCATTTTGAAATCGGGAATACCGTAACGCAGAAGGCCACCGGCTTTCGCATTTTTCTCAAACAGATGAACATCGTGGCCAGCGCGCGCCAGCTGCTGGGCGCAGGCAAGGCCTGCGGGGCCAGCGCCAACCACGGCGACGCGCTTGCCGGTCTTCTTTTCGGAAACCTGAGGGGCAATCCAGCCTTCGGCCCAACCACGTTCGACGATTGCATGTTCAATCGTCTTGATGGTCACCGGGCTTTCGATGAGGTTCAGCGTGCAGGATGCCTCGCAAGGTGCGGGGCAGACGCGACCGGTGAACTCGGGAAAGTTATTGGTCGAATGTAGGTTGCGGCAGGCTTCGGCCCAGTCGTCGTGATAAACGAGATCGTTCCAGTCGGGGATCTGGTTGTTGACGGGGCAGCCGTTGTGGCAATAAGGAATGCCACAATCCATGCAGCGGGCCGCCTGATCGCGCAGGGTTTTTTCCCCGAGCGGTATGACGAACTCCTTGTAGTTGCGGATACGGTCGGACGCAGGCAGGTACTTGCGATCCTGACGGTCGATCTCCAGGAAGCCGGTTGTCTTTCCCACTGTCTTATTCTCCTGCTGCGACTGTTGCGGGCGCAGCACTGTCTTGTGCCTTAGCCATTTCCTTCAGGGCGCGCCGATATTCGACCGGCATCACCTTGCGGAATTTCGGCAGCATCGTGTCCCAGTTGGTCAATATGTTTTTGGCAAGCCCGGAGTTGGTGTAGCGGGCATGGTTCTCGATGAGCTGACGCAGACGTTCGGCGTCAAAGCGCGTCATGTCGGACATGACATCGACGCGACCGTGGCTCGCCAGTTCATTGCGCTGCAGATGACGCTTTGCCATGAGGTCGAGTTCGGCCTCAACAGGCTCAAGGTCCACCATTGCCATGTTGCAACGCTTTTCAAACTTGCCGTCTTCGTCGAGCACATAGGCGATGCCGCCCGACATGCCGGCTGCGAAGTTGCGACCTGTGCGGCCCAGCACGACGACAATGCCGCCGGTCATATATTCGCAACCATGGTCGCCCGTGCCTTCGACAACAGCGATGGCGCCGGAGTTGCGCACGGCAAAGCGTTCGCCCGCGATGCCACGGAAGTAGCATTCGCCGTTGATGGCACCGTAGAGAACCGTGTTGCCGACGATGATCGAGCGTTCCGGCACGATCTTTGTGTTCTTGGGCGGATAGACGATGAGACGACCGCCTGAGAGGCCCTTGCCGACATAGTCGTTGGCCTGACCTTCGAGTTCGAGTGTCACACCATGCGCGACCCAGGCACCGAAGCTCTGGCCCGATGTGCCGTTGAGCTTCACATGGATCGTGTCTTCGGGCAGGCCCGCGTGGCCATGCGCCTTGGCGATGACGCCAGAGAGCATCGCGCCGATGGTGCGGTCGGTGTTGCCGACCGGAAACTCAAGCTGCACGGGCTTCTTCGTCGCAATCGCGTCTCTCGACAGTTCGATCAGCTTGCGGTCGAGGACGTGCTCGATGTTGTGGTTCTGTGTTTCGCTCTGGTAGGTGGTGGAGCCAGCAATCGCTTCGACCTTGTGGAACATTTTGGTGAAGTCGAGGCCGTGGGCCTTCCAGTGTTCGATGACCTTTTGCTTGTCGAGCATCTGGACCTGACCGATCATTTCATTGACCGTGCGGTAGCCCATTGCAGCCATCAGCTCGCGCACTTCTTCGGCGACGAAGAAGAAATAGTTGATGACGTGTTCGGGCTGGCCGACAAAACGCTTCCTGAGTTCGGGGTCTTGCGTGGCGACGCCGACAGGGCAGGTGTTGAGATGGCACTTGCGCATCATGATGCAGCCCGCCGCGATAAGCGGCGCGGTGGCAAAGCCGAACTCGTCCGCACCGAGCAGAGCGCCGATGACCACGTCGCGGCCTGTGCGAAGTCCGCCGTCCACCTGCACGGTGATGCGGCTGCGCAGCTGGTTCATGACGAGCGTCTGATGCGTTTCGGCCAGACCGATTTCCCAAGGGGAGCCCGCATGCTTGATCGAGGTCAGCGGCGAGGCACCAGTGCCGCCTTCAAAGCCCGAAATCGTCACATGGTCGGCGCGCGCCTTGGAGACGCCTGCGGCCACTGTGCCGACGCCTACTTCAGACACAAGCTTCACCGACACCAGACCATCGGGGTTGGTGTTCTTCAGGTCGTAGATGAGCTGGGCCAGATCTTCGATTGAATAGATGTCATGGTGCGGGGGCGGCGAGATGAGGCCGACGCCGGGTGTCGAATGGCGCACCTTGGCAATCGTCGCATCTACCTTGTGGCCGGGCAACTGTCCGCCTTCGCCGGGCTTTGCGCCCTGCGCCATTTTGATCTGGATCATGTCGGAGTTGACGAGATATTCCGTCGTCACACCGAAGCGGCCTGACGCCACCTGCTTGATGGCCGAGCGCATGCTGTCGCCGTTCGCCATAGGCGTGAAACGGTCAGCTTCTTCGCCGCCTTCGCCTGTGTTCGAGCGACCGCCGATGCGGTTCATGGCAATGGCGAGGTTGGTGTGGGCTTCGCGGCTGATCGAACCATAGGACATGGCGCCGGTGGCAAAGCGCTTGACGATCTCGGAGGCGGGTTCCACCTCGTCGAGTGCCACGGGCTTGCGGCCATCCTGTTCAGCCGTCTTCACTTCAAAGAGGCCGCGGACGGTCAGCAGGCGTTCGCCTTGTTCGTTGATGCGCTTGGCAAACTCGCGGTACTTGTCCTGGCTGTTGCCACGCACGGCATGTTGCAGGTCGCGCACGCTATCTGCCGTCCATGCGTGTTCTTCGCCACGGATGCGGTAGGCATATTCGCCGCCGACTTCCAGCGCGTTCTTCAGCACCGGTGCATCGGAGAAGGCCAGTTGGTGGCGGCGGAAGGTTTCTTCCGCCACTTCCGTGCAGCCGACGCCTTCGATGGGTGTCGCCGTGCCCGTGAAATATTTTTTCACGAATTCGGAGTTGAGGCCGACGCCGTCGAAAATCTGCGCGCCGCAATAGGACTGATAGGTCGAGATGCCCATCTTGGACATGACCTTGAGGAGACCCTTGTCGATGGCCTTGATGTAACGCTTGTTGGCTTCGTAAGCGGTGAGGTCTTCGTCGAGCGAAGGCAGCATCGCTTCCAGCGTGTCGAAGGCGAGATAGGGGTTGATTGCTTCCGCGCCATAGCCTGCAAGGCACGCAAAGTGATGCACTTCGCGCGCTTCGCCTGTTTCGACCACAAGACCGACGGAGGTGCGAAGGCCTGTGCGGATCAAATGATGATGCACGGCAGAGGTTGCGAGCAGCGCCGGGATCGCCATGCGTTCCGACGACACGAGGCGGTCGGACAGAATGATGATGTTGGTGCCTGAGCGCACGGTTTCTTCGGCGCGCGCACAAAGCCGCGTCAGCATGTCTTCCATGGCTTCCGCACCGCGTGTCGCCATATAGGTGATGTCGAGCGTTTCGGCACGGAAGTGGTTGTCGGCGACTTCACCGATCATGCGAATCTTTTCCAGATCATCATTCGTCAGAATGGGCTGGCGCACTTCGAGGCGCTTCACCGACGACATGCCCTTGAGGTCAAGCAGGTTGGGGCGCGGGCCGATGAAGGACACGAGCGACATGACGAGTTCTTCGCGGATCGGATCGATAGGCGGGTTCGTAACCTGCGCGAAGTTCTGCTTGAAATAGGTGTAGAGCGTCTTGGAATTATTGGAGAGCGGCGAAATGGGCGTGTCGGTGCCCATGGAGCCTGTCGCTTCCTGACCTTCCATCGCCATCGGTCCCATCAGGAACTTCAGGTCTTCCTGCGTGTAGCCGAAGGCCTGCTGCAGATCGAGCAGCTCGGCGCCTGACGCATGTCTGGTGCCGAGTGACTTCACGGCGGCGGGCATGTCTTCGAGCACGATCTGCGTGCGGTCGAGCCATGTCTGATAGGGGTGCAGTTTGGCGAGCTTCGCCTTCACTTCGTCGTCGGAAATGATGCGGCCTTCTTCAAGGTCGATGAGCAGCATCTTGCCGGGCTGCAAGCGCCATTTTTCGACAATGCTTTCTTCGGGAATGGGCAGCACGCCCATTTCCGACGCCATGATGACATTGCCTTCGTCCGTCACATAGTAACGCGCCGGACGCAGACCGTTGCGGTCGAGTGTCGCGCCGATCTGGCGACCGTCGGTGAAGGCAATTGCAGCGGGGCCGTCCCATGGTTCCATGAGAGCGGCGTGATATTCGTAAAAGGCGCGGCGGTCCTCGTCCATCAGCGGATTGCCCGCCCATGCTTCGGGGATCAGCATCATCATCGCGTGGCTCAGCGAATAGCCGCCCATGACGAGAAGTTCGAGCGCGTTATCGAAGCAGGCCGTGTCCGACTGGCCGTCAACGGCAATCGGCCAGAGCTTCTTCAGATCATCGCCCAGAATGTCAGACTGCATGGCGGCGTAGCGCGCCTGAATCCAGTTTGTGTTGCCGCGCACCGTGTTGATTTCGCCGTTGTGGCTGATCATGCGGAAGGGATGCGCGAGGCTCCACGTCGGGAATGTGTTTGTTGAGAAGCGCTGATGCACCATGGCGAGCGCTGTCACCATGCGCGGGTCTTTGAGGTCTTTGTAGTAAAGACCGACCTGCGCGGCGAGCAACATGCCCTTGTAAACAATGGTGCGCGACGAGAAGGACGAGATGTAAAGGCCGCGCGGAATGACGGCTTCTTCGGCATAAAGCGTGTTGAAGATGCGCTTGCGGATGACGAAGAGCTTGCGTTCGAAATGATCCTGGTTGGTGATCGACGGGCCTTGCCCGACGAAGGCCTGACAATGGAAAGGCTCTGTCGGCTTTACCGAATAACCAAGATCGGAATTATCGACGGGCACATCGCGCCAGCCGAGAAAAATCTGACCTTCTTCGGCCACAAGCTTCTCGACGAGAGCGGCAACCTTGGCGCGGTCCTTGGCATCGCGCGGCAGGAAGAACTGGCCGACGCCGTACTGGCCTTCGGGCGGCAGATCAAAGCCGAGCGCCTTGGCTTCGGCGCGGAAAAAAGCATCGGGCAACTGGATCAGGATACCCGCGCCGTCACCGGCCTTCGGGTCCGCGCCCACGGCGCCGCGATGCTCCAGATTTTCAAGAATCTGGAGACCGTCCTCAATGATCTTGTGCGATTTTCGGTTGTGGATGTTTGCCACAAAGCCGATGCCGCAGGCATCATGCTCGTTACGGGGGTCATATAGCCCCTGCGCAGCCGGGAGGCCCGCAGGAAGCGACGTCGCGGCGCGTTTGCTGTCCGCCGCGGAGGTGCCTTTGCGGCTTTCCACGTTGAACAGCGTTTGGCGCGCTCCTGTCAGCTTCTCCGTCATACCCGTCTCGTCCTCTGTCTGAATGCCACCTTGTCGCCCTTATGGGCGGAGGCGGATCGTCGCCGTTTCCGCTCGTGCCCTTGCGCCCCTACGGGGAAGGAAACCCTTCCGCATTTGGGGCGCGGGACGCAAACGGATCGCACGCCTATCACAAAATTGTCCGCAAGACAGGTTTTGCCCTGTCATGCACCGCAGCACCGGCTGCCCGGTCTGGCGAAGGGCTGATCGCGCCCTGCCTGTCTTTGGCTTGCCGGTGGTCTGTGTCCCTGATGCCGGTCGATAAAGCGGCGTTTTCTCGCGTTTTATCCGACCGGGCAGACACAGTCTTTCCAGCAAGGGGGAATATGCCGGAAGGCGGGTTTTGAATCAAGCAAATAAGACAGCGATACTGACCTAAAAAACAAAAAGCTGGTTTTTTGAGTTATTGGTAAATAATAAGCTTTCGGCTGGCTTGAGGCGGATCACGGCCTCTGACAAGGTGCGGGGCGGCGTTTTAGCGGAGGAATGAGGCCATGCTGAGCAAAATCGACAGGGTGCAAATCGCGGTGCCGGACGCCGAAGCGGCGGCAAAGGGCTGGATTGACCTTCTGGACGCGGAGCCCGACGGGCATGACCGCGTGGCGGGGCTCGGGGCGAGCCGGCTGAGGCTCAGGGTCGGCACGGGCATTGTCGAATTTCTGGAACCGCATGGCACAGGCGTCATCGCCGACGCCGTCAGCGCGCGCGGTGCGCATCTTTTTGCCGCCGGTGCTTCCACCCATGATCTCGCCGGTCTTGCCGCGCGCCTTCAGTCCAAGGGAGTGAGCCCGCACGCGGAATCAGGCCAGCTTTTTATGAATGAGAAGGACACGGGCATAGATGGTTTGCGCCTTGTCCTGAGCCAAGCGGAAACAAGACCCCGCGTCGGCCTCATCGACTTTCTCTATGAGGCAACAATCCTCTCGGCCAATCGTGACGGGCTGATGGATCATCTCAACGATATGCTCGGACTTGATCCAAAAAACTATTCCGAGATCACGTCCGATCAATTTGGCTACACAGGCACGTTGACGCTTTTTGAAAGAGACAAGCTCGACCGTCTCGAAGTCATCACGCCGACGCGTGAAGGCACGACGATGGAGAGGTACTTTTCGAAATTCGGTCAAAGCCTCTATATGGCCTTCGCGGAGACGCCGGATATGCGCGCGATTGAAGACCGCGCCATGGCGCTGGGCGCGGGCTTTACTGTGGACCGGCCCGCCGACCGCGACCCGCGAAAGAATGCCGACCAGATATGGCTCCACCCGCGTGCGCTCGGCGGCATGATGCTCGGCCTGTCGCGCCCCAGCATGGCGTGGTTCTGGTCGGGTCATCCCGAACGGGTCGAGGTAGTTGCGTGAGCGTGCTTCTCACGCGCGATGAAGGCCGCGTTCGTGTTCTGACGCTCAATCGGCCTGCGGCGCTCAATGCGTTCAATGACGCGCTTTACAATGCAGTTGCCGTTGCATTAACGAGCGCGGCGGCGGATGATTCCGTGTCGGTTGTTGTTCTCACCGCCGAAGGACGCGCCTTTAGTGCCGGTCAGGATCTGGCCGAACTGGATGATGGCCGTGCCCACGAACAACGTCAGCTTGATGGCTTTCGACCTTTCATGGACGCGCTGGGCACATTTCCCAAGCCGATCATTGCAGCCGTGAACGGTCTTGGTATCGGTATCGGATGCACGCTATTGCCTTATTGCGATCTCGTGTTGATGTCACGCGAGGCGCAGCTGCGTGCGCCTTTTGTCGGGCTTGGCCTGACCGCAGAAGCCGGCAGCAGCTATTTGTTGCCCTCGATCATCGGGTGGCAGACCACTGCGCAGTTCTTGTTCACCGGCGAATGGATGAGTGCGGATATGGCGCATAAAGCAGGGCTGGCGCGCTCTGTTTTTGAAGCCCCTCAGTTGATGATCGAAGCGATGGCACTGGCAACGCAGATCGCGCAAGCGCCGGTCGTCTCGCTTGTGGCAACCAAGCAGCTTCTCGTTGCGTCGCGCATGGATGCGATCAGAGCAGCAAGAACACGCGAAGATATTGCCTTTGCAAAACTTGTGGGCGGGCCTGCCAATCGGACAGCGATAGACGCGATGAAAAAGAAGTGACGAGGCGCATTGCGTTGATGATCTATCAAGGCAGAAGGATCTGTTTAAAGTGATTTTTACAAGCGACAACGCATTCGGTGTCTCGCCGGAAATTCTGGACGCGCTTGCCCGCGTCAATGGCGGCGGCGTCAGTTCTTATGGTGCGGATGATACGACGAAGGGACTGACGCAAAAATTCTCGGATCTTTTTGAGCGCGAGGTTGCGGTCTTTCCGGTGGCGACCGGCACGGCGGCAAACGCGCTGGCACTTGCAACGTTGACACCGCCTTATGGGGCGATCCTGTGCCATGACGTGGCGCATGTGAATGTGGATGAATGCGGCGCACCGGAAATGTTCACCGGCGGCGCAAAGCTCATCGGCATTGGCGGCGCAGGCGGCAAGATCGACCCTGACCGGTTTTTTGCCAGATTGCAGGGGTTTCGCGCGGGCGATGTGCATTCGGTGCAGCCGCGTTCACTCACCATCACGCAATCTAACGAAGATGGCGGCGTCTATTCGCTCGACGAATTGACGCGCCTCACCGCGATTGCGCGCGAGTTCAAACTCGCCGTGCACATGGACGGTGCGCGTTTTGCCAATGCGCTGGTGGCGCTCGGCTGCTCGCCTGCTGAGATGACATGGAAAAGCGGCGTCGATGTTTTGTCCTTCGGCGCGACGAAGAACGGCGCGATGGCGGCGGAGGCGGTTGTTTTCTTTGATCCTGCCATGGCGCGTGATTTTGAGTTCCGGCGTAAACGCGCCGGTCATCTGTTTTCCAAGATGCGGTTTCTGTCCGCCCAGCTTGAGGCTTATCTCGCCGACGATCTGTGGTTGCGCAATGCGCGTCACGCCAATGCTATGGCGACACGTCTCGGTGACGGGCTTTCAGTCATCGACGGAATTGTGATGGCGAGTGCCATTGAGGCCAATGAAGTATTCGTCCGTCTGCCGGTGGCAGTTTTCAAGCGCTTGCTGGCTTCTGAGGCAAAGTTTCACCCCTGGCCCAATGTGGCGGATGCCGCCGAAGGCCACAAGCATCAGACAATCCGGCTGGTCACATCCTTTGCGACGACGGCAGACGATGTGGCGGGCTTTCTGGAGCTGGTAAATGGCTGAATGCCTCCATGATTTGCTTCAGAATTCCTTAACGCAGATCGCTTAGCCTCATCCACTCTGGTGACCGGACGTGCCGGTCGCCGGAACAGAGGTGTGGAATGGGCAACGCCGAAGCCAAAGATGAATTTGAAGCGATGGTCGCTCAGGCAGAAGCGGCGGTCGCAGCTTTGCGTGACAGCTACCGCGAGCAGCTTTTGCTCGATGTCGCATCGCTTCTGGACATCTGGGCGGGACTTG
>JAUSLL010000030.1 GCA_030649335.1 Parvibaculum sp. | reverse complement strand
TGCTTTGTAATACTCGACTGTCTTCTGCGCTTCTTCATCGGTTTCGCCAAAGACAATGGTGCTCATGGCATAGACTTTGATGGTCTCGTTGTATTCAGACGCCACCCGGCGTGCGAGGCGACTGATCTTCAGTGTGTCTTCCGCTGTTTTTCCACCGATAAAACAGGCATCGGTGTTCTGCACGGTGAAGCGAAGACCACGTTCGGATTGGCCCGCACAAATGAGGTAAGGACGCGGGCTCGAGATGGGCTTGGGTTGCGAAACGCAATCCTTAAACTTGAAGAATTCGCCATCGTAATCGACGTGGTCCTCCGCCCACATTTTCGTAACGAGCTTGGTCCATTCTTCTGCGTAACGATAACGACCATCATGGTCGAGATCAGGCCAAGCCCCCATCTGGTCGAATTCGTCTTTGAAGGCGCCGGACACAATGTTCAGCCCAGCGCGCCCGCCGGAGATGTGATCAAGTGTCGCAATCATTTTGGCAACGACGGCGGGGTTTTGCAGAAGTGTATGCACGGTGGCAATGATCCGCGCATTCTTAGTGGCTTCCGCCAACCCCGCCATCATGGTGACGGATTCAAGCGAGGTACCCCAATGTTCCGTTTCCCCGCCGAAGCCACGCCACTTCATCATCGACATGATGAAGTCGAGACCAATATCGTCAGCTAGAATCGCTGCTTCACGGTTCTGCTTGTAAGACGCATCAAGCGTCGGCGTATTTTTGGAGATGATCCAACCGCCATTGGCGATAGGAAGGAAGACACCGAATTCTTTTTTCGCGTTGGGGGAAGACATTGACGTTTATTGACCTCTTGTAATCTCACAAAGTCTTTTACTGGTGGCGCAATGGCGGGATCATTCAGCCACTTGCCCGAGAATGGTGGGCGGCAAAGGCGCTTCACTTTCTGTACTCACCGCTTTGCGGACCGGCGGGCGCATCAGCAACACGCCCAACAGCACCACACCAGGGATCAGCGTGTAGAAGAAGAAAGCGTAAGAGAATGAACCTGTGACATCTCGCATGTACCCGCCCAAAAACGGGCCAAAAGAGGCCAACGTCGCACCGACATTCATCAAGGAGAACAACTCGAGATAAGCGTTGCGGCCGTAGTAATTCATCAGCAAGACAGAGGTGGAGAGAAAAGTCATGCCATAGCCGATGCCGATTCCGATGGCATAGACAGCAAGCGCAAACCAATTGGTGCCGATGCCGAGACCAACCATGCCCGCCACAAGCAACATCAATGAGGCGATAAGCAATTTCCTCGGATCTATATATTCGCCGATGAAACCGCTGACAGCGCGTGATGCCGCATTGAGAAAAGCTTCGAAGCTCAAAAGCCCGCCCGCGACACCCATGCCGATGCCGATTTCGGTGAGATGACCGACAGAAAGTGAATTCACCGTGATGCCGCACAGAAGAAACGCCATATAGGCGGCGGCGATGATGTAAAACTGCGGCGTGTGCAGTGCCTGGCGCACTGTCCAGCTTTGCTTTGTGACATATACAGCGGACGGCGCGTCGCTCGCGGCCGCGTTAGCAATCTCGTCTGCTTCCTTGTCAGCAGCATCGCCCTCACGCAGAAAAGCAGCGCAAAGAATACCTGCGAGCGTCGTCAGGATGGCGACGATCATCCAGTGCATGCGCCAGTCTTCCCAGACGCCTACGGCGAGAAAATAGATAAGCGGTCCTGCAATACCGCCGACACCGCCGATAGTGAAATAGATGCCAAAGGCCATCGACTGCTTCTTGAAAGAACGCGCAATCATGTAGGTGCCGGGCACAGTGGCGACAAAGGAAAAGCCTGTACCGGTGAGCAGCATGGCCAGAAAATAAGTCGGAACGTCCTGCACGATATAGAGGAGGACAAAACCTGCAGCGAGAATGGCTGTGCCAAACAGGACGGTGGCGCGCACGCCAACTTTTCGGATCATCCAAGCGGGCGGATAGCTCGAAAGCCCACAGGAAATGCCAAGGATGGTGAAACCCAACCCGGCGGACGTCCAGTCCCAGCCGAGATCCCGCACCATGTCCGGCAGAACAACGCCGAGTGAGGTGAAGGTTCCCGCTGTGACGAGAAAGAAGACGAGGCTGAAGGACAGCAAAACAAACCACGGATAAATTTTAGATGTCGCGTCGCTCATAATGCTGGCCTCCGGCCTTCGTCTTCTTGGTACTCGACGGTTACTTAGGTCGCGCTATCGCTTTTACGATCAGAAGCGATAGGTCGCTGTCGCACGCCACTCACGGCCTTTGCTGGGAAGCACTGCCACGTCGCCATAGAGATCCTGAAGCGGCGTGTAGTATTCTTGGTCAAGGACGTTGTCGACGTTGAGAGCCAAGCGCCAATCCTTGAAGTCGGCATAGGCTGACGCCTGCACCACGAAATAATCCGGGTACTTCACAGGTGCTGAGGCAAGACCGGCGGTTTCAGAGACGTAACGCACGCCCCACGTGGTGCCGGCATGACCCCATTCATATTTGTCGGTGGTGTAGGTGGCGTAGAGGCTCGCCACCATTTCAGGAATGCGCCGATCTTCGATTTCACCGGAGTAGTAGCTGTCGCCGGTAATGCCCGCGATGTTGCTGAAGGAATAGCCCACAAGGCCCGCGCCGTAATAGTTGGCGGGATTGTAGCCGAAGGTCGCCGGCGTGAAGTAGTAGAAGGCGTCGTAGCTACCGAGGAACTTCGTCTTCTGGACGTTACCTGCAAAAGTGAAGCTCAGGTTTTTGGTGGCAAGGTAGCGTAGTTCAAGCTCAACGCCCTTACCTTCGGTTTCATCTACGCCGCCGCCGACTGTGTCGAGCACGGTACGGTGCTGGAGATAGGCTGCGAGCGAACCTGTCAGGATGCCGTTAAAGGCTTCAAGCTTGATACCCGCTTCGCTGAGATCGCCTTCCGAGAGCCAGTTCTTCCTGGCAATATTGGTGGGCGACACGTCGCCAGCCTGGCCAAACTCAATAGCTGAGGTCTTGGCATAGCTGACATAGGGACGAATGCCGGCAGGCGTCTTGTACATCAGCATGCCGCTATAAGTGAAAGCGCCATCCTTGTCAGACTGCGGACCGGTGGTGCAATAGCAAAGCGCACCAGTGTCATTCGCCTTCACGTCGTACCAATCATAACGACCGGTTAGAGTGATCAACCATGTTTCGTCGAGATTGAGATCCGCCATGGCGTAGATGCCCGTGTCGTTCCAAATCGACTTATTGTCATAGTCCCAGGTGTAGCCAGAGCCCGCGATAAAGGGCGAACCGAGAGTGTCGTTCGCTGTGGCACCGGCCGAAAGGTCGCGGCGATCGAGCGCGATGCCGCCATAGTTGAAGGACTCCTTCTTGTTGGCGTTGTAGTAACGATGACTTGCGCCAACATTGTACGAAAGGACAACCGGTGAATCTTTGAGCTTCACATCGCCCGTGTAGCTGGTGCGACCCTCAACGGTGAAGGCGTCGTAGTCAGCCGGGAAGCCATAGCTCACGAAACGCTGATTTTCGAGCGAGTCGTAGAAGACTTGGAACTTCAACTCATCGCCATTACCAAAGGACTTGAGTAGATCACCGTAAAAGGTGAGCGTTTTCGTATCGGAAAAGTCAGCGTCCGACGTATAGACATCACGATGGCTCAATTGAGTTGTGCCAACGCCTGTATCAAGCGCCAGATAAGCCGGATTGATGTTACAGAAACCAAAGCATTCCGGCGCCTGCGTCAATCCACCAGCGGGAAGCTCGCTTCGATCAATATAGCCATTTGCGTTGGCATCGATCATCGCGCTGTTTGTGCCAGTGATGTAGGTGCTGTTATCGATTAGGTTTTGTGTGACGCGGTTCCAGCCCGGTGTCTGCACATAGCCTTCCGAATTGTAGTACATAGCGCCGCCGCCATAGGTCCAGCCGTTCAGCGTTTCGAACTGAGCGGTTGTTTGCAGCAATTGATGTTCAGGTTCGATATCGCGGTAATAGCTTTCAGAGTCTTCGATCTCGCCATACACATAAACACCACCGGCGGTGTTACCGAAATTGAGCGGGATACCAGCCTGGAAGCTGCCATTCTTTTTGCCATAGGACCCAAGTGTGCCCGTGACTTCACCCGACACTTCAGTCATGTACCCCGCTTCATCACTGATCTTGGCTGTCTTTGGCTCCAGATTGAGAAGGCCGCCGACTTTGCCGGGACCGAAATTGGCCGTCGGCGGACCACGGAGAATATCGACACGCGACGTCGCCCCCAGCGGCGTCTGATATGTGCCGCGGTTTTCAATACGCTTGAAGCCGTGGAAATATGTTTCGGCAGTGAGGCCACGCACGTTAAGCGCACCTTCCACACCGTAGAACGAGCCCGTAAAGGTGCCCGGCGAAATCGCGGCCAGATCGTCAACCGTTGTGACGCCATAGGCGGCCATCGTCTCTTCGCTGACAAAGGTCGCCGAGCGCGCTGTTTCTAGAAGCGGCTTCTTCATGCCAAACAGAAGACTGCTGGGCTGCTGTTCCAGAAGACCCGCATTGTCGCGCTCTGAGGTCACCAGCATTTCGCCGGTCTTTTTGACGTCACTGGCGGCTGGTGTCTCCTCGGTCGTTTCAACAACCGGAATATCCTCAACCGGAGGCGCTTCTTCAGCACCGGCACCCAGCGGCACCATCATTGTCAAGAGAGCGGCACTGAGCGCCACCCGCGAGACAGATCCATACTTACTCAACTTGCCCATGCCTATTAAAGCCCCCTATTTGCTGCGCAGAACCCAAGCGTTCGCAGATGCAACAAAGAGAGCAAGCCCCGTGCCAACCAGTTAACTAATTGATAATATTCAATTTTTTAGCTGATCTGCGGCGATTCAGGGAATTTTGTGACAAAATATCACCATGCGGCGCAGCAAATGCGGAGTAACTGCATCAATGGGCGGCAGAAAAACGACCGGCAGGTAATTTGAACAAGTTTGCGTTCGCCTTTGGACCCAACCGGCTGGTCACAAGGCGCGGGTGCCACGCGCTGAAGCAATGGGCTGAATAACGTATTCGCCGCAAAAACCTTTGCACACCGTGCATTGAGTTAGTTAAGGCCGCAAAAGGCCGCAAAAATCAGCCGCGCAAACGCGCCATTGTGTCGCAACGCGCAAAAAGGAACAGAAAATAGGCGTTGCCTCCGCACTGCCAATTTCTTGACCATTGATAGCCTTCGGCGCGCAAGCGCCAATTCACACACAAGCCATTGGGCGCTGGCGAACAAGACCGAAGAAGGAATGAGGACATAGCATCCGGCACAACTTCCAAGAAGTGACACGTGCAGCATGACAGTTGATTTTAAAATCCAGACCCGACCGCTCATGGCGGATTTCGGTGTAGAAATTCTTGATGTGAATCTGACAACAGCGGACGACGAAACGCACGCCGAGGTCATTCGCCTTTTCCATGAGAACGGAGCGATTGTACTGCGCGGGCAGGACATGACGGCGGACGATCTCATGTCCTTCGTCAACCAATTTGGCGAACCAGAAGACCATACCCAGACGCAGTTCACCATTCCCGGCTACCCAAAGATTTTTTGTCTCTCCAACAAGGTCGAAGACGGAAAACCCATCGGCGCGCATAATGATGGCGTCGGTTGGCACACCGATTATTCCTACAAGGCCGAACCGGTGATGTGCACTATGCTTTATGCCGTGGAAGTCCCACCGGAAGGCAGTGACACTTTGCTCGCCGACCTTTGCGCGGCTTACGACACACTCACAGATGAACGCAAAGCCGAGCTTGATCCGCTGGTCCTGCATCACTCCTATCAACACCTGATGTCCAGCCGGCAGTTTGGCCGCATGGAAATTAGTGATGAACTGAAAGCCACCAATCCCGACGTGCTTCATCCACTCATTCGCACGCATCCGGCGGATGGTCGTAAGGCGTTGTGGGTTTCGACCGGCACGGTCAAAGGCATTGTCGGGATGGAGGACAAGGCGGCGGAAGACTTGATTGAAGATCTTGTGGGGTTTGTCACCGATGAACGCTTTGTCTATCGGCACAAATGGCAGGTAGGCGATATTCTGGTCTGGGATAATCGCTGTACGCTGCACACGGGTACGTTGTTTGACGACACAAAATTTGTACGCCTCATGCATCGTCTCTGGGTCAGGGGCGACAAGCCATACTGATCCCTCTCCTTCTGAATTGGACTTGGCATGAGTGATACAAAACCAAAAGTCTGGTGGATCACAGGCGTGAGCACCGGCTTTGGAAAATCCATTGCGGAAGCCGCGCTCGCGCGTGGCGACATTGTTGTTGGCACAGTGCGAAAAGCGGCTGATCGTATTGCTTTTGAGGCGTTGGCACCGGGACGCGCGCTCAGCTTCATTCTCGATGTCACCGACGATGATGCTGTGAAACGCGCCGCAAGTATTATTGAGCTCGAAACAGGTGGTATTGATATTCTCGTCAACAATGCCGGATATGGGCTTGTTGGCGCGGTCGAAGAAGCAAGTGCGGCCGAAATTCGCGCGCAGTTCGACGTCAATGTCTTCGGGGCAATCAGCGTCATTCAGTCTGTGCTGCCCTTCATGCGCGGCCGTCGTGCAGGCCGCATCATCAATGTGACATCGGTGAGCGGACTCGCGCCGTGGATGGGTACCGGCATTTATGGTGCTTCAAAATTTGCACTGGAATGCATCGGCCAAACATTGGCTGAAGAAGTCAAACCTCTTGGCATCAAAGTAACAAATGTCGCGCCCGGTGGCTTGCGCACCGATTTTGCCACGCGTTCACTGACCACAACCAAAACGGAAATTTCCGACTATGAACCGACGGCGCATCTTGCGCGCAAGATCCTGTCGGGCAACGGCGGCAATGAAAATGGCGATCCAGTGAAAGCGGCAAATGCGGTCTTGCAAATTGCTGACGTGGAAGAACCTCCGATGCACCTCCTGCTCGGCGCTGACGCGATGCATTATGCAGGTCGCACTATCGCCGGTTTCCAGATGGAAATGGCCGACTGGGCATCGCTCACGGTTTCCATCGCTTACGACAAATAAAACCCCGTCGTTGAGGCAAATGAAAGGGCGGACTCACAACGCCGCCCTTTCTGTATTTTTATCGCCTCAGGCCGGACGTCGTGTCTCACCCACAGTCACGCGAAAACCAGAGCGCACTTGCGGGAAGTAATCCCACACCGCCAGATGCCAGGTGCAGCGATTGTCCCAAAAGGCCACCGACTTCGGCCTCCACCGAAAACGCACATGGAAGTTCGGATTGGCGCAATGCTCATAAAGCATTTTCAGCACACCATCGCTTTCGGCTTTGCCGACACCAATGACCTTCGTTGTGTAAGAAGGATTGACGAAAATGCCTTTGCGCCCTGTCACAGGATGCGTGCGCACAATCGGATGATTATTGCAGGGGAAGCGCTTGTTCGGATCGTTGGTGATAGGGCGATAGACGTGCTCGCCATCATGTTCAGCTTCCATGCCTTCCAGATAATCCTTCATGCCGGGCGAGAGCGCATCATAGGCGGCATACATGCTCGCAAACATCGTGTCGCCACCATATTCCGGCACGACGGGCAGATAGAGGATCGAGCCCATAGGCGGAATTTCATTGCAGGTGAGGTCGGAATGCCAGTTCTCGCCAGCGACAAATTTCGAATGTTCATCGGCATGGATCGCAACAATTTCAGGATGGTTAGCCAGTCCAGCGACGCCGCTATGTATAGCCAGTTCGCCAAAAGCGCGGCCCAGCTCCTTATGCGTATCGTGATCAATATCCTGATCGCGGAGGAAGATCACCGAATGCTCCATCAGCGCGCCATGCAGCTCATCAATGATTTTGTTGGTCAGAGGTTTTGACAGATCAATGCCCTCAATTTCCGCCCCGATGCGCGTCGTCATCGGCTTCACAGTCAGAACTTCGTATTCCATAACACTGATCCTTCAAAGCATGCGTCGCTTCTTACCGGCGGTAGAACAGACGACGTCACCCATACGCTAAACAAATCCCATGCCAGATGCTTGTCTCCGCGCGCCCGGCCATTTGCGTGTCGCTACTCCAAGCATTAGCCAACGAAATGATCCTCGATCGCATTGCCGGTACCGCCATAAAGCCTAGGCGTCGTCGGGCCTCACGGTCTTGCCTGCCCGCGCTCTATTCGTATGCCGCTTCAGGACTCCACATTGCGACTGCCACTTTTCCAAGCGCATCAGCGCTAGTTTTCTAGGCAATGCCATCTGATGCCGTCGTTGCGGGCAATAGTTTGGACGCGCCTCGGCAAGAGCATATGAGGCGATCCGCCTAGTCTTAACGCTGAAATTGCCCGAGGCCCGAAATTTGCGTGAGCCATGACAGGGCGGAGCGTTCAACCGGAGTACCCCATGCCGACTACCATTCTCACCGACGAGTTCATTGACGGCCTGTCTTCCTCCACCAAGGGCGTGGCGGAAGCCGAAACCTTGCCGCCTACTTGCTATACGAGTGAGGAATTCTTTGAGTTCGAAAAGGAAGCGCTATTCAACCGCGAATGGCTCTGCGTGGGCCGCCTCGATTGGGTGAAAAATCCCGGCGACTATTTCACCACCACCCATATTGGCGAACCGCTGGTCATCACACGCACACGTGAGGGCGAGCTGAAGGCGCTCTCATCCGTCTGTCAGCATCGCGCCATGCTGGTCGCGGAAGGTCGCGGCAACACCAAGGCTTTCGTTTGCCCTTATCACCACTGGACCTACGCACTGGACGGTCGCTTGATGGCCGCACCGGCCATGGGTGAGACCTGCGGATTCAAGCGTGATGATATTCGTTTGCCGGAACTCAAAGTCGAAGTCTGGTTGGGCTTTATCTTTGTGAATTTCGATCAGGATGCCGCGCCGCTTGCGCCGCGCCTCACCAGCGTCAGTGATGCGCTAACAAACTATGATCTTGAGAATGCCGAAGGCGCAATGCCCGATGAACCCGCATCATATCCATGGAACTGGAAAGTGATGATGGAAAACAACAATGACGGCTATCACGCCAACAAGTTGCACAAAGGGCCACTGCACGATTTCATCCCGAGCGAGCTTGCGACGTTCCCCGAGATGCCGGAAGGCAGCGCGGGCTACTTACGGTATAACGGCACGCTGCATCCCGACGCCGCTTTCAATCCGTTGCAAAGGGCGGTGCTGCCGGTCTTCCCAAAACTGACAGATGAAGAGCGCCATCGCGCTATGTTCGCCAATATTCCGCCGACGCTTTCGCTTGTCGTCACGACCGATATGGTGATCTATCTCATTCTTCATGCCGAAACAGCCAACACCCATTCCATGACCATTGGCTGGCTTGTCGCACCCGGTGCCATGTCGCAACCGCTCTTTGCTGAGCGCCTCGACATGAATATGCGGTCGGCCATGGAAATCACGGAACAAGATCTCCATGTTGATAAGCTCGTACAAGTGGGGCTCAAATCGCGCTTTGCGATCCGTGGGCGTTACTCCTGGCAGGAGCGCGCACAGAGTGATCTCAACCTTTGGCTCGTCTCACGCTATCAGGACACATGGAAGCGTATGAAGGCACCACTCAGCACAGCGATCAAGATCACAGCTTAATCCGATACGATTCAAATTCAGAGTTCCCCCATGCAAAGCGGCAAAAGCGGCACTATGCCCGCCATCTTTTTCGGTCACGGCAGCCCCGGCAATGTGATCGAAGACAATTTCTTCACTCAATGCTGGGAGCGGCTGGGCTGCGAAATCGGCAAGCCCAAAGGTATTATTTGCGTTTCGGCTCATTGGTTCACGCGCGGTGTGCGCGTCTCCGCCGCCACGCGCCCATCAACCATTCATGACTTTGGCGGCTTTACCAAAGAAATGCATGAGATGATCTATCCTGCCCCCGGCAGTCCGGAGCTCGCGGCCGCCATTGCGGAACGATTAGCGCCGATTGACGTGGAGCTTGATCCGGCGCGAGGCCTTGATCACGGCTCATGGTGCGTGCTCTGGAAAGCCTATCCGGAGGCCGACGTGCCAGTCGTGCAAATCAGCATGGATATGCAAATGCTGCCAAGCCAGCATTATGAAATCGGCAAACTGCTCGGCAGCTTCCGCGACGAAGGCTATCTGCTGATGGGTAGCGGCAATATCGTACACAATCTACCGGAGATGGATTGGCGCATGCGGGATGGCAGCTTTGATTGGGCATCGCGCTTCGGCAACTATATTCGCGAAAGCATTGTCTCAGACACGCCGCAGAACCTTGTCGATTTTTCAAGCCAAGGCCGCGACGCGACACTCTCTGTTCCCTCACTCGACCACTATTTGCCGCTGCTTTATGTGATGGGCGCGCGGCGCGATGGTGAGACTGCGCGCTTTGAAACACCTATCGTTGAATATGGCTCTCTCGACATGACAACTGTCGTGCTGGGTGCATGAGCTAAGCCGCTTGCGCGAGAGGCATATGCATCACGCAACTGCCTTCAATGCGGGCAAACGCCTATTGCAGGGCATCTCTGGCCATATGTTTTGCGCGTCGATGCAAGACGGCATTTCCATCTCGTCAGACACTGATCTCAACGCTCAATAAGCGCGATCCCGGCTTTCAAAGCGAAAGCCATGCGTTTTGAGCTTCGGCATTGGTTTTGTTTACGAGGAATTTTCATGGCGCATACAAATCTTCAGGGATCGCAAGCCTCAGACCACACCAACCCCACTGCGCTCCACGTTTTGCGCGCTACACCTGAAACCTGCCATTGGGGCTATTTCGATGCGGCGCTCGCGCCTGTCGTCAAGGTCAAGAGCGGCGACCTCGTTCAGGCGCAGGCCGTCACCCATCACGCAGGCGATGCACCTGACTTGATGATGGATGATGATGTACGCCACATCTTCAAAACCATTCCAGAAGCCGACCGCGAGCCCGGCGTGCATCTGATGACCGGCCCGATCTGGATTGAAGATGCCAAGCCCGGCGACATGCTGGAAGTGCGCTACCTGCGCATGACACCGCGTTTTGACTACGGCTCGAACCTCGCTGCCAATTGGGGCCACTTGTATAAGGAGTTTGGCGAGCAGGAGCGCGTGACGATCTATCGTCTCGACCGCGCCACCAATCAGGCCGAAGCCTTTTATGCCTATGATTTTGAAGGCAAGTATTTGACGCCCGGCAAGATTACCCATTGCCCGGAATGTGATCGCCAGTCCGCCCTCAACGGTGTGCGTGTGCCCGTGCGTCCGCACTTGGGCACGGCGGGTGTTGCGCCTGATGTTGCCGGTCGCGTCAGCACCATTCCGCCGGGCGCGCATGGTGGAAATATCGATAATTGGCGCATTGGCGCCGGTGCCACTATGTTCTATCCCGTCGCCGTCGATGGGGCGCTGTTTTCCATCGGCGACCCGCACATCTCACAAGGCGATGGCGAAATTTCCGGCACAGCCATTGAAGCTTCGCTGGATGTGTTGTTCCAAATCGTGCTGCGCAAGGATTTCCAGTTTCCTTCACCTTTGCTCGAAACTCCGAAATTCTGGATCGTCCATGGTTTCGACGAAGATTTGGACGTGGCCATGCGCGGCGCGTCGCTCGACATGCTGAAGTTTCTCCATGAGGAGCGCGGCCTCAGCAAGAATGACGCTTACTCGCTCATGAGCATTTCTGCCGATTTCACGGTGACGCAGGTGGTCGATGGTCGGCAGGGTGTGCATGTGCGTATCCCGCGCAATATCTTCCCGCTTGCCGACCCCAAATAAGCGCACCTGATTTGCATACCGTCGGGCACGTTTCTTGCGATGCACAATAAGTGTGGCGCGGCCCGACGGTGATTTTCAGCCGAAATGCGAGGTATGGCGTCATGGACGTCGTTTGAGCTGCACATTTTTTTGGCACCGGGCGGGCTGCATTTCAGCAGCCTGCTCGCCAATACTGTAACTCTATGTGTGAGACCAAATGGACGCCTGGCACTTTTCAACTGAATCCTACTCCAAGCCGGACCGCAGTGAAGCTTGGCGCGATGCACTGGAACGCCTCGCCCTGAAACCAACCCATCACGAGACAGAAGACGGCGCTTACGGGCTGCTGTCAGCCGTGGTGTCGCAATCGGGCATGAGCTTCACCCGCCTCATTTCGACCCCGCAAGACATTCGTGCGATCCCCGAGATCAACAAGGAAGCGGGAAAAGACGGCGTATGGGTTGCCTCCCTCATGGAAGGCCGCGTCACTTTTCACGACGGCGGGAACGACCTCAAATCGGTGCCGGGCGACATTGTTTATGGCGCAGTGGGGTCGGAAACGACTTTCACCCTCGAAACCAATTGCCGGATGGTCATCATCTACATCCCGCGCTCGGCCTTCCGGCCAAAGCTGATGGCCCCGCTTCCCACCAAAGTCATTCACTTGTCGGGCCGAGCCGGCATCGGTCATGTATTGGCGGGATTTCTCGCTTCGGTTTCTGAAGCACTTGAAGATTTGAGCGTCGATCAACTACGCCCCATCGAAATGGCCCTGCCTGAATTCTTGATGGCAGGAATTTTTCGCAATGCCGACACCCGCGCGCTTGGCGGGGCGGCGGGTGTGCGCGCAGCCCTCCTTCACCGTGTTTGCCAAACGGTCGAAGCACAGCTCGGGGATCCAGATCTCTCGCTCACCAATGTTTCCGAAACACACGGCATCTCACCACGCTATGTGCAGAAGCTTTTTGAAAGCGTCGGCCAAAGCTTTACACGCTATATCCGTTACCGCCGTCTTGAGCGTTGCCGTTACGATCTTGAAAGCCCGATCCACAGCCAATTGTCCATTTCCGATATCTGCTTCCGCTGGGGCTTCAACGATGCGGCGCATTTCAGCCGCGCCTTTCGCGATCAATATGGCGCCTCGCCGCGCGAATATCGCCGCTCTGTGCCAACGGGTAAGGAAACCTTGGAGCCTTGGATTACCAATCGCGGCAAACCGGAAGAGCGGATTAGCGCTGCCCGCGAAGAGGCCGCAATCACTTATGCGGATCTGGCCGAGGAGCATCTGCCGATCAATTTGAATGTACATGAGTTGCCGAGCCATTCGCATGGCCGCGCGCATAGCCATGATCGTGGTGACACGCTGCTGGCCGAAGCACCGATTGTGCCCGACGCCATTCCGATCTCTGTTCCCCTGTCCCCTGACGGTGCCGAACATCACTATCTGCCCGCCACAGCCAACACCATTCACTGGGGCTATTTCAGCCGCCACATTCCGCCGGTCCTCGACATCAAGTCAGGCGACTTCGTCACTATTGAGGCACTGACCCAGCACGCCTATGACGACTACGAGCGCATGATCGAAAATGATCCAGGTGCCGAAAGCGTGTTTCACTGGACCAAGGACACCAAAAATGTTGACCGCCGGGGCGCAGGCCCCATGGACGGATCGACCTATGGTCGCGGCGCTGGTGAAGGCTTCGGCGTTCACATCTGCACCGGGCCCATTGCAGTGCAGGACGCCAAGCCCGGCGACATTATCGAACTACGTGTCCTCGACATCCAGCCGCGCCCATCTGCCAGCGCGCGATTTGAAGGTCGTCACTTTGGTTCCAATGCTGCCGCATGGTGGGGGTTCCATTACAGTGAACTTCTGACCCAGCCAACGCAGCGCGAAGTCATCACCATCTATGAAATCGAAAAGCGCCGCACAGGCGATATCGCGCGTGCTGTGTATAATTATCGATGGACCCCGCAGACAGATCCATTCGGTGTCGTGCACAACACAATCGACTATCCTGGCGTACCGGTTGACCACACCACGATCGAGAAGAATTTCGACGTGTTGAAAAATATTGAAATTCCGCTGCGCGCGCATTTTGGCGTTGTCGCTTTGGCTCCCGATCACTGGGGTATTGTTGACAGCGTGCCGCCTGCATATTTCGGTGGCAATATTGACAACTGGCGTCTCGGCGCCGGTTCGTGCGTATTCCTACCGGTTTCCGTACCCGGCGCATTATTGTCAATTGGTGACCCTCATGCTTCGCAAGGCGACAGCGAACTTTGCGGCACAGCCATCGAATGTTCGCTCACCGGTGTCTTTCAAGTTATCCTGCACAAAAAGAAAGAACTGCCGAGCAAGCTCATCGATCTCGATTATCCGCTGATCGAAACGGATGACGAATGGGTCATCACTGGTTTTTCGCATCCCAATTATCTGAAAGAGCTTGGCAAGAACGCGCAGACCGAGGTTTACAAACAGGCGTCCGTCGATCTGGCGATGCGCGACGCTTTCCGCAAGACGCGGCGATTCCTCATGACCACCAAAAACCTCACCGAAGACGAAGCGATTTCGCTCATCTCTGTCGCTGTTGATTTTGGCATCACCCAGATTGTCGATGGCAACTGGGGCGTTCACGCCATTATCAGGAAGTCCATGTTTCGCGACTAACGTCTGTGGCCAGCTTACCAAGGGCCGCAGCGTCTGCGCTCGGCCCGCGATATTCGCATGCCAGCGCGGCCACGTGCGCCGCGAAATTCATGGCTCGCTCGAAAGAGGCGTTCGCCATATCTGCAAAGATGAAACCGGCATGAAAAGCGTCGCCCGCACCTGTCGTGTCCACAACATGCGCGCGAACAGCTGGTATAGTCACCATTGCACCACCTTGTAACGCACCGACGGCTCCCTCCGCTCCGAGAGTCACGACGTGGCGGTAGCCGCCGAGTGCCGCCAGAGCGGCCAACATATCTGCGTGTGCTTCCGAACCTGCTATTTCTGCAGCAACCGATTTGGGCACAATGGCCGTTTCGACAAGTGCCAATAGGACGAGCGTTTCGGACGTGACCACTTCAACATCGGTGGTCATCGCCACACCACGTCTCTGCGCGTCACGCGCTATTTTCAACGATGCCTCGATCTCGTGACCATCAAAATAGACCTGAGCCACACGCGCCCAAACTTTTTCGGGGACCACTCCCGAGTGAATTGGAAAATCGGGGGACGCTGTCTCAACGATGCTGCGCTCGCCGCCATCACGGTCAACCAGAATATAGGCACAAGGATTGGCAATGCCCCTAGCCACTTCCACTGCATCAACCGCAATGCGGCGTTCACGCAAGAACTCCATCACCCCCAGGCCGCTGGCGTCCCCCCCGATCACGCCCACATAGCTGACCGGCGCCCCCAAGGCGGCGAGCGTCGCCGCCGCATTCACACATTGCCCGCCAATCAGAACGACGGGGGCGTTGGTGCGCTGTTTGGCGTCGGGACGTATGCCCGCCAGATCAACATCAAAGACAAAATCGACACTGTTCCGCCCTACACACAACACGCCCGCCGTCATTACACATCCCCATTTTATCTAAACCCACCCTATCGCAAGCGCGTCCCTGCCCGCGCTCACATAAACGCTCAATAACTTGGACAAGACGCCTAAATTTGCGGCGCTTCAAAGATGGCGAGGCATTCATCCCAATTTTTTGGGCGCATAGAGGCCTGAACGCAAACTGCCCTCCATCCAGAGTATTCGCATTGGCGTTCATTTGTCTGGAGTCTGGGATGCATAAATCGGAGCAAGATCAAAGTCAGAGCACAGGTCCGACACGGCGCGATACGCTCATGGGTCTGGCCGCCGGTGGCGCCGCCGCTCTCGTTAGCGCCCCTTCAAATGCTGTCTCTGGCGAAACGAAACCTCTTTTCCTTCACGGCGTTGCCAGCGGCGACCCGGAGGCCACCGCTATCGTCATCTGGACAAGGGTCACCGCACCATCTGATGTGCTTTTGAAATGGCACATGTCCGAAGATCACGCCTTCGAAAAAATTGTAGCATCGGGCGAAGTGCATGCGCGCGCCGCACAGGACTTTACGGCCAAAGTCGATGTACGCGGGCTGAAGGCCGGCGGGCGCTATTACTATCGCTTCTCGGCGGGCGAAACTGTGTCGACCGTCGGGGCCACTCGCACCCTTGCCAGCGCCGACGCGCAAAAGCTCCGCCTCGGCGTCGTTTCCTGCTCCCATTACGGCTTTGGTTTTTTCAATGTCTATAAGGAACTCAGCCAGCAACCTGATCTCGACGCTATCGTGCATCTGGGTGACTATATCTACGAGTATGGCCCGGACGGTTATGGCGGCTCAACAGCCAAAGAAATCGGGCGTGAACACGAGCCGCCGCATGAGGTGGTGACACTTGCCGATTACCGCACGCGTTTTGCGCAATATCGTCGTGACCCGGATTTGCAGGCCGCGCATGCGTCCGCGCCCTTCATCACCATGTGGGACGATCACGAGACGGCCAATAATGCATGGGTTGCTGGCGCACAAAACCATCAGCCGGACAAGGAAGGCCCGTGGGACAAGCGTCGCGATGCCGCCATCCGGACCTATTTTGAATGGATGCCGATGCGTGACCCGAAACCGGGTGAGGCGTTCTATAGCCTGCATCGTACTTATGAGATGGGCCAACTCGCGACGCTCCACACCATCGAGACGCGACTTACCGCACGCAGCGAAGAGGTCGATTACGAAAGTCAGATGCTCTGGTTTGAAACGCACTATGACGTGTCGGACAAGGCGCATCCCAAGCCGGTCACGCCAGAGACGGCGGCCAAGCTGCCCGCCTCGCGCGTTTCCACGCTCAAGACGCCCTATTCCAATATCAATGACGAGCCTGTCCACGACTATGCCCGTGCCAGTGCATGGGCGACGAGCGGTTTGCCGGAGGGCTTTGCTTACAAGGCCGACATAGATCGCTTCCGCGCTGAAGTCTTGGGCGACCCCAAACGTACACTTATGGGACCTGCACAATTACAATGGCTGAAAGACGGTTTGAAAACATCGCGCGCCAAAGGCATACCGTGGCAGATCCTTGGCAATCAGGTGGTGATGGCGCGCATGGATGCGCCGGATTTCACCCTTGCCTTTCCCGCCGAGGTGATCGCGCCCGCACTCACCAATCCCTTTAATAAGCTCTGGGTCGAACGCACAAAATTTCGCCTGCCGATCAGCCCCGGCGCATGGGACGGATATCCCGCGGCGCGCCAAAGGCTCTATGATGCTGTACGCGAAGCAGAAGCAAATTTCATTGTGCTTTCAGGTGACTCCCATCAATTTTGGGCAAATGATTTGCGTGAAACGCCGGAGGGCAAGCGCATCGGCATTGAGTTTGCGACAAGTTCAGTGAGCTCCAAGGGCGGCTATGATTATCTCGCCGCCGATCCGCGTGTCTTTGACATCGCGGAAGAAACCTTGTTGCGCGACGTGCCCGAAATCACCTATTGCGAGACGCGGCGGCGCGGTTACATCCTTCTCGAAGTCACCGCCGACAAAGTCCATGCCGATTACATGGCCGTCTCGACGGTCAAGTCGCGCGAGTATGAAGTCACCCGACTCAGGCGCTTTGAAGTGACGCAGGAAGCGGCGGGAGCCTTGTCGCCCATCAAAACGGTTGGATGATTATTCGCGGGTGTAGTTGTCAGGAATTGTCGGCTCTGCACCTGCTTTTACCCACAGCACAATTTCATTGCCCCAGGGATCGCGGAAAGCATTGTTAAAGCCGTTAAACTCTTTCCAATAGTGATCGCGCCAGAGGACGGTCGCGCCTTTTTCCTCGGCCACTTTCAAAATGCGCTCGTGGCTGTCGTCGCTGCTCACCATCACCCAGATGCGCGCCTTGCGGCCATCGGCCGAAAGCGTACGCGGCTCCACGCCTTCAGGTGTCGGATGGGGGCGCGCGTTCTTGGCGTCATGGATACCAATATGGAAATTCCCGATCTCGCTCTGCGTACCATCAGGGTTGAGCGCGTTCTGCCCCGGCACCATACGGTGATAGACGCCGTAGGGACGGGGATCATTCTCCCAGCCGAACACTTCGGCGTAAAATTCTGCACAAGCCGCTGGATCGTCAGATGTGAGATCGACGAAAATCAATGTATTTGGATAAGGCAAGGTCAGGCACCCGATTGTTCAAACGTGGCGGCCCCCAATGGCCGTCAAACAAAGGGTGAGCATGGCGAAAATGCCATGAAAACTCTTGTCTCACGACGCCGAAATAGAAGACGGGACGCGCCTTACATTATGACAGCAGAAGAAGATCAATGTTTTTGAAAACCGCCAACGATACGGAAATCATCCGGCAAGAGGCCTTGACCTGAGCCCCGCCAATTCCCCCAGATTTGAGTAGAGTCTGTTTCGCGAGGGCGATGGACAATGAACCGACCATAGCTCACTAAAGGACCGCTTGGGAAATCGCAGGGATTAGGGGGGTAAGAATCGCGCGCTAGCAAGACACATGACCGCGTAACGTAAAACGCCAACAATCCGTATTGACCATACTACATATTATCGGATCTCAAATCTCCGCTTTGCGTCATTAACGGGCTTTCTCCCCAGCCGGGGGAAGTGCAGGTTAGCCTGTGAGCGTCAATCGACTTCTTTGTCACAGTATCTACGCCTCCGTTGTATTTGCGGTGGTAGCCTGCGGCGACTTGGCAACCTTGTCCTGCTGGCTGCGCGTCCAGGTCCACTTCGTATATTCGCGAGCGACACGAACGCGCGCTTCTTTCAGTGGCAGGCCCTTGTAGTGGGCGACGGTAGGATTTCGCTCGAAAAAATTGTTAACCTGCTCTTGCGTCATGTTGGTGTGTGCTTTCAGCAGCCAGTCATAGAGGTCGAAGGGGTCGTCATCGCGCAGGCTGCGGGACGCGTTGTCTTTGCCGAACACCGCATCCGTGTAGCGGCGCGCGGCTTGAGCTTCGCCCACTGTCAGCGGCATTTCCACAAGCCAGTGGCGACCATTCCCGCCGACCGCGAGCATGGCCTTGTCATCGCCCCATGAACTGATTTCTTCCACGGTCGCGCGGACGGTCTTACCATCCATGTCCGGCGCCTCGATCATGTCGCCTATCTTGACAGGGCGCTTTGGTTTGCCGTCGCTGTCGAGCAATTCTGGGGGGGAACCGTCAAAGGTGGTAGGCACGGTGCTGGCCGTCTTCCACGCTTCCATAAGCCAGAAAATGTCTCGGTGCTTATCGTAGCCCGCCAGCGCAGCTTCGATCTCCATTGACCGTCCGAAAGGGTAGTCGTCCATCTTGATGGTTTGCAGGAAACCGAAGTACGGATGGCCTGTCACGTCCTCGTCTGCAAGGAACGTGTGGTTGGTGATAACGACATAGGCGGGCCCAATCGGCTGGCCGTCCAGCGTCATGTTGTTCTCAGCGTCGCGGATTGCGGTTTCAGCATTTTCGGCGACGGCACACCATTCGGACTCGGCCGTCATGGTGGGGATGCTCAATTCAATCCAATAGACGGGATTCTTGAGCTTCTTCTTCGACGCTTTGTAGATCTGGTTGCGCACATAGCCTCGCAACTCTCGCTGAAACTCTTCGTTCGTCACATCGCCCGTGGGCGCCGTCCAGCCGTTCTTACGTTTGCCTTCGACCTCATAGGTCCGTCCTGACGTCTTGGATTTCGCCCTGAATTCTGGTGTCGGCGTCGATCCGGCCTTCGTCTCCGCGCAGGAAATCTCCATGCCTGCGACCGCCAACGCCGCGCCCATAGTGGCCTCGTGATAAGCGGGTAGGAAGCTAACGGGGTTGCGGAGCCGATCCAGCAGTTGCTCCGGAATGTCGTCGTGGTGGGCAATCAGGTAGAGCGCATATGCCAGATGGAGCCAGCACGAGATGAAGCCCATCATCACAATGGACTTCACCTTCGGCTCGCCGGGCACGTGGCCGATATATGCTTGAGTCTTCTGCAGCCAACGGAAGAGCGGATGCTCGCTATTGCTGCGTTCGCCCTCGCCCCATTCATGGCCAAGTGTTTTCTTCATGAAGTAGTCGAGGAAGTTGGGGAAGATGACCCAGTTCTTCCCCCAGTGGAGCGTCATCTTCACCGCCACAAACCGTAAGTCGTTTGCCTCATCCATCCACGACACGATGGGGTTGCCGAGGCCTTGCTGCTGCTGTCGCACACTTTCGGCGGCCTGATGCTGTCTCAGCGTGGCTTGTGCTTGCGCCAAGACGTCGGGGTAGCGTTCAGGCATGGGCGCGCGCCGCACACCCGGTTTGGTGGCATCCAAACAACATTTCTTGAACTTCTTGCCGCTCCCGCACGGGCACGGCTGATTTCGTCCAGTCTTCATTTTTGAGATTATCGCAGATTCGAGCCGCTGGGTCATGCCATAGACACACACTCGGCGATCCAAGCCCGGTTACAGCGAGACGCCCGCAGCTTGCCGCGAGTTCAATTGATCTTTCCCCACATTCCACTCGACTTCCTCTGCTAACAGAGCGTTGCTGTGAGTGTCAGGCGCCGACGAGCACTCGACACCCAACGCCCCGCAGCACTTTTGCCTCCCGGGGCTTCCGACGGTGACGGCATGAGCCGTCGCCAACGAAGCCCGAAGGAAGCAAATCATGAAGACGCAGAGCAACAAAACCCAAGCTCGAAAGCCCACGAAGAAATCCGCACCGCAACATCAGGCGCGTTCGAAGCCAAGCGCTGCAGCAATCAAGCCTACCGCCAAGACGCGCGCAGCACCCCGGGTGGCAAAGCCATCCAGCACAGCACCCACCACATCAAGCAAGCTTGCCACCGTTATCCAGATGCTGAAGCGCCCCAGTGGAACGACCATCAATGACCTAAGCGCGGCGACCGGATGGCAGACGCACTCGGTGCGTGGATTGTTGTCAGGCACGATCAAGAAGAAGCTCGGCCTCAAACTAACCTCCGAGAAGGTAGAGGGTGTCCGCTCCTACCGGATCGGCGCGTGAAGTTGCCATGACGCGGATTGCAAGGAAGGCAGCAGTGGAACGTCGCCCTGGCTCAGATGATGAGTCCGAGGGATCTTCATCCCAATCGCTTTCAGGGGCAGATCAACTTGACCAACAGATCGCGACGCTGAGTTCGCTCGGCGTCGCAGACCTACGCAAGGCCTGGGCGGAGCGCTTCCGTCGCCCGGCTCCTCCGATCCAGTCGGCAGACCTCCTGCTTCGCCTCTTCGCCTGGAAGCTGCAGGTCACGTCATTCGGTGATCTCGATGCCGATACACCCTCAAAGCTCGCTCGTCTGAAGACAGCCCTCACGCGTGGCAAGTCCACCGCGCCATCACCAGCGCTCGGGCTTCGGCCCGGATCGATACTCTCACGTGAATGGCGGGGACAGGTCCACCGTGTACTCGTCCTTGATCAGGGCTTCGAACATCTAAATGTCCGCTATAGAAGCCTCTCGGAAGTCGCCCGCGCGATCACAGGCACGAGATGGTCCGGGCCACGCTTCTTCGGACTTGAAGCCGAACAGGCTCGACCAGCACGAGTGTCGGAAGAGGTTGCATCATGAGTTCTCTTGTCCGCTGTGCCATCTACACGCGCAAGTCGACCGAGGAAGGTCTGGATCAGGCTTACAACTCACTCAATGCCCAGAGAGAAGCCTGCGAGGCCTATGTCATGAGTCAAGCCGGGGAAGGATGGTTGATCCTTCCAACTTTCTATGACGACGGTGGCTTCTCGGGCGGCAATCTTGATCGCCCTGCCCTGCAGACACTCCTCTCTGACATCGACAAAGGCCTTGTCGATGTCGTGGTCGTCTACAAGATAGATCGACTGACACGAGCACTCACAGACTTCGCCAGACTTGTTGAGCGTTTCGACAAGAGGAACGTCTCCTTCGTATCGGTGACGCAAGCCTTCAGCACCACAACCTCCATGGGCAGGCTGACCCTCAATGTCCTGCTGTCCTTTGCCCAGTTCGAACGGGAGCTCACGACCGAGCGCATCCGGGACAAGTTTGCCGCCTCTCGCCGCAGAGGCATATTCATGGGAGGCAATCCCCCTCTTGGCTATGATCCCAAAGACCGCAAGCTCATCGTCAACGAACAGGAAGCGGAGACGGTCCGCTTCATCTTCAATCGTTATCTGGAACTAAAATCTGTCGGCAAACTCAGAGCTGATCTTGAACAGAAAAGTATCCGCTCGAAACTATGGACCTCAGCCAAGGGCAACACCAAGGGTGGAGGATCATGGTACGTCGGCAGCCTGACGCACTTCCTCAGAAACCGCGTTTATGTCGGCGACGCCGTGCACAAGGATGAAGTCTTTCCCGGCGAGCATGAGCCGATCATCTCCAGAGAGCTCTTCGATCAAGTTCAATCACAACTCGACACGAACCGTATCAACTACCGCAAGAAGACTACCATCGAGAGTGCTAACTTGCTGACCGGTCTTATCTTCGATGATCGCGGCAACTCGATGAGCCCCAAGACTGCCCGCAAGCCCGGCAACAAGGCCTACACCTATTACGTCAGCCAGGCCCAGATTCAGCAACGCGACACGAACATCAAGCCGACGCGCCCGCTCGCAGCACAGATGATCGAAGGGCTCGCGCGAGATAGATTGCTTCGCGTCCTCGCGGCGCTCGACATCATCAAGGCCAATCAACTGCCGGATATAGACCTCAGACAGCTTGTTCGACGCTACGTCTCGAGAGTCGAGGCTGGTAAAATGCTAACAACCATCCAGTTCGATGCGCCTTCACTAAGCGAAGATTCAAAACTGCCAATCGACCAGATGCTCGACCGCCTCACACTGATCACGGTGAACAACGAGTCACTCAATCTCCGAGATCGCATTCTGCATCTAACGATCGAGGGTGCGCTCGCCCGAAGCGGAGGAGACAAATCAATCGCTGGCTGGGACGCCAACAACTGGACAGCGCCACGGCGCAAGATCAATCCAAGCATCGTTAAGGCTCTCGCCCGCGCACATCTCTGGCGCGATATGATCGAGAATGGGCAAGTCACAACAATTGATGAACTCGCACGAAACTCCAAGGTTGAACGCAAGCAAGTTCGCACCATGCTCCGTCTCGCCTTCCTTGCTCCAGACATCCAACGCGCATTGCTAACCGGGCAGTTGCCCCAGTCTTTGACCCTGACGTCACTGCTCGACATGGACCTGCCGGTTTCCTGGGCGGACCAGCGCCGACTTCTCGGCATTCACTAACCGCCCATACACACTGAAAACCTTGCAGCTCAACAGAAGTGGGGGTGCATCTTTCGTTGCCAGAGCAAAAGGCCAGAAAAGCCAAAATCGGAGGCCGAATTGGGGCGTATTCTGTCTCTGAAGACCCCCACTTTGCGCACAAAAATGGCCGCTATCCGGGGAGTATTCCGGATGCAGCGTCTGACAGAGCAAAGTTGGTATGGATGGTTGGTGCACCGACGAGGATGAGGATGAGTACTGGCATGTTGTTGCCGCAATTCAGATCAGAAGTTCTAAAGTCGATTGAAAAATAGAAAGCGCCACGAAAGAAAAAACCAACCCTCCTTCGCGGCGCATTCCTGCAGATAAAATTTGGCCAATAATTACATTGCCAGACTAATCACCACTCCCGCTAAACAGAGGCATGCAAAATAGCGATGCAGCTAATATAAAGTTCTGCAACGTGCGCAGCGACTGCAAGCATCGTTCCTATCAATGCCAAACGCTCAAATAATGCGCGATGTTTGGAACTTGAAATCTCGTTGAGAAGGTGAAGAAAATAGCAAATAAGCATTGATGCGGCGAAGAGTATACCCATCGATGATCTCCTATATTTAAATAGAAAACCACCTAAGCACAGTATTAAATCAAAATTTTTCTAGAAGAATTTTTTACTATAAATATACATTGTCAATATTATCGAAATAACAAGCGAAACGTATTGTTAATATTCTATTAACATCGATTGTATTTCAATATTTTGAGGAAGTTATTTTAGCTTTCCCGAAAAGACATCGAATTGCATTTGGTTGGATGAACTGGAAAATAAATTTAGTAAAGATTAAAAAAAATGACATAATTGCTAGAAATTGCCGGAGGTTAGGACATGCGCGCCAAGACTCGATCTGCAGTTTATTTCGGTGATCGCTTCCGGCAGATTGCGGATGCGCTGGGGGTTGGAGTCGTCAATTTCACCACCTCGCAGATTATCTCATCTGCCACATTTTCCAAGCTTCGCCGTCGCTACAACGGGATGCCTGTTGAACAGGCAACTCGCGACAAAATTGTTGAGTTTTTGCTTAAAGAAAACGCCAATCAAAAAAATAGGCGTGAAGAAATTAGCCAACAAGATATTCAAAATTGCCTATTGCCAGCAACTTGGCGCCTCAATGAGCAGGGACGCTTGGCAATCGGTCAGCTAGAGCGGATATCAGTGAAGTCCCCTGATTTTGTGCGCGATAGAATTAGTCGAAAAAACTTGGCGATTTTGTTTGCCGGCGGATTTGCCGTGTACAAGCATATTGAGCCAGTAGCCAAATACCTCGCCTCCAAAGCCCCGGAAATCCGGGGTTTGCCGGAGGACGCAAAAGCGGACGATCTGATAGAAGATTGGTCCGACGATCATAATTTGTGCTACCCAGCAATTTACGAAAATGGAAGGCGCGGTAAAAACATTCAGCTCTCTCTACTTGGTGAAAGTCCGCAGTTAATGCTTCTAAAGGGCGGCTTGAGTTGACGAGGCTCTCTTCTAATAATTGGTAGGGGGGGGCGCCCGCTGATCCCGTGTTTGCGGCACACACCCGCCGCCTTAACACCGGGTTCCTACCCTCACAGTATCACAATGATATGCTCTTCCGTGGACCTTGATTGCTTCATCATCCGTCTCCTTCTTAGGATGGGCTCTACCTAAATCTGGAGGAGTTTGAGGGGCTCAGGTCAACTGGTGTTGCGCATCAAGCGAACAGATCGTTAGTGAGGGCAAGGCCAGTCATCGAGCAACCCGACTACATCGGCTCTGATCCGAAGGGGGCCGTCCGGTTCGAATTGAACTAGCTAGAAAGTCACCCTTTAGCTTTTTCTATCAGACGGCGATGGCGCGATCGTCCTCGTAATTGAACGCACGCGGTCTCGCAATCGCATCGCCATCGAAATTGCGTGTAATCTCCACAGCGATCAGACTGTCGCCCGGAAAGGCGGGGCTGAGTTCGAGTGTTAGATAATCGAAAAGCGCACGTTCATGTACAGCAACCACTATCTGGCGATTCATGCCCTTAGAAAGCGAGCGGAGTAGGGCCGCGAATTGGGCAATATGGACATCGTCCATCGACTGAACAGGGTCGTCGAGGATCACCCAAGGCATGCGAACCGGAACGGAGAGGTGAAGCGCTAGGAATAAGGTTAGCGCAGCGGTGTTGAGATTGCCCTGACTGAGCATCGCTCCTGGTGAACCTGACGCCTTACCGGAACGATGCAGTGTTTCGAGCACAGCCTCGACTCTGCCGCCGCTGTCGTCGGGAAGCCGAAACGCAGGTACGAATTGCTCCGATGGGGCCAGCCTTACGAAAAGATCGCGCCAAACCTTATTGAGCGATGTATTGAAAACTTTCTTGACGATGTCGGAGCGTACTTTGTCAGCGGCTTCGGAGACCTTTTTTGCATGCCCGCGAATAGTCTCGGTTTCATTGAATGCCGTGTCGAGAGTCTGGAGGCGCACGAGAGTCTCATCGCGTTCCGACTGCAAAATATCGATCTGCGCGAGGTCACGGATGCGTAGGTCGAGCTCAGAACTGACCTTGATCCAAGCGGCGGCGGCGCGCTCGGCCACAGTGATGCGCTCCTCGATGGCCCGAAGAGCTTCGGCAAGCGCAAGATCGATACTTTCGAAACTACTAGCGGACCGCTGCAATATTGCCTGCATGGTGGCCTCAATTTCGGGGATCAGCGACACCGACTGCTCGTTCCGTCGGCGGGCTGTCACAACCGCTTGCCGGGCGATTGCCACGTCGGCTATCAACCGGTTTCCTTCTGCGGCGGTTTCCTTCAAAACGGATAGGCTGTGCGCCATATCGGTCATTTGTGCCTTCCGCACAGTGAGCACGGCAAACTCATCCGTAGAAAGCAAACCGTTGGTGGCACTGAGCAGGTCTCGTTGAGCCGTTGTCAGCCGCGAACTCTCTTCGGCTCTTGCTGTCGCCAGCGACTGAAGACGCCCAGCTTCGCTGGTAAGCGATGCAATCTTGGCGGCGATATGGGTCGAAAGTGACCCGGTGTCCATTTCGGCATAGTTGCGGCTGCAGACTGGACATATTTCGCTGTCTATATGTGGAACGAGGCCTGCGAGTGCATTTGCGAGTGTCTTTGCATCTTTAACCGCGCCGGAAAGATCTCGGTTGAGTTCGTCTATTCTTGTGGACGCGCGTTGCACGGTTGCATTCAAGGTCTCGACTTGCGCGCTCGTCGAGGTGTGGGTCGCCAGCAGTCGCACGCAACGATCCGCTTCAGCTTGCGCGCGACGCTGCGCCTCCGATCTCCCTTCCTCTGGGCCGTCATCGAATGACGGAATATCAGGGAAATGGGCACGGACTGCTTTGATTGCATTCTCGAGTGCGTCGCCGCGTGTCGACCGCCATACCGCGAGCGCCTCGACCGTCGTTAGTTCAACTCTTTCCATACCGGCCTGATCCCGGCTGGTCTCTTGCGAAGGCAGAGATTGCCATCGTTGCTGCAACCCTCGCAACTCTGAGCGCGTTCGGGTGAGGTTCGTGATTTGACGGTCGTCGTCTCTTGCAGTTTTAATCTCTGCCTTTAGCTGAACTAGGTCAGTCGTCTCTGTGACCATCGGCGCCGCACTGTCGCCGATCGCTGAAAGTATCTCATTGAGGCGGGCTAGCCGCTCGTCGGTGGCCTTCTTTGCTTCATCGATCACCTGATCCTTCCGGCGGCGCTCGTCGTCCAGCGATGTCTTGAGCGTCTCAAGGCGACGAAAATCTGGTGCGAGCTTGCGCACACGCGTGACATTAAACGCATGATCGAGACCGTCGACCAGCGCGTCAAGCGGATCGAGGCCGAGCAGTTCCTTGACGAACAACGTTAGCGGTGAAGTCGTTCCTGTTTTTTGGTCGTCATAGATTTCGAGCAGGCGCCCGAGCGTCGCCTGCGGTAGATAACATCGTTCCGCAAAGAAGCGGGCACTGTCAGCGTCGAGCAGAGCCTTTGAGCGAAAGGTGTTATCGGAAAAGGCAAGCGTGCCATCGACTGCCCCTCCTTGGGTTAAGGGAGCGGTAGTGGTTAGGGAGATCGAACCACCACCAGTGTTGAGCGTTGTGAGATAGGATTGGTATCGTGGACCCTCTGCATCAAGATGCGCGATCTTTCCTGTTAGACCTAATTCGAGCGCCGAAAGCACACTCGTCTTGCCCATGCCGTTGGTGCCGTGGATCAGCACCACTTGAGCGTCGAGCGGTATGACTACCTTGCCGCGTAGACTGCGAAAGTTCTCGACGACGAGGTTCTTCAGCCTAACATTATTCATTTCTCGGCCTCTTCATCGCCGATCGCAATGTCGACAGCTCTAGTGATTGCGTCAGCCAGCACCGCTTCAACGGCCTCTTTGTCGTATTCCGCAGCACCGATAAGGGCATCCATGAATTTACCTTTGGCGGACGACACCGTAGCGGCGCGCAGATCGGCTTCCCAATCGAGCAGCGCCTCGACGGCTGGCGGCTGGGTTAGCGGCAACAGGACCGAAAGCCAGTCACGCACTGCGCTGATGGCATAGGGTCCGGTTGGCGCGCCGACCGGGAGGACGCGGCACACTTTGCTAATCGATTGAACGGTTTCGGTACGCGCCTGCCCAGAGGTTAGAATCGCGGTTACGGGTCGTTTTGATCGCATCACGTCCAGAGCACGCGTAAGTGCCATGATCTTTCGCGTCACCCCTTCATCAACTGTATCACCCTTGAGCTCAACGATGATGACGAGGTCGTTGGCTCGTTCGCCTGCAACAAGCGCATACGTAAAGTCGAAGGACATCGAGCCGATCTTGAACGGCTTGGGAAGCTGGCGGTAGCCGCCTTCACGAACGAGAATATCGAGGACGCGATCGGTCGTGCTCACAACCCCACCTCGCCGCGAAACCTGTCACGCAGGTCATTTAGGTCAGCAATGTCCCCGAGCATCGGCCCAAATGCGACATAGCGAGTGCTAAGTGCACCATCGCGCATGACGGAGGCCGGATTGCGCTGTTGTCGCTCTGAGACACGTCCCGAGCAGATCACGACGGCGTCGTCATCGACCTCTTCAAAGGCGCCCGCGTCGAGTAGGTTGGAGACGGTATCGTCATTGGCTGCGAAAAAGACGCGCGCGCTGCCGTTCGACGAAGTCAACCGTAGCGCGCCGGTTCGCGGATCAGCAGGATCATCGACAGAACTAACCCAGCTCGCCGTCTGTTCCTCTATTCCGATTAGGCCCAAGGCCACCGCAACCTCTCGCTGGCCCGAACTCTTCAGTGCCAGCTTATTCTTCATGCGGTGCGAGGGTTCGCTATCGAGCGGGAAATAGACCTGCACCCCAGCGTCGCTGGTGCCGTTCTGCAATTGATGGCGAGCACGTGCAAGCCCCGCCGCTATGCCGTGGGCAAGCGCCAGCCGGTCGGCGTCACCAGCCTCAGCGACGCGGTCGCGGAGCGCCCTAATCCCTTCGACGACCGCAGCTCGCTCCGAGGGGTTAAGGTTGGCGGCCTGCGCATCACTGGCTAGAACCTCGAGCTTGGCCGTGAGAACATGCAGAAGCAGCGCTAACAGCAATGGTTTGGCATAGGCTTGTATTAGCGCCGTCTGGCAAATCTCTTCGCGATGCAATTCGTAGTCGGCTTCGCCATAGGCCCCGATTAGAACATTCTTCTGGTCGTCGCCGAGTACTTGTTCGGAAAACACAATCGGCGTTGGCTGGT
>JAUSLL010000024.1 GCA_030649335.1 Parvibaculum sp. | reverse complement strand
TGCTCTTTGCCCTCATCTTTCGCGGCGTCGCGTTTGAGTTCCGCCACACGGCGCATACGAGCAAATATCTTTGGGACCGCGCATTCTTCGGAGGCTCGCTGGTCGCCGCTTTCGCGCAAGGTCTGCTCGCTGGCGGCGTGGTGCAGGGTGTCACCATTGTCGATCAGCGTTTTGCGGGCGGCATGTTTGACTGGTTCACGCCCTTCTCCGTGCTCACAGGCTTTGCGCTTGTGGCGGGCTACGGGCTTCTCGGCGCGACATGGATCAACATGAAGTCGGAAGGCGAAACGCAGGAATGGTCGCGGCGCACGGCCATGGTCATGGCCGGTGCGGTCCTGGTCGGCATGGGTGCCGTCAGCGTGCTGACGCCGCTGATGCGACCTGCCATTGCCGAGCGTTGGTTCGGCGGCATCAATGCGCTGCTGTTTGCGCCAGTGCCACTGATGGCGCTGCTCAATGCGGTGCTGCTGTATTACGGGCTCATTGCCAAACGCGAGCGCCTGCCCTTCTTCTCGGCCATCGGTCTCTTCATCTGGGGCTATATCGGCATCGGCGTCAGCCTGTTTCCCAACATCGTGCCGCCGTCGCTCTCGATCTGGGAAGCCGCCGCGCCGCGTTCCAGTTTGATCTTCGCACTTGTCGGCGTTGCCATCACCCTGCCGATGATCATCGGCTACACGGTTTACGCCTATAGCGTCTTCAAAGGAAAGGCGAGCGAGCATGGTGGCTATGCCAAACACTGACGACAAACAGCGCCCGCTCTACGTTCGGCTCGCGTGGCTCTTCGGCATCTGGGCGGCGAGCATCATCGCGCTCGGCGTCGTGACCTATACGCTCAAGCTGATTTTCACGCTCTAGCTTTGCAACACGCCGAAAGGCGAGACGCCGCGCACATGGTCTTCGATGCGCAGGCGTTGCTTCAACGGCGGGAAGGCGCGCTGCGAACAATCGAGCCTTTCGCACAAGCGACAATTGACGCCGATGGGTGTCGCACCGCGCGCATCATCAAGATCAAAACCTTGTGAATAGATGATCTTGCGCGCATGGCTGATTTCGCAACCAAGTCCCACTGCATATTGATCGCCCGGCACACCGATGCCCGAACCGCCACGGCTTACGGTGCGTGCGATGGAGAAATAGCGCGTGCTGTCTTCCATCTGGATGACTTGCGTATAAATATTTCCCGGCACGCGGAAAGCGTCATGCACATTCCAGCGCGGGCAAGTGCCGCCGAAACGCGCGAAATGGAAACCGGCGGCTGAAAATCGCTTCGATACATTGCCCGCATTGTCCACACGGATCAGGAAGAAGGGAATGCCGCGCGCGCCGGGGCGTTGCAGCGTGGTGATGCGGTGACACACTTGCTCGAAGCTCGTGCCGAAGCGCCGCCCCAGCAACCGCAAGTCGTAGCGCGTTTCTTCCGCCGTCCGCAGGAAGGCCGCATAGGGCATCAACAAAGCAGCAGCAAAATAATTGGCCAGCGCCACGCGGCACAGCGTCAGTGCTTCGTCGCCCTCAAGTCCCGAGCCTTCGACAATATCTTCCAGCGCGCGCGACTGTTCGAAATAGCCAAGCTGATAGGCGAGCTGAAAAGAACGTCCCGGCTGGTCGAGCAATTCAGACAGAAAGATCGTCTGGCGATGCCGGTCATAGCGGCGCAATTCGCCCGACATGAGGTCCGCTGGCACCACGCGGGTCGTCACGCCATGCGCGCTGCGCAGATAATTGCGCAAGGACACATAAGGCTCGTCCGCGCCCAGTTGCGCGCTGCGGTAAAGTTCTTCCGCCGTTTCATCCAACTCGGGAAAGTGGTTGTTGCGGCTGTTGATGAAGTCGCGCACCTCTTCCAGAGGCGCACTCAATGTCTGGCCACCATCCAGCAAATCGCGGTCGGCAAGGCGTTCAGCCAACAGCGAAGTGTTCACCACCGCTTCCTGATAGGCCCGATAAAGCGCGGTGATCGCCTCGGCGCTCGTGGGGCTGGCGCTCGCCACTTCCTGAATATCCTGCGCGGTGAGGCCGGAATCACGGAACAGCGGGTCGCCGAAGACCTCCCTCAAGGCCGTCAGCGCCCTCGCCTCGTCGTCGCCGCCGAGGCTTTTCAGCTCAATGTCATAGGTTTCGGCGAGCTTCAGCAGGATCTGCGCCGACATGGGGCGCTGGTTGCGCTCGATCAGATTGAGGTAGCTGGCCGAAATGCCAAGGTCGGCGGCCATGCGCGCCTGCGTGAGATTGCGTTCGCGCCTTAACCGCCTAACGCGCGGACCCGCAAAGACTTTTTTCTCTGCCGCCATGCTCAAAACTCCCGGAATTCGCTCTCTGGGAGGCATCATAATTTACAAACTTTACACACACAACAAAATTGACAACAAGTTTTGTGAAGTTCTTTACTTTAACAATTTCAATAAGTTAGGTTTGTTTTGGACATTTGCTTGTCGTGCCTGTATGACCTCGCCGAGATCAGAACCGGAGACAGCATATGACCAGCACCAAGACCGATGGCGTCAAACTTCGCGGCGCTGTGAAGCCCGGCTTCGAGCGTATTCTCACCGCTGACGCGCTCGCCTTTGTGGCCGCGCTGGAGCGCAAGTTCGGTGCCCGTCGCGTCGAATTGCTTGCCGCCCGCGCCGCCCGCCAGAAGCGTTTCGATGCCGGTGAGCTTCCCGATTTCCTGCCCGAAACAAAATCGGTCCGCGAAGGCGACTGGAAGATCGCGGGCATCCCCGCCGACCTCATGGACCGCCGCATCGAAATCACGGGCCCCGTCGATAACCGCAAGATGGTCATTAACGCGCTCAACTCCGGCGCGCAGTCCTACATGACCGACTTCGAAGACGCCGCCGCGCCGACATGGGACAACATGATCGGCGGCCAGATCAATCTCATGGATTACTGGGACGGCAAGATCGGCTTCACCGACGAGAGCAACGGCAAGACCTATAACGTCGCCGACAAACACGCTGTCCTCAACGTGCGCCCGCGCGGCTGGCACCTTGAAGAAGCCCATGTCGAAGTTGACGGCGCGCCCATGTCCGGTTCGCTCTTTGATTTCGGTCTCTACTTCTTCCACAACGCGAAGAAGCTGAAAGCCCACAAGACCGGCCCTTATTTCTACCTGCCCAAGATGGA
>JAUSLL010000023.1 GCA_030649335.1 Parvibaculum sp. | reverse complement strand
TCATCCTGCGGGCGATCCAGAAGAAGAGGATGTCGAAAGCCGTCACGACAACGCTGGTCGGATAGTCGCGTGCTAGCTCTGGAGTATCGTCCGGCCAGCCCAGGGTCGAGAACGGCCAGAGGCCAGAGGAGAACCATGTGTCGAGCACGTCTTCGTCGCGCTTCAGCGTGACGGGTTTTCCGAAATGCTTGTCGGCCAGCGCCTGCGCTTCGGCTTCATCATGGCCGACAAAAATTTCGCCATTGTCTGCGTACCAAGCCGGAATGCGGTGGCCCCACCAGAGTTGGCGCGAGATGCACCACGGCTGAATGTTGCGCATCCATTCAAAATAGGTCTTTTCCCAATTCTTCGGGACGAAGCTCGTATCGCCCTGCTCCACCGCTGCGATGGCGGGTTTGGCGAGCGTTGCGGCATCGACATACCACTGATCGGTGAGAAGCGGCTCGATGACTGTCATCTTTGACTTTTCGTCATGGGGCACCATGACTTTGCGCGCTTCGATCTGGTCGAGCAGACCAAGGGCTTCAAAGTCCTCGACGATCTTCTTGCGGGCGTCGAAGCGATCCAGCCCGCGATAGGCTTCGGGCGCTTCGTCGTTGATGCGGCCATCAACGGTCAGAATATTGATCTTCGGCAGGTTGTGGCGCTTGCCGACTTCAAAGTCGTTGAAGTCGTGGGCGGGCGTGATCTTCACCGCACCCGAACCTTGTTCTGGGTCGGCGTGTTCATCAAATACAATCGGGATGCGACGACCGACGAGCGGCAGTTCGACGAAGGCGCCGGCGAGATGCTTGTAGCGTTCGTCTTCGGCGTTCACCGCGACGGCGCTGTCGCCGAGCATGGTTTCAGGGCGCGTGGTGGCGACGATGATGTAGCCGCGCTCTTCCCAAGCCGTCGGCTTGCCGTCTACGTCAAATTCGCTCGCATAGCGCACCGTCTTGCCATCGGCCAGCGGATAGCGGAAATGCCAGAAGTGGCCTTTGACTTCGATGTTCTCGACTTCGAGATCGGAAACGGCGGTTTGCAGTTTCGGGTCCCAATTGACGAGGCGCTTGTCGCGGTAGATCAAACCGTCGCGATGCAGTTGCACGAAGACCTTGGTGACAGCCTGCACCATCTGATCTTCGGCAGCGCCATTTTCGCCCAGCGTGAAGCGTTCGCGGCTCCAGTCACACGAAGCACCGAGGCGGCGCAGCTGGCCGAAGATGGCCCCGCCGCTTTCGGCTTTCCATTTCCAGACCCGTTCGAGAAAGGCTTCGCGCCCCAGGTCGCGGCGACGGACATTGCCCTCGGCTTCCATTTGGCGCTCGACGATCATCTGCGTGGCGATGCCCGCATGGTCGAGACCCGGCTGCCAGAGCACGTCCTTGCCGCGCATACGCTCAAAGCGGATCAGCACGTCCTGCAACGTGTTGTTGAGGGCGTGGCCCATGTGCAGGCTGCCGGTCACGTTCGGCGGCGGGATGACGATGCTGTAGGTCTCGGCTCCTGCGGCGACACGGGCCGGATCAGGTTTGAACGCGCCGCTTTCTTCCCACTGGCGGTAGAGCCGCTCTTCTGAGTCTTTGGGGCTGAATGTCTTTTCGAGCATGGAGCGTTGGCCTGTCTTGAGGAGGTTCCGTCTTACAGCACGAGGCGGGGGGCCGGGGCAAGCGTCAGAAACGGAAAACGGCGGCGCTTTGCGGGCGCCGCCGTCTCCGATTGATCAAAATGGGAGTGTTTTAGCGGGACCGACGCGCTACGCGCTCGATTTCCTCGCGTACCAGCTGTTCAACGAGCGGCGGCAGATTGTTGTCCAGCCACTGCTTCAGCATCGGACGAAGCATTTCGGACACAAGATCTTCCAGTGTCTTGCTGCCGCCAGCCGATGTCAGCATGGAGCTTGCCAGAGCGCCGAAGGCGGCCGAAGCGGCGGTCGCCGCTTCATTCGACAACAGAGGTGAGGCTTCGGCGGTTGATCCGTAGTTCACAGGTGCGGTCATGGCGGGCTCCTCAAAGGCAATATCTTCGTCTTCAGGTTCCGGTTCGAAATGTGCGTGCTGAACGGCAGCAGGGGCCGGCGGCGGCACATATTCGGGTTCGGGCTCCAGCTCAGGCAGATATTCCGGCTCGGGTTCAGGCTCCGGTTCGGCTTCCAGCGCTTCTGTCAGCTCAAGCACGTCCTCTTCGCTGAAAACGATGTCGTCTTCCTCGAATTCAGCTTCGGGCTGAGCGGCCACAACGGGTGCAGGCGCAGGAGCGGGTTCCGGCTCAAGTTCCTCTTCCGCGAAATCGACCATTTCCGGTTCGAATTCGGGTTCCGGTTCGGTAGCGACCGGAGGCGGTGCTGCTTCCGCAGCTTCGTCCTTGCCCCCACTGTCTTCGGAAATGATCCGCCGAATGGAGGCGAGAATTTCCTCCATGGTGGGTTCTTGTGCGGCGCTTTGGTTGCTCATGCCCTCATCCTGACGTCACGACTTAACTGTACTTAACTATTTCTAGCAGACAAAACCTTAGGAGAAGTTGACCGGAAAGCCAACAACCACAAGATTTTAGACAAAAGTACCCGTTTATTCGTCGCTGGCGGAACCAAACCCGATGGCCTTGTAGTGGACATCGTCATAATTCTCGACAGCGTCATAATACTTAACAGGAAGCTTCAACTGCTCCGCCGTAAGCTGACCTGTTGCTGCCAACAATCCATAATCGGCAACAGCAAGGTTACGCTGGGCGGTGACGAGCGTGACACGGGCGTTCAGAAGTTCCTGTTCGGCGTTCAACACATCGAGCGTTGTCTGCGAACCGACTTCTTCTTCCTGCTTCACGCCTTCCAGCGCGATCTCGTTCGCCTTCACCTGCTCTTCGCTGGAAATGATGCTGGCGCGGGCTGAGCGGACGGCTTCCCAAGCATTGCGGACGCTTTCATCAACGGCGCGTTCTGCCGATGTGATCTGCATCATCGACTGGCTGTGAAGCTCTTTGGCTTCGCGGATACGGGAATACTCCGCACCACCCTGATAAAGCGGGATGGTCAGCACGCCGACAACCGAGGTCTCATCAGCGATATAGACACCGCTCGATGCTTCACGCCCGTACTGGTACTGGGCCTGCAGATCGACGGACGGCAGCAACGCACCCTTGGCAACAGAGATTGCCGAGCGGCGCGCCATTTCGGAATTGCGGGCGGCCTGCACCGCCGGATTGTTTTTGGAGGCGGCAGCACGTGCTTGGTCCTCACTCTGCGGAACCATGTCGCTCGGCATAGGTTTTTCAAGCTTTTCAGGCGAATGACCGACGACTTTGGCATAGGCCGAACGGCTTGCGGTCAATTGTGCTTCAGCCTGCGTCAGGCTTGTGCGCGAGCCGCTGAGACGGGCTTCGGACTGGGCCACATCCGTGCGCGTCAGTTCGCCTACACGGAAACGGTCATTGGTTGCTTCCAACTGACGCTTCAGCACGTCCACGTTGTTGCGTGTCAGTTCGACAACGCTCTGGTTTTTGATGACGTCCATATAGGCGACGACGGCAGAGAGCAGTGTTTCCTGCTCGGTCAACGTCAGCGAATTGCGACCTGCATCAACAGTGTGTTCGGCCAAATGCGTCGAACTGAGGGTACGCCCGCCTGCAAAGAGGTTCTGCTTGAGCGTCACGGCACCAGTCAGCGGGTTCGTGTCGTTTTTAACAGTGGGCGCGCCCGAGGTGATGCGTGCGCGCTGTTCGGTGCTGCCATAGGTTCCCTGAGCGGTCACGGTCGGCAACCAGCCCGACAAGGCCTGAGGCACCAGTTCGTCGGTCGCGCGCAAGGCGGCACGGGCGGCTAAAAGATCGGGGTTGCTCTGATAAGCCGAAACAAGGGCGTCGTTCAGGCTTTCAGCGGAAGCGGGACCTGCCAGCAGAACAGCACTCAAGGCCAAGGCACTGGCAGTATTCAGGGCAACGTATTTCACATACGTCCCAACGGGTCGTTTCATCACTTTTTCTCTCCGCAAAAACGCGGTCTCGCCCCTCAACGCTTCCGCGACGTCTTACCGGTCGTCTCCGGCAACTTACATATATGGCTGCAAGTCGCCAACTCCTAGCGGGCTTGCGCCGCGACTAGGCGCAAAATGCCCTCATGTGAGCAAAAATCGCAAAAATTGGTCAGAAAACGAAACTTTTTTCGATCTCAAATCCCGGAAGTGGCTGAGCCGGGGTATCGAACACGACACGGCTGGTCACTGTTCCGGCGGCACAAACATAGACTTTGGCCTGACCGACCGGCCCCTCGCCCACAATGGCGACCAAACGGCCGCCTTCGGCGAGTTGTTGGCAGAGCTTTTCGGGCTTTTCCGGAACAAGCCCGTTGATGAAAATCACGTCATAAGGCCCATGTTTAGGGGCCCCTTCGGCCAAAGGCCCTGTCACGACGGTGGCGACGCCTGCGAGCGAAGCCGTTGCCGCCTCGGCCAGTGCCGGATTTTCCTCGACTGCCACAACTTTACCGGCGATGCGGGCGAGAACGGCGGTGGAATAGCCGGTGGCGCAGCCAACATCGAGCACGGTGTCGGCGCTGCCGATGGCGGCCGCCTGACACAATTTGGCAAAGGCGCGGGCCTGCATCAGATAGCGACCATGGCCGACGCCAAGGTCCTGATCCATATAGGCGACGCCCTGATTCGCGGGCGGTGTGAACTGTTCGCGAGGGACTGCCGACATGGCGGCGATGAGCGCGTGGTCCGTCACAGCGTTACAACGCACTTGATTCTCGACCATGTTGATCCGGGCAGCAGCAAAGTCGGTCATGGAATGTCCTGAAAAACGGGTCAATATCAAATCGGTTGCGGCTTCTACGAAGAGGAAGCCCCATCCCCGCCGTTATAATGCCCGAATTAGGCAAACTCAATTCACCATGCTCATGCAAATGCACGCGCGGCGGCTCTAACTTGAGGATTTCCGGCAATTTGGATTGTGCGGCAAGTGGGGAATTGCTATATGACGCGCCTTGGTCGGCCACGTGGCGGAGTGGTTACGCGCCGGACTGCAAATCCGTTTACCCCGGTTCGATTCCGGGCGTGGCCTCCAAGTTTCATCGCATCACCTGCATTTGACCGCTATCCCTGATGCAGGGTCGCCAGCAATGCCATGGCAACCACATTCAATCCCATCGCATAAATGACGAGCACAGCAAGTGCCGGTCTGAGCGCCTTGCTGACCGACAGCCCCAGCGCAAAGAACAATACCGGTGCCCAGTCGAGGACGAAGCGCTGGGCGTTGTACTGCGAGAAGCCGTTGCCGTGATAAAACAGCGTGATCCCCAGAATGAGCATGGCGCATAGCCCGCCAATCACCGTCTCGCGATCAAGTGGTACGAAAAGCACGAGCAGCACAAAGGGGCTCGCCGCCAGAAGAGATGTGCCCATCGGGTCGAGCTTGAGGGGCGACAAGAGCGCCGAACCGCCCCACTCCACGTGGAAGCCCTGAATGAACAGGTGGAAGGCGTTGAAGAGGAAATAGTCTTTCGAGAAAAGCCCGTGATGGACGAGACGCTCGTTGATGAGCGACCACTGATCGAGCGTGGGCTTGGCGATGTGGATGTATCCCGTCTCCATCGGCGATCCGAAGCGCGCCATGTTGTAAGCCATGTAAATCGCTACAGCCACGATGAGCGGTGCGCCGAACGCCAGGACGCGTTTGAGCGCGGGCCATTTGAAGGAAATCAAATTCTCCTCAGGCTTCAAAGCCAGCACAAAGAGAAACGGTGCCAGCAAAATCGTCATCTGGCGCGAGAGGAAGGCCAGACCGAGATAAGCGCCTGCCAGCATGATCCTGCCGCCGCGCATTACCTCGTGAATCGCCAGCGACAGCAGCAGAAAGTTGATGCTTTGGGCAAAGAACCAAACGCGATCCGCGCGGATTGAAACGTAGAAAAGCGGTGAGCCGAATGCGAGGGCCAGCAAAAGCCAGACGGCCGTTTGTTTCTCGACGTCGATTTTCTCGAAAATGCGCCACCACAGAAAAACAGATCCGAGCAGACAGGCGAATCCAATCGCCGCAAAGCCGTGAAAACCAGTTCCGAAAGCGGCCACAAACGGCATGGCGATCACAGCGGGCACAGGCGGGAAGATCACATAGGACTTGCCATCGACATTCACGCAGTCGCCGTCAAAGCATTGGGCGCTATCGAGTTTTCCATGCAGAAATGAATCCGCGAGTAGCGCATAGCTGTTGGTGCCGGGATCTTCTTTGACGATGTGCAGAAGCATGCCTGCCAAAAGAATGGCAGCAAGACCCAAAGCGGGCAGCATGAACCATTGCGCGCGGTCCCACCCCTTTATTGCGTTCCACATCATGTTCCCCTCGCCGCCAGCCTTCAGGCCGTGAAGCCTTCAACCAAATGAGGCTGATCGCGCGGTGTACGGCGCGGTGGCGCAACCGCTTCGACCCGTGCAGCCAGAATGGCGCCCCATGCCAAACCAAACAGCAAAAACAAATGTCGCCAGTTATCAACATCGATGATGAAAGCCTCGGTCATGTGACCGACGAGACAGGCATAAACGACAATCAGATATTCCTGCCCCGGACCATTGTGGAAGATGGCTCGTTTGCCTGACACGAATGTCATTCCGAGAAAGCCGACAAAGCCGATGATCGACAGAAACCCGCCTGCTATAAACACGTTCAAATAGACGTTATGTGTGTCGAGCTTGTTGATCATGGCCCATTGTTCCGGCCCGATGCCCAACGGGTTTTTTACAGCCATGGTGAAGGCGCGGCGCTGGCTGTCGAAGCGACCTTCATTGCCCACGTCATAGTCCTGCACCAGCGCAGCGCGTTGCTCGAATAATTGCTGAACCTTGGGGCTTGTCAGAGCAAAGCCGACGACACCGATCACTATCAGACCCATGAAGGCAGCAAAGGCGACAAGGCGGGCTGATTGCGCGGCTGACTTCGACGTCGCGAGGGTCAGCATCACAAACACACCACCAGACAACAGGAAGTTTCCCCATGCCCCGCGCGAAAAGCTGAGCAACAGGCCAAGCACCAGAATGCCGATCGCCGGCAGCAACAAAAGCGCGCGCATATCTTTGGCTTTGCTCAGACGCAAGCCGAGATAGAGAGCCGGTGCGATCAGATAGGGGCCATAGACGTTCGGGTCGTTGAATGTGCCGGCGGCTCGCCCGAATGTGGTCAGGCTGAGCGACGACGGCCCGAGACCGAAGTAGCCAACGATACCCGCAAGGGCCGCCACTACGCCGGCAACGGCATAAGCGTTGAAAATCAGCCGCATACGCTTTTCAGCGTCGACAAAAATATAGCTCGAAAAGAAAATGAAAGCGCAGGTGAGATAGGTCGAGACTTCGATAAAGTTGATGACCTTGTCGCCATATTCCGCACCGATGCCGCCAATACCATAACCGGCGAGCACGAGGCCCCACATGGCAACCGGCCAGATGAGACCACGCGGAAACTTCAGACCGAGTGCAAAGAAAAAACCCATGCAAACGATGAGCACCAGATCGAACAAAACAGGTTTGCTCTCGCCTGGAGAACTTTGCTGGTAGAAGCTCGAGAAAATGACGAGGAAAATCAGAAAATTGCCAAGCTTGTCGCTCCAGCTTGAACTCGTCCGTTCAAGCTGTCTGGGTGTTGTCGTTTCTGTTACCCATCCGTCCATTGCCTTTGTTCTCAGAATGCATTTTCACCCTGCACCATCGACAGCGGTGTGCGTGCGATGATGTAGAGATCAAACAAGAGGGACCAATTTTCGATGTAGTAAAGATCGTGTTCGGTGCGGCGCTGAATTTTTTCGCGTGTATCGGTCTCGCCACGCCAGCCGTTGATTTGCGCCCAACCGGTGATGCCCGGCTTGACACGGTGACGAGCGAAATATCCGTCCACAACATCGCCGTAGAGTTCATCACCCGCTTTGGCCAGAATGGCATGCGGGCGCGGACCTACAATCGACATGCCGCCCGTTAGCACAGTGATGAACTGCGGCAACTCATCGAAGCTTGAACGGCGCAGGAAGCGGCCGACGCGCGTCACGCGATCATCATTTGCGGTCACAAGCTTGGCCGCATTGGCGTCGGCACTTTCATGCTTGAGCGTGCGAAACTTATAGACTTCGACCAGCTCGTTGTTGAAGCCATAACGACGCTGTTTGAAAAACACAGGCCCTTTGCTATCGAGCTTGATGGCAATGGCAATGAGCGCAAAGAGCGGCGAGAGGATGAGAAGGAACATTGCGGCAAGCACGCGATCTTCGATCACTTTGAGCACATAGTCCCAGTCGGACAACGGCTTGTCGTAGAGATTGAAGAACGGCACGTTGCCAACATAGGAATAGGTTCCCGCTGTCATGCGCAACGGTGCGTCAAGCGCCGAGAGACGAATGTCGACCGGCAATACCCAGACCTTGCGCATCATTTCCAGCACTCGGCGCTCGGCGGTCAGCGGCAGGGCCATAATAAGCAGATCAATACGATTGGAGCGCGCAAAGCGCACAAGCTCGTCCACAGTGCCGAGTTTCGGGAATCCGGCAATGTCGTCCGGCACGCGCTGATCGCCGCGATCGTCGAACACGCCACAAATTTTTATGTCTTTGGCCGAAGAGGCCCGCAGCGCTTCAATCAGGTGCAATCCACGCTCGCCGCCACCGACGATGACCACCCGGCGTTCGAGCCTGCCTGTTTCCATCCAGTGCCGCACGGCAACGCCGACGGTTGCGCGCATCGCAAGGATCGCCCCGAAGCCACCCAGATACCAAGACACAAGCCAGACGCGCGAGACCTCATGGCTCACTTTGAGCAGAAATCCGCCGACCATCAGTAGGACGAATACGCCGCTCCAGGCCATGGCTATACGGCCAACCTGCGTCAGCGTGCGCTGCAAAACAGGAATGCGATAGAGCCCGCTGAACTGAAAAGCAACAACAGTCAGGATGGTCGCAGCTGTCAACGCTTGCGCATAGATGAAATACTGCGCGTCAGACATGATGCCGACATAGGAATAGCAGACCACAATACCCATCAGCATTGTCAGCGCCGCATCGGCCATGCGCACTGACCCTTTGATGACCGCAGGTGACACCATGGGCACAATAGCTGCGCGACGTTCTCTTGTTGGCGCGGCTTCGCGGATACGACCTTCGCGGCGTCCGGCATGACTGCCACCGGCATCAATGCTCGCGTCGCTCGGCGCGGCCCGCATTTCCGGTCCGCCACCCTGCCCGCCGCTCATGCCGCGGTCTCCTTCACTCATGAAGGCACTCCTTCCACGCCACTGGTCGCATCGTCTAGCTGAGCCACCGCGCGTTGACCGCGCTTTTCGATCAGGCGGCGGTAGAGCGCATTAACACCATCAACCATCTGAGCGGAGGAAAATTCCGAACGCACACGTGAACGCAAACGGTCCGCCAGTGCCTTCATCTCATCGGGATGATGCAAGGCATGACGCATCCGATCGGCCAGCCCGCCGATGTCGCGCGGGTTGAGCAGCGTGCAGGAATCCGGTCCGAAGATTTCGGCCATGCCGCCAACGCGTGTGGCGATCACCGGCATACCGGCTGCGGCTGCCTCAAGCACGATATAGGGTAAAGATTCATGATAGGACGGCACGACAACCACGCGGCCAAGCGCGAAAGCGTCGCGCGCGGCCATTGAACCCATAAATTCGATTTTGACGCTGGGGGGCACCGTTGCTGCTTGCGCTTCGAAAATTTCGCGCTCTGCTCCCGAACCGACAATGCGCAGATGCATTTTGTGTCCGGCGAGCGTGACGGCATCAATCAGCGTCCCGATCCCCTTCAACTCGCGCAATTCACCGATGAAAACAAAATCAGCAGCATTGCTTGCCGGCTCTACCGGCACGAATTCGGCTTCGGTCACACCATTGTGAATGACGGCAGACAAAGTGGACGGTTCACCGATCTTCTTGGTGAAGGTGCGCAGACCGAAATCGGATTCGAAAATAAATGCGTCGGTGAGGCGGCGCATCAGACGTTCCGCCGTCAGAAAGGTAAAACCCGCCATGCTGCGGCGGTCGAAATGCAGTGACCCGCCATGCGGTGTATAGAGGCGCACACCACCCGCGACACGGGGCAGCAGACGCGCATAAGCGCCACCCTTGGCACCGTGGCCGTGGATCACATCGGCCCGTGCGCGCATAGCACATGACATGACCTTGGCGATGCTTGCCGCGTCGCCGATGCCGGGCAACCTGTTCATCTCAATCGTATGCACGCCAAGCTGGCAATGCGCTCCGATGGCCGCCAAGCGCTTGGCGGCAAGGCTGTCGCCCTGCACTTCGCCGCAAATGATGCCGACCTTGTGACCCGCCTTGTTCTGGCCTTCCGCCAGATCGCAGACATGACGAAAAAGTCCGCCGAGCGGCGCACGAAAGACATGCAAAATGTGAAGCGGCTTGTGCGCAAGACGATCCGTATGGGTTGGGCGATCCGTGTCAGACATCAGAAGTACCGCTCTTTAACGAGAATTGTATCGCCGGGGCGCACAGGGGCGCCTGTGGGAAGGTCAATCTCCACCAGCCGGTCACCCTGCTTGCGCGTGACATGCACGTTGTTCTGGTTGGCGCGATAGGAGAAGCCGCCGGCAATGGCGACGGCGCTTTGCACCGTCATGCCGTTGACGAAAGGATATTGCCCGGCCTTCATGACTTCGCCGAGGATGAAAAAGGGGCGGAACTCCGTCACCTGCACGCTGACATTGGGATTGCGCAGCAAGGTGCGGCTCAGGGCATCGGCGATGCTCGCCTGCAATTCATTGGTTGTGAGACCGCCTGCGGCCACCGGCGGGATCAGCGGAATGGCGATATTGCCGCTGCCGTCGACCGAGAACTCTCCGCTGAGATCGGGCTGGCCAAACACGTTCACACGCAGTCTGTCGCCGCTATCGAGCGTATAGGGCTCCGTCGTCTGACCGATCATTGCGTCGCGCGGCGCGTCATACGCGCAGCCGCCCAAACCGGTGCTGGCGATCCCGAAAACGAACATCATTGCTGCAAAAGAATGGCGCGTCATATGCCGACGATCCTTGAACTGTCCCACTAGTTCAGAAGGTAGGCCGGACTGGTAAATTTTTTGGAAAGGATTGTCGTTCAAATTCGTCATTTATTGCTGCAAGGCGCTGGTACGCTTCACATTTTTGTTAGTAAACAGGCCCGCGTTAAGGCTTCCGTTACCTAAGACACGTTTACTCATGGAATCACAAATCCCGCGAGGTGGCGGGCGGAGCGCATGAGCAACATACAGAGCACACCTTCAGTTACTTTCGGTGATCGCCGTCGCGCCGCGCCTGATGCGCCCGGTGCGAGCGATATTTCGCCGTGGGAACTTCTGCGCGGCATTTGGGCCCGCAAGGAGCTTATCCTTGTTGCCTTCATCGGTTTCATGATCTTGGCCTTCCTCTGGCTGATGACCGTCACACCGACTTACACGGTCGAGAGCCGTCTGCTTCTGTCGACGCGTACCGGCGAAGTGTCGAGCTTCGACAATGGTAATACGCCGACGCCGCCGGACGCCGAAACCGTGCAGAGTGAAATTCAGCTGATGACCTCGCGGCCGCTCGTCGCGCGTCTCATTACCGATCTGCAGCTCAACAACACGCCGGAATTCAATCCCGCCTTGCGCAGCAGCATTCTCGGGCGCCTGTCGGGCAAGCTCGACAGTATGCCGGGTGTGCCGGATCGCGACCGCATGATCGATCGCGTACTGAGCCGTATCAACGTCTATCAACGGGGCACATCGCGCGTCATCGCCATTTCGGCGACCTCCGTCAATGCCGCGACCGCTGCCGCCATCGCCAACCGCTTGGGCGAACTTTACATCGCACAGCAGATCGAACAGAAAAATGGTCTCAATGCCGAGGCGACCAAATGGCTGGCGCAGCAGATCGAAGATCTGCGCGGCAAGGTCCAGAATTCCGAAGCTGCGGTCGAAACCTTCCGCAGCGAGTCCGGCCTGTTTCTGACCAATGGATCAACAGTGCCGCAGCAGCAGCTTACGGACCTCA
>JAUSLL010000020.1 GCA_030649335.1 Parvibaculum sp. | reverse complement strand
TCGGCATGGTGTCTTATTTCAGCGGCGTGGTGCAGGCCCCCATCACCGCCTTTGTGATCGTTGCGGAAATGACAGACAACCACAGCCTCATGGTGCCGTTGATGCTGGCAGCCCTCGTTGCGCAAGGCGCGTCCCGCCTTGTCTGCAAGGAAGGTATTTATCACGCGCTGTCGAAGAAGTTTATTCAGCAGCAGCCTTCCGCTTGATGCCAATGACACGACCTGCCTGTTCAGGTCGTGCGAGGGATTTATGCGCGTCCATCATTTTGGCGATCTTCGCCTGAACATCGTCCGGGAAAGCCGAGGCGCGGCGCGAGGCCATGTCCACGTGAATGCACATTTGCTCTGATGTTGCGGCCAGAACACCGGTTTCGGCGTGATACATGTGGCCGAAAATGTGGATGCGCTTGGCGTCCCAATCGAGCAATTGGTAGGTGACGCGCACGGGCGCGCCTTCCTTCAATTCGTCGAGGTAACAAACATGGACTTCCGCCGTGAAGCATGAGCCGATGCCCTGTTTGGTATAGTCCCAGCCAATGCCGAGGCCGGTGAAGGCCACATCGAGCGATTCATCGAACAACAGGTGATAATAAGCCATGTTCATATGGCCATTGAGATCGACCCAGGCGGATTCGACTTTGCGCAGCGGAGATTCCAAGGGGGTATCAAACATCTTCGGCTCCCGGATCGGTGTTGTTAATTTTGACTGGAGGGCATGCTAAGGTAGGTCGATGAGCGACGCAAAGAGCGGACTTGTGAGCCGATGAGTTTTCAAAAAGCAAAAACGAACGATCCGGCTGCGGTTCTTGCGGCTTTGAGTGCTCTGCTTGGTGATCGGCTCACGGTTTCTCTGCCGATCCGCGAGGCACATTGCCGCGACGAGAGCTGGCACCCGAATGTTACACCGGATGCTGTGGCCTTTGCGGAGACGACCGAGGAAGTCGCGGAAATCGTCAAGATTTGCGGGGCGCATGTGTTTCCCGTCATTGCTTTTGGCACGGGTACGTCGCTCGAAGGGCATATCTCTGCGCCTCACGGGGGATTGTCGCTTGATCTGTCGCGCATGAACCGTGTCCTGAAGGTCAATGCCGAAGATCTTGATGTGCATGTCGAAGCGGGTGTCACGCGTAAGGCGCTCAATGTGCATTTGCGTGATGCCGGTTTGTTTTTCCCGATTGATCCCGGTGCTGACGCGAGCCTCGGCGGCATGGCCGCGACGCGGGCGTCGGGCACCAATGCTGTGCGTTACGGCACCATGCGCGAGAATGTGCTGAACATCACCGCTGTCATGGCCGATGGTTCGGTTGTGCGTACCGCGCGGCGCGCGCGCAAATCGGCGGCAGGTTATGACCTCACGCGGTTGCTTGTTGGGTCGGAGGGCACACTCGGCGTCATCACGGAACTGACGCTCCGGCTTTACGGCATACCGGAGGCGATATCCTCAGGCGTTGTGTCATTTGCCAAATTTGAAAACGCCATTGATGCGGTGATCGAGACGATCCAAGCCGGTCTGCCGATGGCGCGGATCGAGTTTCTTGATGAAGTGCAAGTCGCGGCCTGTAACCGTTATTCAAAACTCGAATTGCCGGAAACGCCTTTGCTCCTCGTTGAATTTCACGGTACCGAGGCGTCGGTTGCCGAACAGGCAACGCGCTTTGGTGAGATCACTACGGCGCATGGCGGCGGGGATTTTAACTGGGCGACGAAGGCGGAGGACCGCACGAAACTCTGGGAGGCACGGCACAATGCGCTTTATGCCTCGCTTGCGCTTGCGCCCGGTAAGCAGGGACTTATCACCGATGTCTGTGTGCCAATTTCGCGTCTGGCCGAAGCCATCAAAGGCACCAAGGATGATCTGGCGGCTTCAAACATCGTCGCGCCGATGGTGGGTCATGTCGGCGACGGGAATTTTCATCTGATCATGCTGGTTGATCCGGCCAATGCGGCGGAAGTCGCGGAAGCGCAAGCGATCCATGACCGCATGGTGATGCGCGTGTTGTCGCTCGACGGCACCTGCACCGGTGAACATGGGATCGGCGAAGGTAAGATGAAATTTCTTGAGGCCGAACACGGGGAGGGAGTTGCTGTCATGCGCGCGATCAAGCAGGCGCTCGATCCGCACAACATTCTCAATCCGGGAAAAATATTTTCGCTCTAATTGGCCGTAATTGGCTATTTAACGCCATTATCGGGTCTTCCACGCGTGATTGCCTCATTGTCGCCGTGTCCCGGCCTCGTTCAACTGCACAATCATAGCTCCCCCCCCACCGCAATGCAGTTTCTGTTGCGGTCATTCGTATCATCACAATTCAGGGAGTACAGACATGGATAAGGACCGCATTGAAGGCGCAGCGAAACAGGCCAAAGGCGCGATGAAGGAAGCGGCCGGCAATCTGACCGGCGACGCAAAACTTAAGGCCGAAGGCAAGTTCGACAAGGCAACGGGCAAGGTGCAGAGCGCCGTCGGCGCCGCAAAGGACAAAGTGCGCGACGCTGTTGATCGCCACTAAAAAATTCTCTGCGAGACGCCGATTGGTCTTGCGAATGAATCGCCGGATACACCTATGAAAGGGTGTTTCCGGCGATCTTCGTTTTCAGTCGAGCGTCTGGCGATAGCGGTTGAGCGCGATCACGGTGGCGGCAAGAAAGAACAGCGCCATCGCCCCCACATCCATCAAAATGTCGGACGTCGTATTTCCTTTGAGCAATATGCCGCGAATGATCCGCAGGAAATGCGTGAGTGGCAATATTTCGCCGATCCATTGAGCCCATACGGGCATGCCGCGAAACGGGAACATGAATCCCGACAGCAAAATCGACGGGAGAAAGAAGAAAACGGCCATTTGCACGGCTTGAAGCTGATTGGTGGCGAGCGTCGAGAAGGTGAAGCCGACCGCGAGATTGGCGGCGACAAAGAGCAGCAGAACGGCTGAGAGCAGCGTGAGACTGCCGATCATCGGCACGTCGAAAAGCCAACGAGCCGCGATGAGGATGATCGCTGTTTGCACATAGCCGACCGCGATATAGGGAAATATTTTTCCCATCATCACTTCAAACGGGCGGGCGGGGGTGGTGAGCAGATTTTCCATCGTGCCGCGCTCGATTTCGCGCGTCACGGCGAGGGCTGTGAACATCACCATGGTCAATGTCAGAATGACGCCGAGGATTCCGGGGACAATATTGTATTGGGTACGGCCCTCGGGGTTGTAGCGCGGGTGGGTGATGAGCGAGAAGGATGGTGGAGTGGCACGCAAATGCGTGAGCGGGCCGGTGAGATCGCGGTTCAGCACATTGCGGGCGAGGATATTGATGGCAGAGACTGCATTGCCGGTTGCGGCAGGGTCGGTGGCGTCCGCATCCAGCAACATCGCGGGGTGTGTGCCGCGCACGAGATCACGCGAGAAATTCGGCGGGATTTCGATAACGAATTGCACGGTGCCACGCGAGAGCAGGTCGTCGGCCTCATCGGCGGTCTCCGGTCGCGCGATGATTTCGAAATAGTCGCTGTTTTCCAGCGCCTTAAGAAATGTGCGGGTAAAAGTCGAGTGGTCTTGATCGTGAACGGCGGTGGCGAGATGTTTGGGGTCGGAGTTGATCGCGTAGCCAAAAAGCAAAAGCTGCATTAGCGGCACGCCGAGCATCATGG
>JAUSLL010000122.1 GCA_030649335.1 Parvibaculum sp. | reverse complement strand
CCCCCATCTCGCTTCGCGAAGGGCGTGTCCGGACTGGCCGAATACGTGGAGAGGGATAGCAGCGTCCTGCGTCATGTGAGGTACCAGTCACATGCCCCGGGAGGTCCATCATGTGGGCCGGACAATATCGATCCGGTGGATACGCCGCCGATAAAAGCGGCGTGGTCTGGTGGGGTTGGAAAGACCTAAAATCGCTGCGTGCGGAGCGTCGGAAGGGACGTCAAACCGCCACTAAAAAACATAAAGGCGGCGTCGCCGCCGCTCCGCGCATCCTTCTTTGATGCGATCCGCTTGTTCAAAACTCCAAAGGCCCCGCCTTGCGGAGCCTTCGGTGCTTCTATTCATCCTTATAAGGAATAATATCTTTACGAACGCACGCTCGTCAGCGGTTCTTCCGTCACGTCATATCCCGCTTCCGCCGGAATGCGCAGCACCTTGCCATCGACCACCGGCTCAACTGTCACAACAGGTGTCGACCGCGCCGTTTCAATCGCATGCGCCACGTTTAAGGCGCGTCCGAGCTTCAGCACATTCATGCGCGTCGGAAAAATAATAGTCTTCGTCCCGGCATCATTTTCCGCCATCGCATCAACGGGCCGGATCCACACACTGTCAACGGACTCAGATCCGTCATGCACAGCCAGATGATCTTCCGGTGCCGCAGCCAAATAGAAATGCGTGTCAAAGCGCTTCGGCATCAGGTTCGGTGTGATCCAATGCGCAAAAGGTGTCAGCAGGTCAGCAGCCAGACGCAAGCCGCCACGTTCAAGCAAAGTGCCGATGTCGATTTCATTCTTGTTCAAAGCGTTGCGCATAGGTTCGAGATCGCGCATTTGCGCGGCATCAACGAGGTTGCCGGTGCGTTCGCTGCGCGCCAGCAGCACGCCGCATTCTTCGTATGCTTCGCGCACCGAGGCAACGCGCATGGAGAATTCGCGATCATCAAGACCATCCGCCCCGTCAACGCGGCCGCGCACATTGTCATGCGTGTCGCCCTTGTCCACCTTGCCGCCGGGGAAGACCAATGCGCCGGAAAAAGAGTCGATCTTGTGATGGCGCACCACCATGAAGACTTCGAGCCCCTTCGCGCCGTCGCGCAGCAGCAAAATAGTGGCAGACGGTATCAATCCTGCGACTTCTGTCTTCGACATCTCTTCTCTCCCTGTCTCAGTTTCTTACATTTTGTTCGTATTGGTTCTATTTGCTTAACCCGTTGTGAAGCCTGTAACCCATCGTCGGCTCTTCGTTAAGCATGTCTAAACTCCGGGTTGAGACATTGAACCTGTAGGGGTCTGTCTCGTCCGGCGGATCGGCAGACAGACGACCAAAGAATTTGGCTTTCAGATGTACAGCAGTTCCTTTCGGCTGACCAACCGTGACATAGACCTTGCTCTCGAAGCGGGGCACCTGTTCTTGGTCTTCCAGCCCAAGATCGAGCTCGCCACAGGCCGGGTTCTCGCAGCGGAAGCCTATGTTCGTTGGGACCATCCCGACTACGGCCTGATGCCGCCGGGCCTGTTTCTTTCTTTTTTTGAACGGCGCGAACGCAGCGTTGACCTGACACGATTTGTCGTCGGGGCCGCCGCCGACGCCATGGTCCATTGGCACGCCCACGGCCAGCACTGGCCGGTCTCCCTCAATCTCTCAGGCAATGATTTGAGCGACCCGACGCTTCCCGGCGTCCTCGCAGGCATCGTCGGCGAGCGCGGTTTGGACCCAAGCGAAATCACACTGGAAATTCCCGAAGGCGTTTTCGCGCGCAACGCCGAACATTCCGCCCGCGCCATTGCCGAAATGCGCCGCCTCGGTTTCCGCACCGCGCTTGATGGCGGCGGCGCGGTCGTCGTCCCCACCGAATATGTGACGCCCGCCTATTTCTCCGAAGTCAAAGTCTCCGGCGCGTCGATCATCCGCTTCGCACAGCGTCTGCGCAACGCGGGTCTCGGCTTCATCGGTCGCCGTGTTTCACTTGCGGCCAAACTCGGTCTCGATGCCACCGCCGTCGGCGTCGAAGACGAAACGACTTTGTCCGGCCTCGCCGCCGTCGGCTTCACCGCCGCACAAGGCACACACATCTGCCGCCCGCGCAGCGCTGTCGAATTGCTCGGCTGGAGTTTTGCGCAGGACATGCGCGAGGATTTCATCCTCGCCGCCGAAACACGCAACGACAATGTCCTGCAGCTTGAAATACCGGCACTACCCGAAGCGGTGGAAGAGGATATTCTCATCCTCGACAACAGCCTTCCGCCCGACGAGATTTTCCTTAGCTACGAGGATCACGAAATCGCGATACCTGGTCAGGACGGATTGGAAGTCTGCGCCGGCGCGCTCGATCCCGCCTGCTTTTTCCCCGGTCGCAATCTCATCGCCATGCTGCGCTGGCGGCCGCGCCACGGTCGCCGCATCGCAGGCATCGACCGCCCCATCCGCATGCGCGTGCGCAAGACCCGCCAGAGATCGACGAATATTTTTGCCCGCGCTTTAGGATTCTGAGCGGCGAATTTATACCCGCTCGATAATCATCGCGATACCTTGGCCCACGCCGATGCACATGGTGCAAAGCGCGAAACGTGCCTTGCGTTCTTCCAGTTCATACATGGCCGTGGTGACAAGACGCGCGCCGCTCATGCCCAGCGGATGACCAAGCGCAATCGCGCCGCCGTTCGGATTGACGAATTCAGCATCATCCGAAAGACCGAGATCGCGCAACACAGCAAGACCCTGGCTGGCAAAGGCTTCGTTGAGTTCGATGACTTCAATATCCCCGATATTGAGCCCCGCCTTCTCCAGCACTTTGCGCGTGGCCGGCGCAGGCCCGATGCCCATGATGCGCGGCGGCACACCGGCACTCGCCATGGCCACAATGCGCGCCCGCGGTGTCAGCCCGTGAGCCTCAACCGCCGCCGCCGAAGCGATGACCAGCGCGCAGGCCCCGTCATTGACGCCGGACGCATTGCCCGCTGTCACCGTGCCGCCCTGCCGGAACGGCGTCGGCAGTTTGGCAAGTTGTTCGTAAGTCGTGTCGGGGCGCGGATGCTCATCCTCGCTCACCACTGTTTCACCTTTGCGGCCTTTGATCGTCACCGGCACGATTTCGCGCTGAAAGCGACCCGATGCCATAGCCGCACCCGCCCGCTGCTGGCTGCGCAGCGCAAACGCATCCTGATCGGCGCGGGAAATCTGGAATTCCTCGGCGACATTCTCCGCCGTTTCGGGCATCGAGTGCGTACCATATTGCTTGTTCATCAGCGGGTTGATGAAGCGCCAGCCGATCGTCGTGTCGTAAATGGTGGCATCACGCGAGAACGCCGTCGTCGCCTTACCCATCACGAAGGGCGCGCGCGACATGCTCTCAACACCACCGGCAATCATCAGATCAGCATCGCCCGATTTGATGGCGCGGGCCGCCGTGCCCACCGCGTCCATGCCGGAACCGCACAGCCGGTTGATCGTCGAACCACCCAAAGTATCCGGCAGCCCCGCCAGCAGCGACGACATGCGCGCGACATTGCGGTTATCCTCGCCTGCCTGGTTGGCGCAACCAAAGATCACATCATCAACACGTTCCCAATTGATCGACGGATTACGCTCCATCAGCGCCATCAGCGGCACAGCGCCCAGATCGTCGGCGCGGACAGACGAGAGCGCACCGGCATAACGCCCGATGGGTGTGCGAACGGCATCGCAGATAAAGGCTTCGCGTGTGGTGTGATTCATCGGCTATCCCCGTCAATAATGAGGGGGCGAACCTAGCAGCAAGTCGGCACGAGGTGAAGTTTCAGAAATCGCCTCAGGCGACTTTCATACCGGCATCCGGTGCCAGCGAGGCACGCACCAGACGGTCGATCAGCAGATCAAGGTCCGGCGTGCGGACATCGCGATAATCCGGCCCGATACGGGCCATCATCATCTGCTTCAGTTCGGATTTTTCCGGCACCTGTCCGGAGGCTTCGAGTTGAAGCAACACATCGAGCGCACCGCGAAAGGCGGGATAAAACAGTTCCGGCAGACCCGCGCGGGCATGCAGGGCACGGAAGCCCAAAGGCCCCATGTCATGGATCAGGCGCGAAGCCCGCTCGCTCTGGATCGAAGTCATAATCGCCAAACCGCGAACAACGAAGTCCATCTCACCGGCGCAAACAGCCCGCAGCAACAGCGACGGCGTCAGCTTGTCAGCCTCCATCAGAGACACCAGCAACCGGTCGAGGCAGTCACCCGTGGCGCGGTTCATCAGCGTCACAAGCGAGCGTTCGCGGGCAATATCTTCAAGCAGTTTAGCAGTCGAAGGATCAATCTTGTGCCGGGCGACAAGCTGGTCGCGAAGCTGTTCAGAAACCATCGTCACAATACGTTCGATCATCCGCATCGGCACATCGGCCCGCTGCGTCATCGGGTCAAGAATATCCTCGTCATCGGCATAGCGGTGCACGATGGTTTCCAGCACATCCGGACGGATCACGACGCCGTTGTTAGTAACGAGAACGAGAACCGCCGAGCGATCGGCACTGGTCGCAATCGCGCCACAAGCGGAGGGGCCCAGATCAGGCCGTCGCGCAATCAGGCACTGGCGCACGGGCGTGCCGCTTTGCACCAATTCGGCCAGATCATCGTCGGCAAAAACAGAGGATTTCTGAAGCAGCGGTTCGGCGACATCATCAAGATCATGGGCGAGCTTCAGTACAATTTCGCGCGGCGCATGAGGCAGATCACAAAGCGCAGTCGCCAAGGCACGGCGCACAACCGCCGACACATCAAGCACCAGATAGCCGAGAATTTCCTTCGCCAACTCACGTTCGCGCTTTGTCAGGACCGAATTGCTGAACTGCGAGGCCACCTTCTGCGCAATGCCCATGCGCACATCCTCGGTCGGTTCCGAGAACAGATTTTCCACATCGGCAGTCGTCAGGTGATCTTGAGTCCGCATTTTCCGCTTCATCGTTCAGAACCGTGTCAGGTTTCAGACAAGCCAGTCGTCATAAACGCAGGCCGCAAGTGACAGGATTGAAATTAGAGTGAAATGGTTAATGTCCGTTAAACATAACTATTAATTTCACTCAAATTATGCGCTGCGCATGACAAAAATCATGAGCCTTTTGGTTCTGTGCGATGGGCAGAAGTGGTCCTTTTCTTCAACGGGCCCTCCGTCTTTAAGTAACGCACCTGCTGATCCATTGGAGGCATGACGCCGTCGCGCACCTGTTCGTTGGAGTCTCTTTTCGGCGAGTAATCTGCGTGACCCGGTCACAAGCTGACGGCACAAACCGTCTTCCACCGAGCAAGAACGAAATAAGGTCCTCTCCCCAATGTCCGATCAAAAGTCCCGCGCCCAGGCCTTCGCCGCCCTCCATGTCAAAGGCAACCCCGTCAAACTCTTCAATGTCTGGGACGCCGCCAGTGCCGCCACCGTCGAAAGAGCCGGTGCCACTGCCCTTGCCACATCGAGTTTTGCTGTCGCGCTGGTGCATGGCGCGGCGGACGGCGAAAAGCTGCCGCGCAACATCCTGATGGATGCCGTCGCCGAAATGACGGGGCGGACGACCCTCCCCGTCACCGTCGATGTTGAAGCAGGCTATGGCCGCGCGCCTGAAGCCGTCGCCGACACGGTGCGCGCCGTCATCGCGGCGGGCGGCATCGGCATCAATCTCGAAGACGGGCTTATCGGCACCGATGGCCTCTTCACGGTTGAGGAACAATCCGCCCGCATCGCGGCCGCGCGCACCGCCGCGGACGCCGCAGGCATCCCACTTTTCATCAACGCCCGCTGCGACGTCTTCAAAAAATCGCCCGCGATCAGCAAGCCACCCACGTTGCCGAAGCCCTCACGCGCGCCAAAGCCTATGCCAATGCCGGCGCCAGCGGCTTCTTCGTGCCGTGGCAGGTAACGCCCGAACTGATCAGCGACATCTGCGAGGCCACATCCCTGCCCGTCAATATCCTCGCCAGTCCGGCGGCGCCCTCCGCTGCCGACCTTGCCAAATGCGGCGTCGCCCGCATCAGCCTCGGTGCCTGGCCGGTGTTCGACATGCTGGCGAGGCTCGAAGCGACAGCGAAGGACTACTTCACGACAGGCATCGCAAAATCCGGCTGACAGCCTGCGACCTTTGACACCCCCGTCGAAACATGGATGATCCGGCCCAACAAGAAATTGAAGGGAACGGATATGCTCGAAGGAATCAAAGTCATCGAGATGGCAACCTACATTGCCGCACCGGGTGCCGGCGGCATCCTCGCCGACTGGGGTGCGGAAGTCATCAAGGTCGAGCCTCTGTCCGGCTGCCCTATGCGCTACACGATGGCCAACATGGGTGCCGACCACCTCAAGGGCAGCGCCATTTTCGATCTCGATAATCGCGGCAAAAAGGGCATGGCGATCAACACCCAGACGCCGGAAGGCGTCGAAGCGATCAAACGCCTCGTGAAGGATGCCGACGTCTTCCTCACCAATGTCCGCCCCGGCGGCTTGGAACGCTCCGGCCTCGACTACGCCTCACTCGCCGCCATCAACCCCCGTCTGGTTTACGCGAGCGTCACCGGCTACGGACTTGAAGGCGCCGAGCGCGACCGTCCCGGCTTCGACATCGCCGCCTTCTATGCCCGCTCCGGCATCGGCTGGTTGCAAACCGTAAAAGGTGCCGAACCGACCATCCTGCGCACAGGCATCGGTGACCACACCACCAGCATGGCAACCGTCGGTGGCATCCTCGCCGCCATCATCGAACGCCAGAAAACCGGCAAAGGCCGCCTCGTCGAGGCCTCGCTCATCCGCACCGGCATCTATGCGGCAGGCTCCGACACCGCCACCCAGCTCAAGCACGGCAAACTCGGCTCCACCAAATCCCGCCACGAGTCCGTCGCCCCCTTGAGCAACTTCTTCAAAGCCAAGGGCGACGAATGGTTCGTCATCGTGCCGCGTCAGGGCAAAGTGGACTGGACCGCTATCTGCCACGTCATCGGCCAGCCGGAGCTTGAAGAAGACGAACGCTTCAACACTCCCAAAGGACGCCGCGCCAATGCCGCCGCCCTTGTCGATATCCTCGACGCCGCTTTTGCGGGGCATGATCTCGATTACTGGAGAAAGAAGCTCGACGCGGCGGATATGATCTGGGCCCCGTTGACGCGTCCGGCTGAAGTCGCCAAGGACCCTCAGGCCATCGCCTCGGGTGCTTATGTGGAAGTCCGCAACAACGGCAGCGAAGGCACTTACCTGTCACCCAATTCGCCGATCCGTTTCCCCGGCGAAGACGAGGGGCCCAAGAACGCCTCACCGGAACTCGGCGAGCACACGCTGACCGTGCTCAAGGATCTGGGCTATAGCGAAGCTGAAATCGAGAAGCTCAAGGCAACCAAAACGATAGCGGGTTAGCCGAGAGCGTGGCCGCCACGCGGCAGCATCAGGCGTGAGTCATCATGGGCCACGCGGGCATTCTGGCGCTCTTCGCGTTCATCTCGCTTATCCTGTTCGGAGCGCAAGTCCTTGTTTTCGCCTGCCTCCGGCGCGTCGAGCGACGCCAGCATCTGGATCACATCGGGCGTCAGCGTGAGCGGCGAACGACCGCCCAAACCGTGCAGTGAGCCACCGGACTGGCTCTGGATGATCGGTGCATAGCTGCTGGCCGCCGCGCTATAGGCCGACGTTGAGTAAGCTGATGCGACAGAGGCCGACGTCTGAACAGGCTTATCCTCGCCCGACACAGCGGCGCTAAAATCCTGAAAATTGTTAGGACGCATATAGCTACGCCCTGCCTTCAACCCGTTGGACGAGGCTGGCTGAGCAGACTGTTCGGCAAGCTGAGCGCCGCCACCATTGGTGTTGCGATGCTTGGCAACGAGGTTCGTATAGACCTCGCTGACACTGCGTGGTGAGCCGTCGCGATTGTAGAAGATTGAGCGGTTAGCGGCAGCGGCGGCTGGGAACATCTGGTCGGCGCGTGCATTCGGCGTCTGTTCGGTGCCGGAAATGAGCTTAGTGGCGCCACCGGCCCCGAGAAAATGGGCGATATAGAGTTCGCCGCCATTAACTTCGCGACCGAGACGGTCTTCGAGACGGTCCTTGCTCGCGTTCGTATAGGCACCGGCCATCAGGGCAGACACTTCCGGATCGTTGCGCAGGGCAAGAATTTCCCTACGGGCGGCAGGATCTGTCACCACATAGCGACCGTCCGATGTACTGGTAATGGCATCGGCATACTGCCCAAGACCAAGGTCGCCGCCATCCTGCTTCATCGTGCCGAGCCATGATTGTTCGGTAAACTGAAATAGCCCACAAGCACTGGAAGTAGCTGATTTTGCATTACAATTCAGGCTCGACTCACGCATCGCCGTCTTCAGCAAATAGCTGAAATCGGTGCCCGTCTTCTCACTCGCATTCTGCAGGGCAGCGGTGATTTGTTGGGGGGCCGTGATGGCTTGGACGAGGCTCATAGTCACTATCCTTTGGCGTTGCTACCAAGGTAAACGCAAAGCCCGTGCCAGTTCCGCGACGCGGCACGCATGGCAGAAATCCTTGAAGTATCAGGCAGTTTCGGGAATAGAGTGTGGCCAACAAGATCGCCGCAAAAGGGCGACTCAACATGGGGCCAAACGGGGAATACACGCATGTCCGAGATCGAAGTCGCGGCGGAAGTCGAGGAAACGCTTCACCACCCCAAGACCGACGACCCATCTGATGCGCCCTATCCGAGCCGGATTTACGCCTGGTACGTGGTCGGCGTCTTTGTCCTCGCCTATACGTTTTCCTTCATCGACCGCCAGATTCTGAGCCTTCTGGTCGGGCCGATGAAGCGCGATCTCGGAATCTCCGACACCCAGATCGGCCTCCTTGTGGGCCTCGCCTTCGCCATTTTCTACGTCTTCATGGGCCTGCCCATCGGACGGTTGGTGGACCGCCGCCACCGCATCAGCATCATCGCCTTCGGCGTTCTCTTCTGGAGTTTGATGACAGCTTTGAGTGGTACAGCAAAGGCTTACTGGCAGTTGTTCGCCTATCGCATGGGCGTCGGCGTCGGTGAAGCGGCGCTCACACCCGCTGCCTATTCGATCATTTCCGACTACTTCCCGCCCAAACGCCTCGGCATCGCCATCGGTGTTTACGGCATCGGCGTCTACATTGGCGCAGGGCTGGCGCTTGTCATCGGATCCTTCGCCATCGGTTGGGCCAACAGCATCGGCGATCTCGACCTGCCCTTTATCGGCCATGTCTATAGCTGGCAGCTTGTGTTTTTCGTTGTCGGCGCGCCGGGCCTGCTGGTTGCTCTGTGGGTCGCGACACTGCGCGAACCCGTGCGTCGTGGCCATATGCGCCGCGAAACAGACGCGGACGGCGTCACCCGCGACGTGGCCGTGCCCTTCAGCGAAGTCATGGACTATCTGCGCGCCAACGCCATGGCCTTCATGACCATGAACCTCTGCTACGCGCTGCTGGCCATGATGGCCTATGGCACCGCCGCTTGGGTTCCGACCTTTTTCGTCCGCACCTATGGCTGGTCGGTGAGCGATATCGGTCAGATCTACGGCCTCATAATCATGGTCTTCGGCACTTTGGGCGTCGTCTCCGGCGGCGCGCTGGGCGATTATGTCTGCTCAAAAGGCTACAGAAACGGCCGTATTATCGTGATGACCCTGACCGGCATCATCACTCTGCCCTTCGCCGTGGCCTTCCCGCTCATGGAAAATCCCTATTACGCTTTGGCGCTGCTTGCCCCTGCGAGTTTCTTTGCCACCTTCACCACCGGCGTCGGGCCTTCGGCGCTGATGGCCATGATGCCCAACCAGATGCGCGGTTTCTCGTCGGCCCTGTCCGGCCTCATCGTCAACCTGATCGGCCTCGGCCTCGGGCCTGCGGCGATTGCTGTGGTGACAGACTATGTGTTCAAGGATGAAATGATGCTGCGCTATTCACTGGCGCTTGTGCCGTCGGTCGTGCTGCTGATGGGCGCGGGCTTGGGCGCACTTGCCCTGAAGCCCTATATCACGAGCCTCGACTATCTGGACACGTGGAGTGATCAGAACGAAAAATCATGACAAAACATGATTTTACAAAACTTTATTAATGTAAAAAATTAGATGGACGCAACCTTGCCAAAGGTGCGGAACCGCCATGAGCTGGAGTTATCCTGCACCAAACGGGTCATACGCGGGCGCTCCACCAAACGGCCACGGGCCTTGGCCTGCGTCAGTTTGAAGGCGACTAATTCCCGGTCAAACGGCTTGATGAGATAGTCATCGGCACCGGCGTCGAGCGCGGCGCGGACGGTGGCCGGACGTGTATTCTCGGGGATAAAGAAGACGCAAGGGCGCTGACCATCGGGCAAAGCGCGGATCGCTTCGACGAGACTTGTCCCCTCAAAGCCCGGCAGGCGCGCGTCAACGATCACGAGATCAGGCGACATGCCTCGAACGAGTTCGAGTGTTTCCTGTCCGTTTCGAGCCCATTCCATGTCGTGCCCTAAGCTCTCAAACAAGAACTTCGCGGCACGGCCGAAAGCGGCTGACTGATCGGCGAGAATGATGTTCGCCATAACCTTGCACCCTGACTAGTGTCGGGGTTGAGCGCGCTCAACCCTCATCCGGGTACAAGATAGGCGGCGAGTCATAAACCAATGGTTAACCGAGAATGCCTTTTTTTAAGGTTTCGATAAGACTACCGACTTCGGAGGGGGGATAAGGTTCCGCCTCCCCCAAGCCCCAAACGGGCTTCGGCCAGACCGCGTCATTCTCGAAACGCGCGATCACATGCACATGAAGCTGCGGCACCATATTGCCGATGGCGGCGACATTGATCTTGAACGCCCCCGTCATCTCCTTGAGGAAGACCGAAGCCTGATCGATCTCGGACTGGAAGGCGGGCTTATCCGCGACCGCGATCTCGTGGACCTCCCGCAAGCCGACACGACGCGGCACAAGGACGAGCCAGGGATAGCGGCGATCGTTCATCAGAAGAACACGGCAGAGCGCGAGGTCCTTGATGGTCCATGTGTCGGCAGCGAGGCGCTCGTGAAGGCTGAAAGTATCGTGCAGGGGGATGGTCATGGGCTGGTCACTTCGGAAGGAGGAGAGCGTCAATAGGACTTCGGTAAATCGAGCACCCGCTCAGCGATGAAGCTCAGGATCAATTCGCGGCTGACTGGGGCGATACGGGCGATCATGATTTCGCGCAAGTATCGCTCGACATGAAACTCCTTCGCGTAGCCCATGCCGCCGTGGGTCATCACCGAAGTCTCGCAAGCATGGAACCCCGCTTCGGCGGCAAGATATTTGCCGGCATTGGCCTCCGCACCGCAATTTTCGCCCGCGTCGTATAAGGCGGCAGCTTTGAAGACCATGAGATTGGCCGCTTCCAGCTCGGCCCAACACTTCGCCAAGGGATGCTGGATCGCCTGATTTTTGCCGATGGGCCGACCGAAGACTTCGCGCTCGCGGGCATAGTCCGTCGCCTTCTTCAACGCGATGCGGCCGACACCAACGGCCTCGGCACCGATGAGCACACGTTCGGGATTAAGCCCGTGGAGGAGATAGTGAAACCCCTTACCCTCCTCCCCGATCAGATCTTCCTTCGGGATACGCAGCCCGTCGAAAAACACAGCATTGGAATCGACCGCCTTGCGCCCCATCTTCTCAATCTCGCGCACCTCGGTCGCGCCGCCGCGATCAAGATTTGTATAGAAGAGCGACAGACCCTCGGTGGGCTTCGCGCATTTGTCTTTGGGCGTGGTGCGGGCGAGCAGCAAAATCTTGTTCGCCGTCTGCGCGGTCGAGGTCCACATCTTGCGGCCATGCACGACATAAGCCTTGCCGTCCCATTCGGCCTTGGTCGAAATCGCCGTGGTGTTCAAACCCGCATCAGGCTCGGTGACACCAAAACAGCAACGATCCTCACCGGCGATAAGTGGCGGCAAGTTGCGTTCTTTTTGTTCGTCTGTGCCAAAGACCACAACCGGCATGGGGCCAAAGAGATTGATGTGAACAGCCGACGCGCCCGACAGGCATGCACCGGACTCGGCAATCGTCTGCGCGACAATCGCGGCCTCCGTGACGCCAAGTCCCGCGCCGCCATAGGCCTCGGGCATCGCCACGCCGAGCCAGCCGCCCGCCGCAATATCGGCCACGAAGTCATTGGGAAAGCCACCATCGCGGTCACGGGCCAGCCAATAGGCGTCATCATATTTGGCGCAAGTCTTTGCAACCGCGTCGCGTATCGCCTGCTGATCCTCGCTGAAACCGAAATTCATGCCGCCCTGCCCCAGTTCTTTTGTTGTTTCTTGTCCGAAGGCTATAACTTAACTCCACACGAGCGGGAGAGAAAAATGCCAGGCCTATATTTCGAGGAATTCAACGACGGACAAGTCTTCAACCATGCGATCCGTCGCACGGTCACGGAGACGGACAATGTTCTCTTCACCACCATGACGATGAATCCCGCCGCGATCCACCTCGACCATGACTATGCCGCCAATGAAACCGAATTCGGCAAACCGCTGGTCAATTCACTCTTCACCCTCGGCCTGATGGTCGGTATCTCGGTGCATGACACGACACTGGGCACGACCATCGCCAATCTCGGCATGACAGACGTGACTTTCCCCAAGCCTGTCTTTCAGGGCGACACGTTGCGCGTTGAAACCAGAGTCATGGGCAAACGCCCATCGAAATCGCGGCCCAAAGCGGGCATCGTCACTTTCGAGCACAAGGCGATCAACCAGCGCGACGAAGTGGTGGCGCTCTGCACGCGGCAAGCCTTCATGCACGCCAAGGGTGATGCGTGATGCGTTCATTTCTGTTTGTGCCTGCCGACAGCGACAAGAAACTCACCAAAGGCGCGGGTTCGGGCGCAGACGCGCTGATCCTCGATCTGGAAGACTCGGTCGCCTTGTCCAACAAGGAAGCCGCGCGCAAGAACGCTGCTGACTATCTGAAAAGCGCTGACCCGAAGGGGCCTAAAATTTGCGTGCGTATGAACGCGCTCGACACACCGCTCTGGCTTGATGATCTGAAAGCCGTGGTCGCGCACAAGCCTTACGCAATCCTCGTACCCAAAACGATTTCAGGTGAATGCCTGCGCGTCGTTTCCGACAAGCTCGTGAACCTCGAAGCTGAAGCCGGATTTGAAAAAGACACGACGAAAATTTTCTGCGTGGCGACCGAGACAGCGGCCTCGATGTTCAACCTCGGCACCTATGGCGGCATCACGCCACGCCTCTTCGCGCTGACCTGGGGCGCGGAAGACCTCGCCGCCGCACTCGGCGCACGCGACAACAAAGACGAGGCAGGCAATTACACCGCCCCCTATCAACTGGCCCGCACGCTGACACTGCTCGGCGCGGTCGCCGCCGGTGTCACACCGCTCGATAGCATCTGGAAAGATTTCCGCGACGAAGCGGGACTGGAGCGTGAGGCGCGCGCCGCTGCGCGTGACGGCTTCACCGCCAAAATGGCGATCCACCCGGCACAAGTTGAAATCATCAACCGCGTTTTCACACCGTCCGACGAAGACCTCGCCCATGCCCGCATGGTGATCGACGCTTTCGATAAGGCGGGCGACGTAGGCGTCGTCAATCTCGACGGCGTGATGCTCGACATCCCCCATCTGAAACAGGCCCGCGCGCTCATCGCCCGAGCCGCAGTGAACTGAGTTTGATTTATGAAGCCGACACTTCTTCTCGCCATTCCCCTTGGTAAAGCCTTTGAGGCCAAATTCACTGACCGCTTTGAAGTAAGCGCCGACATGACACCGCGAGCAGGTGTCGAGGCGCTTGTGACCGTCGGCACGATCGGGGCCGACGGCGCTTTCATGGATGGGTTTCCGGATCTCAAAATCATCGCCTGCTTCGGCTCCGGCTATGAAAGCGTGGATGTGGCCGCCGCCAAGGCACGCGGCATCGCGGTGACAAACACTGTGGGTGCAAACGCCGCGACGGTCGCCGACCTTGCCGTCGGGCTGCTGCTCGCCTCGATGCGCCATGTGGTTTACGGCGACGCGCAAATCCGCGCGGGCAAATGGCGTGGCGACAATGTGGCCAAGATGCTATTCACACCGAGCGTCACCGGTCGTCGCGTCGGCATCATCGGGCTTGGTGCCATTGGTCGCAAAATCGGCGAGCGCATGGCGGCATTTGAAACCGAAATCGGTTATTTCAACCGCTCGAAAAAATCTGACGTGAGCTGGACCTATTTTGCGTCACCCGTCGAACTGGCAACATGGGCCGATGTGCTGATCGTCGCGCATCGCGCTGACGAAAGTAATCGCCACATGATCAACGCCGATGTGATGAAGGCGCTGGGCAAGAACGGACACATCGTCAATATCTCACGCGGCAGCGCCATCGACGAGGACGCGCTGATCGCGGCGCTCAACGACGGCACGATTGCCGGTGCGGGACTGGATGTGTTCGACGACGAGCCCAATGTGCGCCCGGAATTTCTGACGATGCCCAATGTGGTACTGACACCGCATATCGGCGGCGGCACGATAGAAGCTTTCGCAGCCATGTCCGACACAGTGGTCGTCAACGTCAAAGCGGTGATGGACGGCAAGTTGCCACCGAACCTGATTACAGAAGTCTGATCGCAAGACCGAGCGCCGCACAGCCGCCGAGCGTGACGATCATGCCTGCGTGAAAACGCAGCATGGCGATGAGTGCGGCACCGGCGAGCGCCAGCGCCCAGAGGTCAATACTCGCCGGATCCGGCCACCAGAGGCGCATAGGTCCGGCATGGATTTCCTGAACAGTGCCGAAAAACACATGCAGGCCGAACCAGACCGCGAGATTGAGAATGACGCCGACAACAGCGGCGGTGATGGCCGTCAGCGCGGCGTTGAGAGATTTCACCTGCCTCACGGCTTCGACATAAGGTGCAGCGACGAAAATCCACAGGAAGCAAGGAACAAACGTTACCCATGTCGTGACCAATGCACCCACAACGCCTGCAACTGCGGGATCAAACGGCGCGGCATCGCGATAGGCTGCGACATAGCCGATGAATTGCAGCACGAGAATGAGCGGACCCGGCGTCGTCTCCGCAAGACCGAGGCCGGCGAGCATTTCATGCGGCGCGAGCCAGCCGAAATTTGTGACCGCTTCCTGCGCAACATAAGCGAGCACCGCATAGGCCCCGCCAAATGTGACAACGGCCATTTTGCTAAAAAACAATGCCTCGCGCACCAGCACATGGTCCGGCCCCAGCGCCAACACGAGTGCGAGCACGGGGCCCCACCACACAGCAAGGCCAGAGACGATGGTGATACAGGCCCGCATCAACGACGGCTTGGAGGCAGCGGCGGCTTCGGGCTCGTCTGAAGCAACGCGCGCGCCGAGCAGGTGCGGCGCATAACGCCCGAGCCATAGACCGATGAGGCCTGCACTCAGGATGACAATCGGAAACGGCAGATCAAAGAAAAAGAGTGCGATGAAAGCCACAGCCGAGATCGCATACATGATTTGCGATTTCAGCATGCGTTTTGCAATGCGCAGCAGCGCCTCGACAACAACGGCGAAGACCGCACATTGGATGCCGAAGAAAATGGCAGCAACAAAACCGATATGGGCGAAGCTCACATAGACATAGCTCAAGCCCAGCATGACCGCGACGCCAGGCAGAATGAACAGCAGGCCCGCGACAAGCCCGCCGCGCAACCCGTGCAGCAGCCAGCCGGAATAAGTGGCGAGCTGTTGCGCCTCCGGCCCCGGCAGAAGCATGCAGAAATTCAATGCGTGAAGAAACTGCGGCTCGGTGAGCCACTTTTTCTCGTCCACAAGAATGCGGTGCATAAGCGCAATCTGGCCTGCCGGACCGCCGAAGCTGAGCAGGCCGATCTTGAGCCAGACCTTCAGGGCTTCGGCAAATGAGGGAGAAGGAGCCTTAAAGCTGCTATCTGAACTATCTGTCACGTCACCCTCAAAAGCCGCTGACCGGCTGCACAGATATAGCGGCTGGCGTGTTTACCCACCAAGAACGAAATAGAAGCACGGTGCTGCCGAATTTGTTGGTTTGATGGAGAGCCCCCTCAATTAACCTAAAACTTCTGTCTCTACTTTCCCCACCCCCTGAATTTGTGAAACACTGATGACGAATAAGGCGTTGGGAGGCGCAGGGGAAATGGCACGGCTTAATCTTCAGGATGCAGCATTCTTACAGGTTGAAACGACCGAATGTCCGGCGCATGTCGCGGGCTTACAGATTTATCAACTGCCGGACCATTACGAAGGCAATTTCTTCCGCGAGATGATGTCGCAAATCGACCTGAGCATCCCGCCTGCGCCGCCCTTCAACATGAAGCTGAAAAGCCCGACCATTTCACTCGACGTTCTGCCGAGTTGGGTCGAGGACAAGAATTTCGATCTCGACTATCACGTACGCTACTCCGCCCTGCCCGCGCCCGGTACGATGGACCAGTTGATGAAACTCGTCGAACGGCTGCACTCGCGCCTACTAGACCGCACACGCCCTCTCTGGGAGTGCTATTACATCGACGGGCTGGAAGGCAATCGCGTTGCGCTTTATTTTAAAGTCCATCATGCGAGCATGGACGGCGTCGCAGCCATGTCGATCCTGAGCCGCGTGACCTCCACCATGCCACAGACAAAAAACGTCAAAGGCTTCTGGCAGGCAGGAGCGGCAAAGCGCAAGGTTGATCCGCAAACGGAGAACCTGACGATGCGCCTGCTGCGTGGCTATTCGGGCCTGCGCGATCAGGCAAAATCATTGCGGCAACTGTCATCCACCGCGATCAAATCCGGCATGCAAGCCTTGTCGGGCGGCACGCGCCATTCGCCCCGACCCTTCACCGCTCCCGCCACTATTTTCAACCGCGCCATCACGCAACATCGCCGCTTTGCCGTTCACACAATCCCTCTGTCGCGCATCAAGAGCATTTCGGGTGATCTCGGCATGACGGTGAACGATCTTGTGCTGGCGATCTGTGCCGGTGCGCTGCGCCGCTATTTACAGGACCACAAGGCCCTGCCCGCAAAGCCGGTGCTTGCCATGTGCCCTGTCTCGGTGCGCCCCAAGGATGCTGAGCAAAGCGGCAACCAGATTTCGATGATCGTGACGACACTGGCGACCAACGAGCCCGACACGATCAAACGCCTGCACCTCATCCATGAATCCGCGAAGGAAGCGAAAGACAATCTCTCGTCACTGTCACGCGAAGCGGCAACCAACTATGCGTTGCTGATGAACGGCGCGCTGCTGCTCGCCAATGCCTCGGGCCTCGGCGACAAGATCGCCCCGCCCGCCAATCTCGTTATTTCCAATGTGCCGGGCCCGCGCGAACGCCTGTTCCTGATGGATGCCGAACTCGTGAACAACTATCCGATGTCGGTGCTGGTCCACGGGCAGGCGCTCAACATCACCGTTACAAGCTATGCCGACGAGCTGGATTTCGGACTGCTGGCCGCCCGCGAAGCCATGCCCGATCTCGACATGCTTGCCACCTATATCGGTGAAGCCTGCGACGAGCTGGACACGGCCAACGACACACATCTGACAACGCAGGCACGATCGGCCACCGAAAAGCTGGTACGGAGCCGGGCCTCCAAAAAGCCCGTTGCGGCCAACCGCAATGCCCCTGCGGCCAAGAAGCCCAAACCTGCGGCAACGCTCTCGACAGTGGCAAAAGTCAAAAAATAGACCTTAGTCTATTTTAGTTGCAGGCCGCCCGGACTGGCCCTAGTCTCTCCCCAACAACAAATCGGGGAGACGGACTATGCATGATCTCATTATTCGCGGCGGCACATTGGTGGACGGCACAGGCGCGGCGGCCCGCGTCGCCGACATTGCCATAAGCAACGGCGTCATCGCCGAAGTCGGCACCGTGACCGGCACGGCAAAGCGCGAAATCGACGCCAGCGGCCATGTCGTGACACCGGGCTGGGTGGACATTCACACCCATTACGACGGTCAGGCGACATGGGATCCGCTCATCACACCGTCCTGCTGGCATGGCGTCACCACGGTCGTCATGGGCAATTGCGGCGTCGGCTTCGCCCCCGCCCGCCCCGACAAACACGATTGGCTGATCGAGCTGATGGAAGGCGTCGAAGACATTCCGGGCGCGGCGCTCGCCGAAGGCATCAAATGGGGCTGGGAAACCTTCCCCGAATATCTCGACATGCTCGACAAGCAGACCCGCGTGCTCGACATCGCGACACAGGTGCCCCACGGCTCCGTGCGCGCCTATGTGATGGGTGATCGCGGCGCACGCAACGAAGCGGCAACGCCCGAAGACGTGACAGCGATGGCAAAGATCGTGCGCGAAGGCGTCGAAGCCGGTGCGCTCGGCTTTTCAACGTCGCGCACCATGCTGCATCTCGCCAAAGACGGCGAACCAGTGCCGGGCACATTCGCCAACAAAGACGAGTTGATGGGCATCGGCCGCGCACTCGGTCAGGCCGGTCACGGCGTCTTTGAAATGGCCTCAGACATGACGCCCGCCGAAGACGAATTCATGTGGATGAAGGAACTCTCCGCCGAAACCGGACTGCCAGTCACCTACGCATTGCTGCAATCGCCGGTCGATTCTGAAAAGTGGCGCGACATGCTGGCGCTCACCGATCAGGCCCGCAAACAGGGTGCGAACGTGACCGCGCAGATCGCCTGCCGCCCCACCGGCATGGTGCTCGGCTGGCAGAGCACGATCCATCCTTTCGTCTCGCGCCCGACCTATATGGAACTAGCGCGTCTTCCGTTTGCCGAACGTCTCGTCGAATTGAAGAAGCCAGAAGTGCGCGACGCCATTCTTGCCGACAAGCCCAAGGACATGGGCGTGCTCGGCATGATCATGACGCAGGGCTATGACCGCATGTTCCGTCTCGATCAGGGAGGCAAGCTCGATTACGAACCTGCCGCCGATGACAGCGTGGCCGCTCTCGCAAAGAGCACCGACGCAAACCCCGCCGCCATCGTCTACGACATGCTGATGGAAAACGAAGGACGCGGTTACATCTATCTGCCGCTGCTCAACTACACGAAGTTCAACTTCGACCACATTCTGGAAATGATGCAGCACCCCGCCACCGTGCTGAGCCTGTCGGACGGCGGCGCGCATTGCGGCGTCATCTGCGATGCGAGCTTCCCGACCTATATGCTGACGCATTGGGTGCGCGACCGCGACCGCGGCGCACGCCTGTCGATTGAACAGGTCGTGAAAATGCAGACGCAGGACACGGCCCGCCTCTACGGCCTCAACGACCGTGGCGTCATTGCCCCCGGCATGAAAGCCGACGTCAATGTCATCGACTTTGACCGCCTGCGCATCCTCGCGCCGGAAATGGTCTTCGACCTGCCCGCCGAAGGCCGCCGCATGATCCAGAAAGCCGAAGGCTATCGCGCCACCATCGTCAGCGGCGCCGTGACCTTCGAAAATGGTGAGTCGACCGGCGAAATGCCCGGCAAGCTGATCCGTGGCCCACAAGCCAGCCGCGCGACGAGCGTGGCGGCGGAATAAACCTGTACCACTGCCGTCCCGGACTTGATCCCGGGACCCATTCGGCAACAGTGATCGACGTAAGATGTCGCCCTGCGGTTAAGCCACGGGGCGACATTTTTTTGGGGTAGCATCGTGAACATTGACGCGCCCCCTCTCCCCGTGCAGCTTGTCCCTTCGACACGAGAGGATGAGTGATTTGACCGACAACTTGCAGGCCGCGCCTGATCTGTTGCAGCGACGCGCCGACATTATCGAACTTTACAAGGCGAATAAGCGCGGTAAAGCCGAGGACGCGGCTCGCGCTCTGCTCGCCGACACGCCGGACGACGCGGAAACCATTTCCGTCCTTGCCGCGATCCTGATCGACCGGCAGGAATTTGCCGAAGCGGAAACAGCACTCCGCCGTGCGTTGACGCTGGCGCATGACAAATCGATCCCATGGCAAAACCTTGGACGCTTCCTGCAACAACATAACCGCTGGGGCGAAGCGCAAGCGCATTACACACAAGCAACAGCGCGCTTTCCGACAAACCCGATGTTTGCCGCAACGCTTGGTCAGCTCTGCCAGCGCGCGGGACAATTCGCACAGGCCGAGCAGGCTTACCGTCAAGCGAGCGCCGCCGAACCCCAGAACGCCACGACGATTATGAACATCGGCATGGTGGTGCTGAGACAAGACCGCACGGAAGAAGCCATCGCGCTTTTTGAACGCGCCATCGCGCTCAATCCGAAAATGCCTGCGGCCCACGGCAATCTCGGCAACGCCTATCAGAAGCTCGGTAATTTCGAAGCCGCCGAAGGCGCCTATCAGCGTGCCTCGTCGCTCGATCCCAAAGACGTAATGATCTATGTCAGCCTTGGTATGATGAAATTGAAACGCGGCGACATGCGCGAAGCCGCAGACATTTTTGAACGCGCCATTTCAAAATTCGGACCCGAACGCCGCGCCGCCGCTTGGTTTCCATTTGCCCGCGCACAAGACCTCGGTCAGATGCCCGCTGGATTCCGCGCAGAACTCGCCCGCACCATCAGCCGCAAAGCGCTGACGCCACCGGTGGGCTACGCAAGCATGACCGATCTCAACGCTGCTCTTGCTGAGGCCCTGCGCAATGATCCGACGCTGACATGGGAACCGGTCGGCAAGGCGACGCGCTTGGGCGGCCAGACGGGTCTCCTGCTCGATCACCCGCGCGAACCGTTTCTCGCCTTCGAGACGGCGCTACGCCAAGCTCTCGACGCGCATTTCGACGCGATCAAACCGGAAAAAATGCATCCCTATTTCGGGCAGGTGCCAAAGACCTATCAGATCGATATGTGGGGCACGGTCCTGTCGGAAGGTGGACACCAGCATCCGCACATCCATGTCGGCGGTTGGCTGAGCGGCGTCTATTACGTCGCGCTGCCACCAAGCATGGGCGACGGCGAAACGACAAAAGACGGTTGGATCGAATTCGGCCACCCGCCGCCAGACTTCGATGCGAAATTTGAACCGCAGCCGCTGGCCTATGAACCGCGTGAAGGCGACGCGTTTTTCTTTCCGTCATACGCCTTCCACCGCACCCTGCCCTTCAGCGGCGACGTGCAACGCATCAGCCTCGCGTTTGACGTGAAGCCAACAAGCTGGCGATAACGCTCACCCCGGCCGTTTGAGCGAGAATACTTCGTCCACCACCGCATAGTCGTGATAGCCCAGACGCGCGATGGGTTTCATAGCGGCAGTGTTGAGTATGCCATCCACGATGAAGTCGTCGTCGATGTGGATGCAAGTGACTTCCCCGAAAACGACGTCGTAAACATGCCGCCCATCGCGCGCGACCATCGGCACGGTTTGCAGATAGACACATTCGAGATGCGCGGGCGCACCTGCGACGCGAGGCGGCTTAACATTTTGCGACGGCAATGTTGCCAAGCCCGCCAAAGAAAATTCGTCAACCTCCCGTGCGACGGTGGCCGAACTGATGTTCATCTGGTCGCGTTGATCCCAGCTTGCGAGATTACACACGAATTCGCCCGTCGCCTCGACGTTGACCAGACTGTCTTTGCGGCCTGCGCTCGCAAACATCAAGATATGCGGGTCGGTCGAAACGCCGTTGAAAAAGCTATAGGGCGCAAGGTTCAGCACGCCGTCTGCCGACAGAGTCGAAATCCAGCCGATGGGACGCGGCACGATAAGCGCCTTGAACGGGTCATGGCGGAGACCATGCTGATTGGTCTTTGCATCATAAAACATAGGCACTCCGGCATTGGCAGGGGCTGGACGGGACGATGGCGCAAGCTATCATGGCGGGCGCCGAAGGGAGAAACCCAATGAGAAAAGAAGACGCGGATAAGCATATCGCCGCTGTTGCCGACAAGGGCTACACGATTGTCGAGAATGCTATTGAACCCGATCTCATCGACGCGCTGAACGACACGTTGCTGCGCTTCGAGCGCGAGCACAATGTGGTGCCCGCCAAGAACGGCTTTGAGGGCCACCACACGGTGCGTATCTATAATCTGCTCGCACACGGCAAACTGTTTGAGAAAATTCCGGTACATGAAAACGTGCTGCCCGTCATCGAAGGCGTGCTCGACCCGGAATGTCTGATTTCGTCGCTGTCGTCAATCTCCATCGACCCCGGCGAAAAGGTCCAGCCCATTCACGCTGACGACCAGGTGATGCCGGTCGCCAAACCTCATGCACCTTTCGTCTGCAACTCCATGTGGGCGCTGACCGACTTCACCGAAGAGAACGGCGCGACGCGCATCATCCCCGGCACGCATCTCGCCGACGCATCGCCCGTCTATGGCGGTGACTATGAAAGCATTCCCGCCGAAATGAAAAAAGGTTCGGTGCTGATCTGGCACGGAAGCCTGTGGCACGGTGGCGGTGCGAACCGGTCGGCCAAACGCCGCGTCGGTGTCGCCATGAACTATTGCGCGGGCTATATCCGCCAGCAGGAAAACCAGCAACTTGGCTTGCCGATTGAACTTGTGAAAACATTTGAACCGCGCCTGCAGGAGCTTTGCGGCTTTGGTACCTATCGCGCTTTGATCGGTCATATCGACAAGAAGACACCGGCACAGCGCCTACTGGGCGAGACGCGCGACATCAAATCGATCTGGGATCTGGCGGGCGGCTAACGTGTGCTCGCGAGAAATGCCGGCAGTGCAACGATGCTGTCGAGCACAATATCGGCATGGCCTTCAAGATCAGACCGCAGGCTAGTGCCGGTGAGCACACCGACCTTGAGCCCTGCGCCTGCGCGCCGCGCCATCTCGAGATCGTGAAAATTATCACCCACCATCGCCACTTGCGAGGGCTCCAGACCTGTGGCGGCACAAAAGGCATGCACCATGCCGGGTTCCGGTTTGGCCCCGTGGCCACTGTCGTAACCGCAGACAAACTCGACATGAGCGGTGAGGTCAAAACGCATGACTGTTGCCAGCGCGGAAGCCTCATTGTCGTTGGTGGCGATGCCGGTGCGATAGCCTGATGCTTTCAGCTCGCGGAAGAAGGCAACAAGATCTGTGACAGGTGCTGAACGCAGTGGCGCTTCCGCGGCGAAATGATCATCAAGCGCGCGGGTCAGCGTTGCAACCTCCCAAGTCTTGTCGCCCGACAACCAGAGACCGGCAAGTTCGATTGTGTTTCCTGCTGCCAATATGCCACCAGCCTCAACACGGCCCGTCGTTGCGTCAAAGCCACAAGCACCCATCAAACGGGTGGCCATAGCCTCGTCACCGCGCGCGGCGAGTAGCGCCGCGCTCTGCAAAATGGGGACCCATGTGCGGTAATAATCAAACAGCGTGCCGTCCTTGTCGAACAACACGCCTCTGATCTGACCGAAACTCTGTGAATTGACCATAAGTTCATTTCCGCTTTGACCCGAAAGGACCTTATAATCGAGTTGGATGGGCAACCATAGGGCGAGGACTTACATGCGTGACGTGAAATTCATTGTCGGACTGCTGATACTGGCCGCTAGCGTATTGCTGACCTGGGCCTGCTACCTGCAAAGTCCCGGCGCGGGTATCAGCACGGGGATACTTTTGTCCATCGTCATCATCGCCTTCTTCCATGATCACCGCCGTCATATCTTCAACAATGAAGAACCGGCGGATCGCACAGGCCGCTCGCTGCCGATGCAGATGGCCATGCGTCAGGGTCGCCTCACCGCCATGCGACAGGACGGCGATATTTCCGCGCATTGAAACGCGCGCTCGCTACGCGGGTTTCCAATCCATACAAATGGCATTGAGGTCCGGGCGTTCGCGCTCATCCTTGGGAATCGTCGGCGTGCCAAAATAGATGAAACCTGCAACTTTCTCGCTCTCGCCAAGGCCGAGCGACGCAGCGATGCTGGCATCAAAGGCGCACCATTCGGTCAGCCAGGTTGTGGCATAGCCAAGCGCTGTTGCAGCGATGAGCATGTTCTGGCACACGGCACCCGCGGAGAGCCGCTGTTCCCATTCCGGCGCCTTCGCGCTCGGCACGACACGCGAGATAACGGCGATTACGAGAGGCGCACGCGTAAAGCGGGTCGCCTCAAGCGCGAGACGGTCTTCATTGGATGACGGCTCAATCTCCGCAAACCGCAATTTCAGCACCTCGCCAAACGCAGCGCGTGCCTCGCCCTGAAACAGAATAAACCGCCAGGGAGCGAGCTTACCATGATCAGGTACACGCGTGCCTGCGCGCAGGATGATCTCAAGCTCCCCCGCATCGGGGCCGGGCGTGGTCATAGTCATCGGCTTGACCGAACGGCGTGTGAGCAGCAAGTCGATGGTTTCATCGGAACGCGACAAATATTTATTCCTTATACGTACAGGTGAAACACGTAGCACAAAGTTCCCTGCGAGAAAGCTGTGGGCAACTCACCTCCCCGCCTTTACACAATCCCTCCCCCTACGCACGATACAAGCGTCGATCAGTAGAGGGAGTCCGTGGTGACATCACGGATAGGGGCTAAGTTTGGTGTCGTTTTTTCAGTAGTCGCGCTGTGGCCGTGCGTCACTTTGGCGGGCGCGTGGCCGCAGCCGAGAAATCATTTACAGGTCATTGTGCCCTTTACTGTTACCACTGCCAGCGCAGAATATGACGCCGAGGGCAAAACGCAACGTCGCAATCGCTACACCAAGCGCGAATTATCGCCCTACGCCGAGTATGGATTTTCAAAGAACATCACACTTGTCAGTACATTTGCGCTGACACAGGAACGCACAAGCTGGCTCGGCACACAAATATCTCAGCGCGGTATGTCGCGCGTCGAGACCGGTGCACGCTTCGCATTGGGTAAATGGGACGATACTTACTACAGCTTTCAGCCGCTGCTAATCTGGCACGGAGCGATGGGCACAACAGACCCATTTGCCTCGCAACGGGGCGATATCGATGGAGAGTTCGGTCTCACCATGGGTCGGCATTTTAAGTGGCTGGGGTTCAATGGCTTCAGCGATAATCTGATCGCAATACGCGTGCGACCGGCGAACCGGCCGAGCGAAATGAAGGCCAACCTCACGATCGGTGTTTCACTCAACAAAGACCGGCAAGTGATGCTGAAAAGCGAGAGCTACGTCACCTTTACCAAGGGCTCGGGCGCCGCCGCCTCGCAGAGCCAATCGAACAAGCTCGGCCTGTCTGTTGTTCAGCGGATCGACAAGACGGTGACGATGGAGGTGAATTTTTCCAAGTCACTCACGGGGCGCAATGCCATCAAGCAAACCTCAACGGGGTTTTCGCTCTGGTACAATTTCTGAGGCAAGCGTGGTGCGCAAAGTATCAACGGCACGCGCGGCATCAAGCGCCGCATAAACATCAACATCCGGCGGCGCGTCCTGACCGCTGCCGACGACACCTGCTTCAAGCTCGCTGACCGAGAACCCCATGACCGCATCATAAGCACGATCTGTCTGATTGCGCAGGCGACGCTCGGCCTTGTACCAGCGATGCTTCACACTGTTGTCGGGGCAC
>JAUSLL010000118.1 GCA_030649335.1 Parvibaculum sp. | reverse complement strand
CCGCGTGTTTCGCCGGACCAATGTCCCGCATACGAAAAAGCACCACGTCGCCCGCCCTTACATCGGCAAGTTCGATTTCGTTCATATGCCGCCGCGCGCCATCGGCCATAGTCTCCTGCGCCACGCCGCCGCCGGGTTGCTCCGCCCAGTCGGGTGTGTAGGCAGGTGGCAGTTCAGGCTCGCGGCCCATCACCTCGCGCCACACGCCGCGCACAAGGCCCAGACAGTCCGTGCCCGCGCCTTTGCAGCTCGCCTGATGCTGATAGGGCGTGCCGATCCAGCTTCGCGCCTTCGCGACAATCCGTTCCGCATCAGACATTGCGGCTTCCCCCATCGTTCTCGTCGCCCGCCGATGGATAGGACAAGATGAAGTCATTGCCGGGCATATGCGGGAAGCCACGAAAATTGACACCATTGGCGAACTTCGCCTTGCAGGTTGAAAATTGTTTGTCGCAACCCGCCGTCACACTAAACGTGTCACCCGCGCTGATCGCGCGCGGCATCGCCTGCCAGAGTTCGATGACCGCGCCCGCCGGTGTCAGCGTGTGGAGCTTCACCTCCATCGCCGCGCTGTCATTATTGCCGCTAGTGAATTGAAGCCGCCCGCGCGTCAAGTAATCTTCCGCCAGCGCATCCAACCCGCTTGCGGTGATAATTCGGTCATCCTCTGTGGCCGCAACAACACCCTCAGTCAGTTCAACCGTGATGCCGCAGCGCTCATCACCCAGATCCGCGTCGCAGGCATATTGGAAAAGCCGACCGACCGGCTGGTTGAGCCTGTGCGCCAAGCCGCGCAATTCAGCGCTAAAGCCCGTCGCACCGCGCGTCACCTCGCCGAGATTACCTTTGCGCAGCAACACGCGCTCAGCCGTGTCGCGCCAGTTGACGCGCCACACTTCGATCACCGCGTCGTCAAATAATCCGGCATCGAGATCCGCCTCGCTCAACCTGTCGGACATCAGCGCGCCGAGAACATCGAGATTATCGACCGCCAGTCCCGACGAGCTTTCAACGGCACTGGCGGTGAGGCCCGCCGCGGCTTCGTGCAACAGATCGCCGATCATCAGATCATGGTCATGGTCGGTAAAACCCAGCACCGTGCCGTCGCGGCGCGTGAGTCGCCAGCCGTGACACAGAGTTGTCACGCCACTGTCGAGATGCGCCTGCAATGCAGGAGAAAGTACCTTCATCTCTCACACCCGCACTTCAATGATCGGAATATGCGGGATTGACCCCGCCTCGAAGGCCGATAGATTGATCTCCAGAAAATCCGTGTCGAACCGCACCGGCACGTCAAAGGCAAAGCCTGCGGTCACAACGGCGCCTTCCGCCGGTGTTTGCGCTTCTGCGAATGTCACCATGCCGCTTGCCGCGTCGAGCGTGAACGCTGCCTCGACGCCCGCAATGCTCACACGGACGCTGCCCGCCACCGGCTTTGAAATGACGCGCGTATAGTCGCCCGCGCCCGACACATATGTTTTCACGAGTTGAAAATTTCGCGTCGCGCCGTCGCCCGTTCCGATCACCTGATCGTCCGGCGCAATCGTCCCGCCCGGTGCGCAAGATTTCCAGTCAGCACGATCCTTCCAGCGAAAACCGATGAGGCGGCCCTGTCGTGCTTCAAAAAAGGAAATCAGTGCATGCACATCATCAAGCGAACGCAAACCGTATCCGGCGTTGTAGCGCCGCCTTGACGACGCCCAGGGGCTGTTGCGTTCTTCAAAGCCGGAGCCGAGCGTCACGATTTCCGTGCGCCGTTCCGGTCCGCCTGTTGATCCGAAAGAAATATCGAGCGGAAAGCGTATGTCATGAAATGTCATAGTCCTGTCCCGTCACATATTGCGCTGGCCGCGCGACGCCACGCGCGCCATCATCGCGGCGATCTGCGTCTCCGAGCGTTTGAAGCTTTCAGCATCACGCGCTGTCACATTGAAAATAATATTGGGGCCCGCGCTGCCGCCACTTGCGGCCACGCCCAGCCGCCCGTCGGCGCCGCGCTGCAAAGGCATGATCGCCTCCGCCCCCGCCTCGCCCGCCAGCCCCACACCACCTTGCAGGGGAAACAACATTGGGCTTGCCACCACGCCGCCCTTGGCAAATGGTTTGACGCGCCCCCCCGCCAGCACATTGCCGTCGGCACTTGCCACCAGCGAACTGAACGACGACCCCAGCGAATTGCCGATAGGCGAGGTGACCGAGTTGAAAGCGCTGTTCAGCACCATGCGTGACAGATCGAGCGCCAGTTTTTTCAACGTGTCGGAAAGTGATTTTCCCTTCAGCGCCACATCGTCGAAGGCACCCGTCAGCGAACGCCCGAAATCGCGCCCGCCGACGCCGGCGCGGCGATATTCACTCGACACATTAGACAAGGTGCGTGTCGTCTCCGCCCCGAAGGTGCGGGTCGCTGCGGTCGCCGCATCCATCGCGCTCGTCAGCGACACGGGATCATTGGGATCAGCCATGATCGGATTTCCTCTCGTTCAATGAATAGCGCAAAGCGCGCGGGCCTCGTCTCGCAACCGGCCATAATCCGCCATGAATGTGCCGGTCTTTGATTGTGCGCCAAGCGCGGCCAGTTCATCGGCCACCGCGCGTTGATCGGCGAGGGAGTAATCCGTCACCGTCAGGCACAACCCGTCAGAAACGCCCTTCGTGCAGCCGTTCAATGGCATCAGACTGAGTGCGAGGGCCAAGATCGCCCGCTTGACGTATCGCATGTTCCTTCTCCCGCAAGGCGTCTGTGGCAGCGGCGCGGGCGCGGTCACGCGCCCACAGATAAGCCATCAGGCTTGTGCCGAACTGCGCCAGAACTTCAGCAATTTTCGCGATGAGTTCGTTCACGTGTCTGCGCCTCGTGCCACTTGCAGCCGCGCTTCGATCATGCGCGTCAAGTGTTCACCGTCGAGCTTCAGGGCTTTCACCGCATCGGGCACATGCACCAACACATAATTGGCAGCATCGGCGGCAAGCTCGTTTTTCACCTCGAGGCTCGTCCGGCCTTGCGTCCAATCCGTCAGACGTGACATGGCAAAGGCGATGCCCATGGCGAGCGCCTTGTCGAGGATCGCGCCCAGTTCCCCGTCGCGTTTCGCTTTCAACCATTGGCAAAGTTTTGCCACTACAAATGAAGCAAGCGCCGTCAGGACAGCCAGCAATATTTCGCTGACCATCGGCGCCAATGGCCCAAAATCAATGTCGTACATATCGTTCTCCTCTATGGATCAATCAGGAAATTTCTTGTGCAGCGCGTCCAGCGTCTGACGCGACGGTGCGGCACGCGCCTCGTGCAGCCCTGCGCCTCCAAGGGCAGCAGCCAGTTCCGGCAGCGTCATCGCCCAGAACGCAGCCGAGCTGAGCCGCAAATGCCCTAGCCCCAGTTCCATCGCGCGCGCCCAGGGAAAGCGCGTCACGCATCGCCCCCGCCGCTAAAGGTCGCGGTCAGCAAATCGGCAACAATGGCGATATAGCCCGCCGCACCGCCGTCGGTGCTCATCTCCGCCACCTCCCCGTCGCTGACATTCGCACCCGCGCCGCGCAAGCCAGCGCCGATCACGCGGATCGCATCACGCGCGCCAATGCGGCCCGTTTCGAAACGTGTGGCAAGTGCCAGCATGTCTTCGCCACCAAAAGCGTCTTCCAGTTCCGCCAGCGCGCCAAGCGTCAGCACCAGCACGCGCTGCTCGCCGCCCAGCGTCGCTTCGATTTCGCCGCGATGTCTGTTGGCCATGTCTGTTCTTTCTTTGCTACCCAGCCTCACGCCGCCGTAAACACCAGCGCGCCTGCACTCTCCAGCGCCATGTCAAATGTCACCTCGCCGTCATGCTCGCCGCCATATTCCAGCGCCGTGATCTGGAACGCGCCTGCCACCGTGCCAAAATCGGGAATGACGATCTGCCAGTTGCGGATCGCGGCATCGAAGAACACCGTCCGCACATTGGCGTCAGACGTGCTGTCTTTAAAAATCCCGCGTCCGCTCACACTCGCTGTGCGCACGCCTGCGCCCGCCAGCAACTCGCGCCACTGGCCACTCGATTCTGCGTTGGTCACATCGACGCTGCGGGCATTGAAGGCGATGGAGCGCGCGCGTAATCCTGCCACCGTGACGAATGTATCTGTTCCCGCTGCATCGAGTTTGATGAGCAGGTCTTTGCCTTTTTGGGCTGCCATGATTTTTCCTATTCGCTGATCGGTTCGGTAACGGCGCGCAGGCGGATCGTGCCGCGCCAGGTGGTGCCATCGCTTTCGCGCCTCGTTTCGGCGCTCTGAAAGCGCAGATTGACGAGATGAAATCCCTCAAGTGTCAGCCCCGCATCGTGCAGCGCGCCATGCACCGCCCCCATGATGGCTTTTGCCTCAGCGCGCCCACCGGCTCGCGAGAAAGCATGGAGCGAGAGAAAATGCTCTGTTCCTTCCCCGCCGCCTGCGCTCCAGTCGCTCACCAGCGCATCGCCAAGCGTGAGATAGGGAAAGCCCACGTCGCCAGGCACATTGTCGTAGATGCGTGTAGCGACCAGCGCCGCCAGCCCTGCGTCCGTGCTGAGGCAGGCATAGACCGCCTTCTGCAAGGAAAGGTCCGCATCACCTGTCACATCGAGGCTCATGCCACACCGCCTTCCGCATCAATCGCCAGCCAACGGCGGTGCCCGTCAGGGTCGCGCAAACTGCGGATGTTCAGAACCTGCGCGCGCCAGACAAGGCGCATGTCGGCGCTCACATCATCGCGATGACGCATCGTCACGGTAAAGCGCGAGCGGGCTTCATCGCGCTCCCCCAGCGTCACTTCTGTTCCCGTGCGTGAACGCACCTCGGCCCAGACGGTGCCGAGCACGGCCCAGCTCAGGCTTTCGCCACCCGTGCCATCGCCCACCCGTGTCGGCTTTTCAATCACCACGCGTTCGCGCAATTGGCCCACCATGCTCATAGATGCACCCGCCTGTAGGGCGCGATGAGCGCCGAGACGCTCAGCGGCAGTTCGCCCGCTGTGTCGCCGAGGCTCACCGGCTCGCGATGTTCAAACCAATGGGCGGCAAGCAACAAGATCGCCTGTCGCAAGGGCGCGGGCACGGCGCTTGCCTCGCCATAGCCTGCCGTGAAATAAATATGGATGCCGCCGACGCGGCGCGACGGCGTGGGCCAGACACCCTTTGCTGCCAGCCGCGGCGCATCGCCCTCAAGGGCTCTATCGTAAAGCGCAGGCGAGACAACACGCGGTGCGCCCTCGTCGTTCATCGTCACACTTGTGATGGCGCTTACCGGTGCCAGCGGCAGCGTCACCGCAGGTTCAGGCCAGGCATCAAGGATCAACCGCCAGCTTTGCGTGACAAAAGCACGCCGCGTCTGCGCTTCGAGCGCCACGCGCGCCGCCGTCAGAAACACACCAAGCAACGTGTCTTCATCCTCTGTATCGAGGCGCAAATGCGCGCGCGCTTCTTCCAGCGTCACGGGTTCGCTCGCCGGGCCGCTTATCAGCATCAATGTCATGGCGACAATCATCCTCATTGAAAAAAGGGAAAACCGCCCCGGCCCTCAGGGGCAAAGGGCCGGGGCGGTCCGCAAAGCGCCCGTCGTCAGACGGCAGGCTTCACATGCGCAGCGCCAAGAATGGCGATGGCCGAAGTCGGTGTGCCGTTCTCGTGCGTGCCGGTCAGCACCAGCGAAATGCGGCTGTAGCGCGCATTGCCGACATAGCCGATGCGGTACTCTTTCTGATCGACAGAGGTACTATCGACGGTGGCGAAGACGCCTGCTTCCGACACCGGTCCGCCGTTGACCTCACCGGCGTCTGATACCGGCGACCAATTGGTGCCGTCTTCAGAGGCTTCGAGCTTCACATCGGTTTTGACCGAGCCCGACAGCGTGTCGCCGCTCGCGCCGAACATGGCGATGTGCTCGACAGCCTCGAAGCCGCGCCGATCCACAGGTGCGCCGGCGCGCGATGCTGTGGTCAGCGCGGGATCAAGCGTCTGCACGGTTTTGATATTGTGATGCAGGTCTTTCATGGGGCAGCCCTCCTCAAGCCGTTCCGAATTTCAGAAGCTTCAGCGCTTCGAAATTCTGCACACCGCCGCCCACGCGCTTTGTCGTATAGAACAGCACATAGGGTTTGGAACTATAGGGATCGCGCAGCACGCGCACGCCGAGACGATCGACAATCAGATAGCCACGTTTGAAATCCCCGAAGGCCAGCGCCGTCGCATCCGTCGTCATCGACGGCATGTCTTCCGACTCTGTGATCGGGTAGTTGAGCAGCGTCGGCGGCGCACCGGCGGCGATGCCCGGCTGCCAGAGATAATTGCCGTCAATGTCCTTGAACTTGCGGATCGCCGATTGTGTCGAACGGTTCATCACAAAGCGGGCGTTGGCGCGATAGCCCGCCTTCACCGCATAGATGAGATCGATCAGAATGTCGGACGGGTTCGACGCGGGGAAAGCGCCTGCATTGCCGGTGGCGATATAGCCGAGCTTGCCATGGCTCCAGCTGGCGTCGGCCACTTTGTCGTATGACAGAAACCCGCGCGGACGGCGGATGCCGTCGCCGGTGACAAAGGCCGCGCCTTCCTGTTCGGCAAAAGCCGTCTGCACTTCTTCAGCGAGCCACTGGTCGATGTTGACGGCGCTGTCGTCGAGCAGCGTCGATGTGGCAGCGGGCATCGCATAAAGCTCCATCGCCGGAAATTCAATTTCCGACAGCTGCGCACCGTCCGTCTGCACGCGACCCTCTGTCTCGCCGACCCAGCCGCTGGCAAAGCCCGATGTGGCAAAGGGTTTCTTGTAGCTTGCCGCGCCGATCTGGCGGACGCCGGCAATGGCGCGGATGGGCGAGGCTTCCGACACCACGCGGTCGATCATGCGTTCCGTTTCGGCAGGCACGAGATAGCCGCCGTCGGGATCTGACTGTGCGGCCAGCGCCTTGGCCTCAAGGCTTCGCAACTCGTGGGTTTCGCCTTTGCGCACATAAGTGTCGAAGGCGCGCTTGTGTTCGCGCTTGGCGGGGTCGAGCCGCTGCCGCGTGTCGCTGCCGCCGATTTCGGGGCGGGCGAAAGAAAGCGCCAGCTCGTCCACCGTCTTTTTCTGGCGGTCGAGCGCGCGGTTGATGCGCTCCACCTTTTCGTCCGTCACCACATCGGCGCTCAGCTTGCGCTCGATTTGGCCGAGGCGTTCGTCGTTGGCGTCTTTGAAGTCCTCGAACGCGCCGAGGAATTCGTCCAGCGCGTCGCGCACCTCATGGGCGGCGGGACCGCTTTTCGTTTCGAGATTGTCCGATGCGCTCTTTGTCTCAAGAGCATGGTTCTTCAGCGACGCCCCGATGCGTGGGACGCCTTTATCTATGGCACTCATAAGTGCTCCTTTAGTTTTCAGGGTTTGAAAATGCGCGCGGCGAGGCGGAATGCCCGCGCCACACTGGTCGTCGATTTGGCCGGGTTTTTAACCGCGCTGATCCGCGTCTCTTTTTTGTTTTTGACGGCGCTAATGCGCGCCTGGGGCAGCATGGGAAAAGTCACAACCGAGATTTCCCACAGATCCACCTGCCACAAGCGGCGCAGGCCAGTTTTCTTGTCGGCTTCCGCCTTCACGACGTGATAGCCGATGGACAGTCCGTCAATCGCACCTGCGCGCATCAAGCTCAGCACTTCGCGCGAACGGGCGACATCACCGAGCAAGCGCCCCTGCACAAACAGCCCGCGCGCGTCCTCACTGATTTTAGTCCAGATGCCGATGGGCTCATTGGGGTCATGCTGATAGAGCAGCTTGACGCCCCGATGCCCGCGCCGCCGCAACGAGCGAGCGAACGCGCCGGGCATGACCATGTCACGCCCCAGATCCTCCGCGCCAAACAGCGACGCATATCCTTCAAACGTGCCGTCACCGCCGACACTCTTGAAATCAAACCGCATCGCCTTGCGCTCAATATCGTCAACCTCGTCGCTCACGCGTCCTCCCATAAAAAAAGCACCCCGTGGGGTGCTTCACTTATTCAATTCAAACTCTGCGCCGTCTCAGAATTTAATCCCGGTGACCGTCTTACTTGTTACATGCGTGGGGCCACTCTATCTTCCGAGGTCAAAAAATCTGAGGTTAGTACAGTATCGCTCCGATTACATTCGGTGAAAAAGTTTGATCGACAATTTTCCCACAAATAGTCCAACCTTCCCATTCGTTGACAATTGACATCCCGTACACGCGGATTTTTTTCTCGTTGCGCCAATCAACGACTCCCTCACAATCATAACTGGCATGTAGCGCTTCGAGCTTGAAATTACCTTCCGCTAAGCCAGCTGCTGCGTCATCCAAAAATGCACGCGTCCAATAGTCGATTGGCACTTTCGAAAATGTTTCTTGCGCATTCAAACCTTTCGATTTTAGCCTGTCCCAGAATTTCCAGAGCACACCGACATACTCGTCCGACACTCCATCCGCTCTGAGATATGCGCCCGCGTACCTATCTAAATTGACGGGCGGACATTCTGTTTTTCCATACCAGGCATACTCATCATCATACTCATGCCATTGATGAAATCTGAACCATTTGCCAGTCTTGTCTTGCATCAACTCATCATAGATTCTTATCCATCTGCCACGATGGTCGCGCATTAACTCGACCTGTGTGTAACGGCAAACGCTTGTCGAATTTTTTACCGGTAAATGTCCGACAAAATAAGAAGTTTCCCCTCTAACAGCCCCGCAAATCTTTCCGAACTCATATCCATCGCGGAAAAACCGTCCGAACACTTTCTGCACACCAACGTACTTGTTGTCGGAATAATAGACATGGCAATCCGGTGGCGAGTTGTCTGGCGCAAGCGTCGCGGCCATTGCGACAATTGGAAATACAATCGCAAAAAATGCAGTCGCCCAGAGTGCGCGAACAAACGTCTGGCCGGCTACGTGAAAGGCCTCACCATCAGGCATTTTCTAGGATTCTCTTTTGTAGAGCGGATCACCAACTTCCGGACACTCGCCATTTGGTCGTGCCGAGAAACTTCCTGTCACCCGCGAAGCAGTCGTTCCATTCTCCAGCCACTCGTACCATAAATATTTTCCGTCGCTAGCAATCAAAGAATATTCTTCCTGTCGATAACGACAAATGCCATCTGCGCCCTTGCCTATTTTTGTCGTGAACAAATAACGCGAAGGACCGTACTTATCGCTACATGTCGTTGCCATGACATACCCGTCACGAAACATCACCTCAAACTTGCGCCGAACTGCAGGGTCTTTGTCATTTGCGCTCACGCTTGCGCATGCCAAGCCCGGCTCATGAATGCAGGCACACGCGTCAGCGGCGTTCACCGCAAAAAGCAGAGCCGCTAAGCCAATTGCAGAAAGCCAAGCTGCACGCATTTTCTCAATCCACCAGCCTGAAATCAAACCATCCATCAGCACCGTTCCAGTAAAAGTAAACGGCGCGCCCAACAATCTTATCCTGCGGGACATAACCAACGGCGCTAGAACGACTATCGATCGCGTTATCGCGATTGTCTCCCAAAACAAAATAGTGATTGGGTGGCACCGTAAATTCCGCCGTATTGTCCATAGGGCCGTCTTTCACTGTATCAACCACGGCATGCACATGACCATTTGGCAAAGTTTCAACAAACCAGCCCAGTTCCGCGTCCGGCAATTCACTCCGGCGTTCTTCCCGATCATACCGGTACTGGATTTCATTCGTCTACCGCGCAATCGCGCGATCAAGTTTCTCCTCAATCCGCGTCAATGACGCTCGCATAGCCTTCGTCTGTTCTTCCAGCCGCGCTGTGCGCTCGACCACTTCATCGGTCCGCGCCGAACGCAACTCCAGCGCCGAGAGCCTTTCAGCCGCCGCGCCGGACCACATCAACGCCGCGCCGGTTTGCAGGATGATGGTCAGCACAAGGGCGACGGGCACATGCCGGTCGATACGCCAGCCGGATTGTTCACCGAGTTTCATGTAGGTGCCTCTTCACTTCACCTCCCTCTCGTGGGGAGGTCAAAAAATCTTCTTTAGATTTTTTGGGTGGGGGGACAGTGCGCCATTCACCCGCTGAGTCTGACGAGATTTCGGAACCCCCACCCAAAAATTCTAAGTGGAATTTTTGACCTCCCCTCAAGGGGGAGGTTAGGCATTCGAGTGATTGCCATACCCCACCGCTGCCCGCTTCTCATCGTCTGTGAGAAAATCCGCACGTCCGACCCTTGCCCACAGTGCCTCGCGTTCCGCCGCCAGCGCGTCCACGCCGTCGAGGTCAAACCCTAGCCGCAGATGGTCTTCGCCATAGCGATCTCCAAGCCAACGCGTCAGGCCCCTCGCCGTGCGGCTCGCCAGCGGCAGCACCGTCTGTCGCCAGAAGTTGCGATTTGCTTCGGCGTAATTGGCGAACGTGTTATCGCCGGGAATGCCGAGCAGCATGGGTGGTACGCCGAAGGCGAGTGCGATGTCGCGGGCGGCGGCGCGTTTGGCTTCGATGAAATCCATGTCTTTCGGCGTCAGGCCCATCGCGGTCCAGTCGAGCCCGCCTTCCAGCAGCAGCGGTCGGCCCGCGTTGGCCGCGCCTTGATAGTTGTCGGCCAGTTCCGCCTTCAATCGTTGAAACTGATCCTCGGTCAGATTGGCATTGCCGTCCGCGCCCTTATAGACCAGCGCGCCGGAAGGCCGCGCGGCATTGTCCAAGAGCGACTTGTTCCAAGCGCCCGCCGCATTGTGGATGTCGACCGCAAAGGCGGCGGCCTCCAGCGGGCTCATGCCGTAGTGATCGTCCGTCGGGTGAAACATTTTCAGATGCATAATCGGGCGTTCGCCGCGTGCCGGATCATAGCGGAAGCTCGTCACGCGCCCATCGACCGCATATTCATAGGCCTCTGGCCAGCCCGCGCGGCCCGGCACGACTTTCATACGGTCGGGACGCAGTGCATATAGCTCGCGCGGTTGCCCGTCGAGTTCCACGACTTCCAGATAGGCATTGCCCGCGACTTCGAGATAGCCGTACCAGGCTTCAAACAGGTCCGCGCCGCTTTCATGCGGGTTGGGTTGTTCCAGCAGGGCGAGTAGCGGATGTTCGGTGAGTTCGCGTGTGCCATCGTAAAGAAGCCACGGCAGGCTTGCGGCGGCCTCAGCAATCATGCGCACGCAGCGATAAGCGACCGCATTGCGCTCGAAGCTTTCGCGCGCCAGCTGCGCATAATCGCGCGGCGTCCATTGCGCGCGGCCTTGGCTATGCAGCGCGATGAGCGCGCCGGTGCGGCTCATTTTTTGTTGAGACGCGGAGGGAGAACGAAAGCCCAGAAGGCGCTTCCAAGCTACCGACGCATTGTTAATTGACATATTCATTTCCTTAAACAAAGACCCTCACCCCGACCCTCTCCCAACGGGAGAGGGGGAAGAGATCATTTATGAATAGCCCTCTCCCTCTGGGAGAGGGTTGGGTGAGGGTCTTTTCTCACAACCGTCGCAACTTCGGCGCGCCTGCCTCTTTCCCCAACATCAAATCCGTCAGCGCCCAGACAAGCGCATCAAGCCGGTCCGGGCTTTTCGCGGCGCCGGGCACGAAGTCACACATCTGGTCTTCCAATCGCGCCAGCGCACCGACATGGGACACTTGCCCGCGCTCATATAAAGCCGCCACGGGCTCGGCGCGCAGCCATTTGCCGCGTGTTGCCCGCACCAGTTTCAGCGCCGCGTTCGGCATCACCTGGCGCATAATTGTGGACACCATTTCGCCGCCCTGATTGCTTTCGGCGACAATGCGGTCGGCGTTATAGTCGCGATAGGCTTTAGCCGCGCGGCTCGCCCAAGTGAGCGGCGTCAGGCCACCCATCGAGCGGTCGTCGAGCACGTAGCCGCGACCGCCTGCGTCGATGCCCGCGACCACGATGCCGCATTCATCCGCGTTGGGTCCGCTCGTTGCGGGCGGGTCCACCGCCACGACAATGCGCACAAGCTCCGGTGCGGTGCGCACGCGCGTTGCGTCAATCGTTGCGCGCGACCACAGCGCATCGGGGTTGTCCTCGATCAGTTCCGCGTCCAGTTCCTGCCGCCCCAGCCGCGTGCCTTCATAGCGCGTGATGACGGAGCGAAAGAAAGCATCCGCCAGATGCGCGCGGTTGGCATAGGTGCTCGCACGCGTCGTCACGGTTGTCGGGTCGCCCAGCAGGCGTTTCACAATCGGCACGGGGCGCGGCGTTGTCGTCACCACTTGGCGCGGGTTGTCGCCAAGGCGCAAACCAAATTGCAGCATGTCCCAGGCGCTTTCGGCGTAGCGCCATTTCGCCACTTCGTCGGCCCATGCGGCATCAAATTGCGGGCCGCGCAGGCTTTCGGGTTCGCCTGCCGAAAACCCCTGCGCCACCGCGCCATTGGGCCAGAGCAATCTTTTGCGCGATGCCTCATAGCGCGGCCGGTTGTCCCGCGCCAAAGCGCAAAGGCCGGACGGTCCTTCGATCATCACTTCGCGCACATCGCCCAGCGTTTCACCAACCAACGCGATGCGGCCCGCGCGCCCTTCGTCCACCAGCCCGCGTATCCATTCCGCGCCCGCGCGCGTCTTTCCCGCGCCGCGCCCGCCCAGCACCAACCATGTTGTCCACGGGCCTTCAGGCGCCAGCTGATCGGGTCGCGCCCAGAAAGGCCAATGGTCAATCAGCCAATTCGTCTCCGCTTCGTTCAGGCTCGTCAGATAGTCGTTCCGCACCTCCGGCGGCAACAAGGCGAGCGAAGCGGCGCTCCAGCTCGGCGCGATGGTCTGCACCGCTGCCTTCACTTTCGCCATCGGCTTTGTCATCCCGTTTGGCCTTGTTTGCTTTCAGATCGTTCAGCTTGTCGAGCGAGCGCACCAGCGAGGCCAGCCGTCGCGCGTCGCGTTCGCGGTCGGCGGCAGGGCGCTCTGCCGTGTCTTCACTTTCAATCGCTTCAATCTCGCGGGCGATCAGCCGCTTCAGCCGCGTCGAGAGCCGCAGCGGCGCGATGTTGGCGCTCTCAATCGCCGCCTCTTTCTGTACGGCGTTGCGCGGCTTGCGCATCTCCCATCCGGCGCGCTTGGCGTGCATGGCGATCCGCTGCCATGTCATGCCCGTGCCTTCGGCCACCTTGGTGATCGGCACGCTCAGACATTCATAGCGTTTGCGTATCGCCGCCCAGTCGGGCTCAGCGTCCGCTGCTGGTGGCTTGACGGATTTCTTCATATGCACTTGAAGGTGGGATGCAGCGTTGCGCTTGTGAAGCGGGTATATATCTGTATGCGGATGTTTTTTGGTTCCGCGTACAATTCTGGAGATAAACTGAAAGTAGGATCAGAGCGTCACGCTGCCAACTGGGGATATCGTGCGATTTGCATTTTTGTGCAAAGTGCGGAGCGCATAATCTTAGTCCGCAATCAGCTTCGGCCAGGGCACGATATAATCGCAAATGTCATCCATATCGATGTCATTCTCCGACACCACGCGGTCGCGCACCGACATGCCCGCGCGCACCACGCTTTCGGTTTCGCCCGACACCAGCGGATGCCAGTCCGGCAGGTCCTTGCCTTCCGACAAAAGCCGATAGGCGCAGGAGGGTGGCATCCAGTGCAGATCGTCGATCAGGTCTGGCGTCAGCTTCACGCAATCGGGCACATGCTTTTGCCGGTTCTTGTAGTCGCTGCATTGGCAGCTCGTGCAATCGAGCAAGCGGCAGGCGACATTGGTGAACTCGATCTCGTCGGTGTCCACGTCTTCCAGTTTCACAAGGCAACATTTCGCACAGCCGTCGCAGAGTGATTCCCACTCCTTGCGGCTCATCTCGGCGAGCGTCTTGCGCTTCCAGAAAGGCTCTTTCGTCATAGGGCGAGACATGACGCACAAACCCATTTCCGGTCAAGCCCGCAGGATGCGCAAAATCTCGCTATGAAACATTCCAAAACCATAAGTTTATACCGACCTGTCCCAATTCCTGCCCCAATGCCACCGCAATGCGCAGAAATACTGGCGTCATAGCTGCTCCCGGTCCGGCACAAGCCTTGCTCGGTGTGGAGGTCAAGCTGAGCCTATGGGGACCCGTTAACCTTGTCAGATATGAACCAGACCGATCCCGACGACATGTCGCCCGAAGAAGGTGATGGCGCGCCGCGCCATGTGCGCCGTCGTCGTCCGCTTTGGCTGCGCCTCGTCACATTCGGCCTCACCGCGTCCCTTTTTGCCGCGATACTCCTCGTCCTCGTCACGCTGCCGCGTCTGCGCGACGATATGGAGGCCGGTCCTGCCGTCACCTTGGCGCTCACCGTGCTTGATGCGGAAGGCAAGGAAGTCGGCAGTCGCGGCGGCACCATGGCACCTGTCGTGCCGCTCGGCGAATTGCCGCCCTATCTCATCAAAGCCTTCATCGCCACCGAAGACCGCCGCTTCTATGACCATAACGGCATAGACATGCGCGGCATCGCGCGTGCTATGTGGGCCAATATCCGTGCCGGTCGCTTTGTCGAAGGCGGTTCGACCATCACACAGCAGCTGGCCAAAAACCTCTACCTCGACAGCGACCGCACCTTGTGGCGCAAATCGCAGGAAGCCCTCATCGCGCTTTGGCTTGAAGCCAATTACACCAAGGCCGAAATTCTCACGACCTATCTGAACCGCGTCTATATGGGTGCGGGCAATTACGGCATCGACGCCGCCGCTCACTATTACTTCGGCAAGAGCGCACGCGATGTGTCGCTGCCGGAAGCCGCCGTCCTCGCCGGTCTGCCCAAAGCGCCGTCTCGTTTTGCCCCCACTAATGATCTTGCCTTGGCGCAACGCCGCGCAGGCGTCGTACTCAGCCGCATGGTGTCGAACGGCGATCTCACTGAAGCCGAAGCCACTGCCGCGCGAGATCATCCGGCCACCGTTGCCGAGCGCGACCGTCGCGACGGGCCGCAATATTTCGTCGATTGGGTCGCCCATGAAGTTCACACCCTGCTGCCGGAAGCCAGCGGTCGCCTTGTTATCAAGACGACACTCGATCCCAAGCGCCAGCGCGCCGCTGAAGCCGCCATCGCCAATGCGCTGAAACTCGGTGCGGAACGCGATGTGGCACAAGGCTCGGCCATTGCGCTCGGACCGGATGGTGCGATCCTCGCCATGGTCGGCGGCAAATCCTATTTTGAAAGCCAGTTCAACCGCGCGACGCAGGCCGAGCGTCAGCCGGGCTCCGCCTTCAAACCCGTAATCTATCTCGCCGCGCTGGAAAAAGGCTTCACGCCCCGCAGCGAGCTTTCGGATTCGCCCGTGCTGCTCGGCGAATGGGCACCTAAGAATTCAAGCTCGCAATATTCGGGCAATGTCACGCTCACCGAGGCGCTTGCCAAGTCGATCAACACGGTCGCCGTCAAGCTTGGCGAAGAGGTAGGCGTCTCGGCCATCGCAGACACGGCCGCGCGTCTCGGCATCCTGTCGCCCATCCAGTCGAACCTTTCTGTTGCGCTCGGCAGTTCGGAAGTGACGCTACTGGAGCTGACCTCGGCCTATTCGACCTTCAGCAATCTCGGCGAGCGTCCCGTGCCTTACGGCGTCCGCGAAATCGCGACAATGGATGGCGAAGTCCTATTCACGGCGACCCCCGCCCGCATCAGAGTCACAGACCAGCGAAATGCGCTTGCCATGAATTACATGCTGCGTCAGGTCATGACCAATGGCACAGGCGTGCGCGCCTCGCTCAATGATCGCGTCACCGCCGGCAAGACCGGCACCAGTCAGGATTACCGCGACGCCTGGTTCGTCGGCTACACGGGCGGCGAAACAGCCGGCGTCTGGTTCGGCAATGACGACAATCATCCGACCAAGCGTGCCTCGGGCGGCAATTTCGCGGCTGTCGCGTGGAACGATTACATGAAGGCCTCGCAAAAGGGTGTGCCCGCCGTGGCGCTTGCCGGTGCGACCCGCAACACCGAAGTCGCCGCAAGCGACGAACGGGCGGCCCCCGTCAAAGGCTTCCTCTCCCAGCTTGCAGACCTCTTCAACGTCGCGCCGCGCCTTGATGCGGGCCACGATGACAATTTCAGCGGCGGTTCACGCGACAATCAGCGCGGCGGCCTCCAGCTTGGCGGCGGTCGCCCGCGCTAAATCGGCCATGCGGAGGGCGCCCTGAGGCCATTCGTACCATTGCCTCGTGCGCACCGATAGGCCATACAGGCGGCGGTTTCAATCACATCCGGTTTTTCCCGTGGCCCCTCCGCTGCTCGCCCTTCGCGATATCCGCGTTGCTTTCGCCGATCAGGTTCTGATCGACGGGGCGGGCTTTGCGCTCGCGCCGGGGGATCGCATGTGTCTTGTCGGGCGCAATGGCGCGGGCAAGTCCACGCTGCTCAAAATCGCGGGCGGTCTTGTGGATCCCGATGGCGGCGAAGTTTTTCTCCAGCCGGGCACCCGCGTCTCTTATCTCTCGCAGTCGCCGGACTTCGGCGGCGCGGCCACCATTCTCGACTATGTGATGGCAGGCGGCGCGGCGGCGCATGAAGGCGAAGCTGTGTTGAGCGAGCTCGGTCTTGATCCCGTGTCGGCCACCACCAATCTCTCTGGCGGCGAGGCGCGCAAGGCGGCCATCGCGCGTGTACTCGCCGACGATCCCGACATCCTGCTGCTCGACGAACCGACCAACCATCTCGACCTGCCCTCCATTGAATGGCTCGAAGAGCGCCTGTCGCAATTCCGTGGTGCCTTCGTTCTCATCTCCCATGACCGTGCCTTCCTCCGCCGCCTCACCGCCGGTTGCCTCTGGGTGGATCGCGGCACCGTGCGTCGCCTCGACAAGGGCTTCGGCATGTTTGAGGAATGGACCGAGCAGATTTTGGTCGAAGAAGAAATCGTCCAGCACAAGCTCGACCGTCTCATCATCGCCGAAACGCAATGGTCGCGCGAAGGCATTAGCGCGCGGCGCAAGCGCAATCAGGGTCGGCTGCGTCGTCTCTATGATCTGCGCTCCGAACGTGCGGGCCAGATCGCGCAGACAGGTCGCGCCGCCCTCGCCGTTGAAACAGGTGCCGCATCCGGCACTTTGGTGATCGAGGCGAAGAACCTCGCCAAGTCATATGGTCCACGTACCATCATTTCCGATTTCTCGACCCGCATCGTGCGCGGCGACAAGGTCGGTCTTATCGGTCCCAATGGTGCTGGTAAATCGACACTGTTGAAAATGCTCATGGGTCAGCTCGCACCCGACAGCGGCACGCTCCGTCTCGGCACCAACATCACGCCCGTCATCCTCGACCAGTCCCGCGCCACACTTGATCCCGAAGCGACCCTTTGGGACACGCTTTGCGAAGGCGGCGGCGATCAGGTCATGGTCCGTGGTGCGCCGCGTCATGTGGTTTCATATTTGCGGGATTTCTTATTTCGTGAAGCGCAGGCGCGTCAGCCGGTGAAAGCGCTCTCAGGTGGCGAACAAGGGCGACTTATCCTCGCCCGGGCATTAGCCAAACCGTCGAACCTTTTGGTGCTCGACGAACCCACGAACGACCTCGACATGGAAACACTCGATTTGCTACAGGAAATGCTCACCGATTACGAGGGTACTGTCCTGCTTGTGAGCCATGATCGAGACTTCCTCGACCGCGTCGTCAGCTCCGTTATCGCCCTCGACGGGACGGGCGCGACGGAGGAATATCCCGGCGGCTACTCCGACTGGCAAGCGTTCATCCGTAACCGGAATAATCTGTCTGCCGCCATCAAATCGGCAGGTGGTTCTGCAGCAAAAGTTGAGCGTGCCGCCAAAGCCGTCACCAAACTTTCCTACAAGGAAACGCGACTGCTTGAAGAGCTTGGCACAAAGATGCCGAAGTTTCAGAGCGACATCGCAAAGCTCGAAGCGCAGCTTACCGATCCCGATCTCTACACGCGCGATCCCAACGGCTTTGCTGCGATCTCCGCCCGCCACGATGCGTTGCGCGCCGATCTCGAACGCGCTGAAGAGCAATGGCTCGAACTTGAAATGAAGCGCGAAGAGCTTTCCGGCTCTTGACGCTGCGCCGTGTTGAGAGTTGGATAGCAGGATGGGTAGCGTATATTGTCTCGCGCGGGGGCGTCGATGACGACATTTCTTAAATTCACCTTATCGGTTTTTCTCGCCGTCACCATCGGCGTCGGTTCAGCCTATGGCGCTTTGTGGTTCACGACCAAGGCCGGCAAGAGTGATCCTCACTCGGACAACCCCTATGCGCGTGCGGCCTTTGCCGCGCGTGATCTGCTGCCGACGGAGCGTCAGCCATGAAGACACGTCTCTTCTGGATCATCGGCACAATCGCTGCCACCGGCGTCGTTCACCTCGGCGTCATCCTCGGACTTGCCAGCATTGCGGGCGGCAACTGAAACAGACGCTCTGGCGTCGCCGGAAAGGCGCTGCTAGCATCCCGGCTGCAAACTCATTCGCTTATGCAGAGGCCTGACGAAATGAACCGCAATTTGTTGCTTGGCGGACTTGCCGCCGTTGTTGCTGTCGCCGTGTTGATCGTGCTCATCATCGGGCCGGGCCGGAAGATTGAAAGCGGCATGACGCCGATCATCTTTGCGACCGACTGGAAAGCACAAGCCGAGCACGGCGGTTTCTATCAGGCGCTCGCCAAAGGCTATTACAAAGAGGCAGGTCTCGACGTCACGATCCAGCAAGGCGGACCGGGCGTCAACGTGCCGCAACTTCTGGCAACGCATACGATTCAATTCGGCATGGGCTCCAACAGTTTCATTCCCGTCAATGTCATCGTCGCCAATGCCGGTTCCAAAGCGGTGATGGCGAGTTTCCAGAAAGACCCGCAAGTCCTCATCACACATCCGCGCGACGACATAAAGTCTGTCGGCGATATGAAGGGCAAGCCGATCCTCGTCGCGGACGCCACCATCAGTTCGTTCTGGCAATGGCTCAAAGTGAAATACGGGTTCACCGACAGCCAGATCCGCAAATACACATTCAACCTCGCACCCTTCCTCACCGACAAGCTCGCCATTCAGGAAGGCTATCTCTCGTCGGAGCCCTACACGATCGAACAGGAAGGCAAGTTCAAGCCGCAGGTGTTTCTGCTCGCAGACAATGGCTATCCGGGATACGCCGCTTTCATCATGGCAACCGATCAGATGATTGCTGACCATCCTGACGATGTTCAGAAGTTTGTCGATGCCAGCATCAGAGGTTGGGTTGAATATCTCTATGGCGACAACGCCGCCGCCAACGAACTCATCAAAGCCGACAATCCGGAAATGACCGACGCCCTTCTCGCGCACGGCCTTGCCACTCTCAAAAAGCACGGCATCATCGACAGCGGCGACACAGCCACGCTCGGCATCGGCGCCATGACGGAAGAACGCTGGCAGAGGTTCGCCGCTGAAATGTCAGGCACAGGTGTCTTCCCGAAAGACCTCGACATTCACCGCGCCTACACGCTCGAATTCGTCAACCGTGGCGTCGGCAATGATCTCAAGGCTGAGTTGACGAAGTAAAACAGAACGATCAAACAGCGGAGGTGTAATGTCCGAGCAAATGAACCCCGCGCCGCCCAAAGCGTCAGACACACAGCGCCTGTTCTTCATCCGCCTTGCCATTGGTCTGGCGCAAGGCGTGAGCCTCTATTTTCTTTATCTCGCAGCGGAAGATAGGCTCTGGCCCGCCGCCAACGGGCTGATTTATTCGCCGCTTCTGCTCGTCTCAATGTTTGTGCCACTCATCGCCATTCAGGCCATGGGCACGATGCGAGTGAAAACACTTTCGGTTTGGCTCACCGCATCGACGCTTCTGCTTGCCGCGCTTGCCTTCTATGACGTCTGGCGCGCTTGGCCCTTGGATTGGACTTATAACGCGAGCCAGAAACTCGGTGCTGACGGCAAGACAATGGAAAATGTCGGCGGTTGGGTGCCGCACATTATGCCGTCTGCTTTCTTTCTGATCCTCACTACAGCGGGTCTGTTCATCGCCCACACGCTGATCGTCAGCAGCGACCATGATCGCAAATTCAAAGCGAGTTACGTTTCCTATTTTGATGACGCGTGGAAACACGGCATTCAAGTGGTTCTCACCGGCGCATTTGTCGGCGTCTTTTGGGTTTTCTTGTGGATCGGTGTTGCGCTTTTCAAGCTGATCAAGCTCGACTTTCTTGAACAACTGATCGAGCATCTTTGGTTTTCCATTCCCGTCACGGCGCTTGCTGTTGCGGCGTCCCTGCACATCACGGGTGTCAACGCCGGTCTCATTCGCGGTGCGCGCACATTGGCTTTGACGCTTCTCTCGTGGTTGTTGCCGCTGTTGAGCATCATCGTATTCGGCTTTCTTTTCGCCCTGCCATTTGCTGGCATCGATCTGCTGTGGGGTACGAAGAGCGCCGCCGCACTGATGCTCTCTGCCGCCGCCATATTGCTCATTCTCATCAACGCCGTTTATCAGGACGACACGCAGGCACGCAATCCCGGCGCGGTGTTGCGCTTCTTCACAACCATTTCCATGTTCGCTCCTGTGCCACTGGTCGCCTTGGCCGCTTACGCCATCGCCTTGCGTGTCGGCCAACATGGCTGGACCAGCGAACGTGTTCTGGCCGTGGCTTGTGTGGTCACTGCTGCCTTTTATGCGATCGGATATTCCTATGCGGCAATCCGGCGGGGCGCATGGCTGGAATTCGTCGGTGACTGGAATTTTTACGCGGCGCTTTTCATTCTCGCTTTGTTTGTCGCGTTGCTATCGCCCGTTGCCGATCCGGCGCGCATCGGGGTTGCCAGTCAGATGAACCGCCTGACCGGTAGCGTCGTCAAGGCAAGCGCCTTTGACTTCAGCAATCTGCGTTGGGATGGCGGGCGCTACGGCAAGGCCGCGCTGGAAAGGCTTCTTGAATATGAAGGCGATGGCCACGAACTCGTTCGCACAAATGCGCGTGCCGCATTAGATGCTCACTATCACTATGATGTGTCATCGATCCGGCCCGACGTGGAAACGCTCAAAATGAGCATCACTACGCTGGATGGAGATGCAAAGATTCCGGATGCCTTCTTTGAGCAAGACTGGTTTGCCGATAAGAGAACTGAACTCCCCTCCTGCCTGAACTACCTCACATCACTTTGCACGGCGCGTATGATCGACCTCGACAAGGATGGGACAAAGGAAATCATTCTGTCAGACCGCTCTGCGGTTTATGCATTCAAGACCGACGAGGCGGGCCATTGGGCAAGCATCGGAAAATGGCGCCAGACGCAGTATTGTCCGGCCACAATCGATGCCTTAAACAAGGGAAAATACGAACTCGCACCGCCTCCGAAGGTGGTGCTTCCCGACATTCTGGTCGGCAATGAGCGGTTGGTTTTTGAGTCATTTGAAAAGCGCCAGGGATGCTGACGAACGAATGAAAACGCAGACATCCGGTGCTTCGCTCATCGACATTCAGGGCGTCAGCAAGACATATGACAACGGCACCACTGCTCTTCAGGCGGTGACGGCGGGTATTGCGCAAGGCTCTTTCGTGTCACTGCTTGGCCCGTCAGGTTGTGGCAAGAGCACTTTGCTGCGGATCATTGCCGGTCTTATCACGCCGAGTTCCGGTGTGCTGGATTGGCCCGCGACCGGTGGCGTGCGGCCCGATGACATCGGCTTTGTCTTTCAGGATGCAACGCTGATGCCTTGGGCGAGCGTTTTCGACAATGTGTATTTGCCGCTGAAACTGCGCGGCAAAATGCGGAAAGACGTTGAGCCGCAGATCATGGATGCGCTCACCCGTGTCGGCCTTGCCCAGTTCTCAGAATCATTTCCGCGCGAATTGTCCGGTGGCATGAAGATGCGCGTGTCGATTGCACGCGCGCTCGTTACGCGTCCGCCTGTGTTGCTGATGGACGAACCCTTCGCGGCGCTGGATGAATTCACACGCGAGAAACTCGACGATGATCTGCTGGCGCTGTGGCAGGCGGAAAACTGGACGGTGATTTTCGTCACACATAGCGTTTACGAATCCGTCTATCTCTCCGAACGCGTGCTCGTCATGGGTGCGCGGCCGGGGCGCATTTTGCATGACATGGTGATCGACGAACCCTTCCCGCGCGGCCGCGCTTTTCGCGCCAAGCCTTCGTACCATGCGCAATGTGCGGAGATTTCCGACATGCTGCGCCACGACGTGGAGGCATGATGGAAAACTCCCGTGCCCTTCGCATTTTCGTTCCGCTCGCCGTCGGCGTCGGCTTTCTGTTGCTCTGGGAATTTTTGGTGCGCGTGAACGGCGTGCCGGAATTTGTGTTGCCTGCACCGAGCCGCATCGGGGCGAGCCTCGTCACCAATTTCGGCTCGCTCATGGGGTCGCTATGGATCACACTCCGCATCACGCTCATGGCTTTTGTGCTCGCCGTCATCGGTGGTGTCGGTTTGGCGATCCTGTTTTCACAGAGCCGCATTGTCGAGGCTGCGTTCTTTCCTTACGCCGTCATCTTGCAGGTGACGCCCGTTGTCTCCATCGCGCCGCTCATTCTGATCTGGGTCGGCTTTGACCGCACCGAACTCGCGCTCCTCATCATCGCATGGATCGTCGCCTTCTTTCCGATCCTCTCGAACACAACGCTCGGTCTCCGCTCCGCCGATCACAATCTGCGCGACCTCTTCCGTCTCTATGGCGCGAGCCGCTGGCAGGTGCTGAGCGAGTTACAACTTCCCTCCGCCCTCCCCTACATGCTCGCCGGTATGAAAATCTCCGGCGGCCTCGCGCTCATCGGTGCCGTCGTCGCCGAATTCGTTGCCGGTTCCGGTACAACAACCGGCCTTGCATGGCGCATTATCGAAGCAGGCAACCGGCTCGACATTCCCAAAATGTTCGCCGCCCTCCTCCTCCTTTCGACCCTCGGGATCATCCTCTTTTTTGCCCTTTCCTGGGCAGAACACCGGATGCTGCGCCGCTGGCACGAAAGCGCGCTGAAACGGGAAAGCTGAGCTCAGTAAAAATGGCTGAAATCTGCCGTAATTTCTCTTTTTCACATAAAAAATAGTGAATAATATATTTTTACAGTATGGTTGACGCGCAATATAAAAAATCCCATGTTACGCCCAACATGAGAGCGTCCTGACGGCAGGCGAGCTTTCGTAAATCTGGATCAAGGAGGGCGTTTTGGCCCAACATTCGCGCAAAGGCGCCCAGTTTCAGGCTGTCACGGCGAACCGCCTTGCCGACGGCATCGTTGTTTATCTGACGGCAGCGAACGAGTGGTCTGTGTCTCTGCAGGATGCAGACGTGGCCGAAGGCAAGGAAGCCGCCGAAGCTTTGCTCGCGCGCGGTCAGAAATTTTATGTGCCGGACATTCTTGTCGTCGATATTTACTTGTTCGAAGTCGAGAAAACAGATGGCGGCATCCGTGCCTCCAGCGTGCGCGAGATCATCCGCCAGGCTGGCCCTACAGTGCGCACGGACCTCGGCAAGCAGGCAGAGATTGACGGCGTTCACGCCTGATCCGACACGACTTTAGAGTAGGACGATCCATGTATCGGTATGACCAATTTGACCAGCAGCTGGTGGATGAACGCGTCACGGAGTTCAGCGGTCAGGTGGCGCGCCGGTTGTCTGGCGAGCTGGCCGAAGATGATTTCAAACCACTGCGTTTGATGAACGGGGTCTATCTGCAGCTTCATTCCTACATGCTGCGCATCGCCATCCCCTATGGCACCCTGTCATCGCGTCAGGTGCGCAAACTTGCCGAGATCGAGCGCGTTTACGACAAGGGCTACGGCCATTTCACAACACGCCAGAACCTGCAACTGCACTGGCCCGCGCTGAAAGACGTACCGGCCATTCTGCGCGAGCTGGCATCCGTTGAGATGCATTGCATCCAGACGTCCGGCAATTGCATTCGCAACACAACGTCGGATCATCATGCCGGCGCTGTGCCCGGCGAGCTGGAAGATCCGCGCGTGATCTGCGAAATCATCCGCCAATGGTCAACCTTCCACCCGGAATTTTCTTATCTGCCGCGCAAGTTCAAGATTGCCGTTTCGGCGACAGAGCATGACCGCGCCGCCATCCGCATCCATGACATTGGCGTGCAGGTTGTGACAAATGCCGCAGGCGAAATCGGTTATGAAGTCTGGGTCGGTGGGGGCCTCGGCCGCACGCCGATCATCGGCAAGAAGATCGCCGACTTCGTGCCGCGCGAAGACCTACTCGCCTACCTTGAGTCGATCCTGCGCGTTTACAACATGTTCGGTCGCCGCGATAATTCCTACAAAGCCCGCATCAAAATCCTCGTTCACGAGATTGGCGCCGAGGACATGCGCCGTCAGGTCGAGGCTGAGTTTGCCGAAGTGAAGACGCGTGGCGTCTTGCAGCTTCCTGATGATGAAGTGGCGCGCATCGAGAAATATTTCGCGGCGCCGGCCTGGGAAGACCTGTCGGACGACGTGCCGGAAATCGACGCGCTTGCTGCCAAGGACAAGGGCTTTGCCGAATGGCTCCGCAACAATGTCTCGGCGCATAAAGTGCCGGGCTACAGCATCGTCAATGTGTCGCTGAAGCCCATTGGCCTCACACCGGGCGATTGCTCGGCGGATCAGATGGACGTCCTCGCCGACATTGCCGACAAATATGCTTTCTCGGAAATCCGTGTGGCGCATGAGCAAAATCTTTGCCTCGCCCATGTGCGCAAGCGTGACTTGCATGAGGTCTATCAAGCGCTCAACGCCAGCGAGCTGGCGACACCCAATATCGGTCTGATCACCGACCAGATCGCTTGCCCCGGCCTCGACTATTGCAATCTGGCCAATGCGCGCTCCATCGTCATTGCGCAACGTCTGTCGGAACGCTTCAGCGACATCGAGTTCCAGAAGAAGATCGGCCGGTTGCACGTCAACATGTCCGGCTGCATCAATGCCTGCGGCCATCATCATGTCGGCCATATCGGCATTCTCGGCGTCGACAAAAAAGGCGTTGAATATTATCAGGTAACATTGGGCGGCGCGGCGGATGAGACCGCCGCCGTCGGCGACATTGTCGGACCAGCCTTCACCGAAGGCGAAATCATTGACGCCATCGACACGATTGTCGAAACCTATCTTGGCCTGCGTCAGGACGGTGAGATTTTCATCGACACCTATCGCCGCGTCGGTGTGCAGCCGTTCAAGGACAAACTCTATGCAACTCATTAAGAACGGCAGCTTTGTTCAGGACGAATGGACGACACTGGCGGACGACGAGGCGCTGCCCGCCTCCGGCCCTGTCATCGTCAGCCTTGAACGCTTCAACACCGAGCAGAACCTGCTGCTGGCGCGCGAGGGCAAGCTCGGCATCCGCCTGAAGAGCGGACAAGAGCCGACGCCGATTGCACCCTATCTCGATCGCCTTGCACTGGTCGCGCTGGAATTCCCGACCTATCGCAACGGGCGCGCCTATTCCTATGCGCGCATGCTACGCGACCGCTTCGGCTTCAAAGGTGAAGTGCGCGCGGTCGGCGGTGTCTTGCGGGATCAGTTTTTCTATATGTCGCGCGTGGGCTTTGACGCGCTCGAAGTCGACGACAACATCACACCGGAAGCCTATGCCGATGCCGTGAGCACCTTCACGGAAGTCTACCAGCCAAGCGCGGATGGACGGGAACGTGTGATGTCGCTGCGCCAGCGTCTGGCCGCCAAGGCGGGCCAACACGCTTAAGAAGATAATGACAAACGGATCGTCTTGTGGCGCCGCGCCGCATAGTCGAGGCGCGTCAACTCGTCATCCATGATCCTGATCGCGCGGGCGACCTGATCCAGAGTGACGGTTTCGTCAGCGTCAACCCGCGCATGGGCGAGCGCCGTGCGATAGGAAATGATGCGCGCCAGCATCGTTGAGAAGATTTCATCGAGAACATCGCCATTTTCGTTGAGCCTTTCGCGCATGTAGCGAAAGGCTGCCGGGTCTTCTGCAGCGACCGTCGTCAGCGCATTCGGCGCTCCGACCAGCGTTGCCGCCCGCATCGCGTCCACGCGGATGACCTCGGTCCCCGACGCCACAAATTGCGTGAGGCGCACCGTGTCGATCTGCACATCGTCGCCGAGCGCATTGACGAGCGAGGACATGCTGGTCGGATGTGCGTCGCGCAATACGTCGTAATAGACAAGGCTCGGCGCGACCTCCGGTTTGGGAGCAATCTTCTCACTTACGCGTGTCACGAGGTTACGCTCCAACACGGGCGATCCCCGACGTATCGCTTCGGCTCCGGCTCGCATATCTGCTTCGGCAGCGGTCGGTGCCAACGGCGGCGTGACCGCTTCACCGGTGACGACCGATTTGAGAGCCGTCCAGCGATCAGGTTGATAGCGTCCAAGGTCGGGCGTAGGCGCGCAAGAAGCGGCGAGCAGCGCCGCACCAATAGCTGCGACGTGACCAAATGCGCGAAAGCTGTGCCTTTGCATGTTCATGGGGGGAGCTTAGTGCGGCTTCGTTATTTCCTCGTAAAGCTCCAGCAGAAAACATGCCGTTAAGCTTTCAGAAAGCAGTCGTGAGCCTTCGGAAAATACTTGGCCCACCCTTCTTTCGAAGGGCGGGCCATTACGCAACAGGACTAAGTCAGAGCTTGGCGCGAATTACGCGGCGCGGAGCTTTTCGAAAGCGTCGGTGAACTTGGCGGCATAAGGAGCAGCAGCTTCGCGCACGGCCGACACGGCGATCTCGTTGATCTCGCGGGCGGCGTCGATGTTGCGCTTCAGCATGGCGCGGGCGAATTCGCCCTGGAGTTCAACAGCGGCGCGGATGTCGCCGGATTTGAAAACGGCCTTGGCTGTTTCGACGGTTTCTTCAAAATTGGTGCGTGTGAGCTCGGTGATGATGCCCTGCGCGAGTTCGATCGATGTCTTGACCTTCTTCGGCGCGGCTTTGGCAGCAGCGGGCTTCTTGGCGGCAGCCGGTTTGGCTTTGGCTTTTGTGGTCTTCTTGGCTTTGGCAGCGGTGGCTTCAGTCATCTAAAATCTCCTGCTTTGCGGGGGCGCTGCAAATGGATGCAGTGCGGTGCACAAATCAAGTCGCTTTCTTTGTGCGTTGCACAATGAAATAGGGGGCAAAGGCCCTAGCGTCAAGTGGTTTTTGTGCGCTGCACAAAAATTACCGCTTTCGGGTCTCAGGTGAAGGAAAATCTCTTTATGTTAAAAGGACTTAGGTCCATCTGAGGCACCCTGCCGCAGATCACGTCCGCGAGGCCGACAGCGCTACCAGCTGCCATTGTCCAGCCCAGAGAGCCATGGCCAGTGTTGAGATAAAGATTACTGAATCGGCCCGCCTGCCCAAGAATTGGGCTTCCGTCCGGCGTCATGGGGCGCAGGCCCGTCCAAAATTCCGCCTGGTCCTCGACCGGTCTCATTTGCGGAAAAATGTCCGTGGTCGCATCGAGTACCGAACGGGCGCGTTTCAATTCGATCTCTGTGTCATAGCCGCTCACTTCCGCCGTACCCGCCGTGCGCAGACGATCACCAAGGCGGCTCACTACAACTTTGCGGGCTTCGTCGGTGAGGCTCACTTGCGGTGCCACGATGCCTTCTGTCGGCAAAGTCACGGAGTAACCCTTGAGCGGGTAGACAGGAATCCGTGTACCGCACATTTGCGCCAGACGTGCCGTATGAACACCTGCGGCGAGAACAACGGCATCGGCGCTGAATGTCCACGCGCGCGTTCGCACGCCCGTGATGTGATCACTCTGACTATCAAAGCCCGTGACCTCCGCCCCTGAGACAAAAGCCACGCCGAGCTGCTGCGCGCGCTCTGCCAATTGAGTTGTGTATTTATGTGCATCGCCGCTGCGGTCGCTGGCGCAAAATATGCCGCCCGCGATATTGCCCTTGGCAAACGCTGGTTCGAGTGCCGGTTCGAGATCGACACATTCGCGGGCCGACATGACCTTTTGGTCCAGCCCCGCACCCTTCATCGCGTCGATGGAAGATGATGCGTCCCTCAGCCCCCGTTCGCGATGAAATATCTGGAGGATACCGTCACGCCGCTCGTCATAGCGGATCGGGTCATTGTTCATTTGCAGGGCCATCTCGTCCATGCGCGATTGCGACAGCAGCGCCAGGGCAAGATTTGGCATGACGCGTTCAGCGCGCGCGGATTTACGGCAGCGCATGAGGAAGCGCATCAGCCAAAGCCATTGCTCGGGATCGGGTTTCAGCTTCAACCTGAAAGGCGCATCCGCGCGGCCAAGCCAGCGCAACACCAGCCACGGTACTTCCGGCCCCGCCCAAGGCGCGATTTCGCTCGCGCCGAGCTGGCCGCCATTGGCATAACTCGTCTCAAGACCTGCTCCGCCGCGCGCGTCGAGCAACGTGACCTCGTGGCCGCGTGTCGCCAACTCATAAGCGGTGGTGACGCCAATGATGCCAGCGCCTACAACGACAATTTTCAAGGTGAACCTCCAGAAGTGGCCACTCTACTCCGGCGACTTCTGGCATGGAAGCCTCGCGACGCTTGCGGCATACTGCCCGCCGGTACGGTGACATAAAGAGAGAATCTCAATGCGTTGGGAAGATGGCGAACGAGGCGGCAATATTGAAGACAGACGCGGCAAGCGCGGGCCCGTCGGTCGAGGCGGCAGCATCGGCATCGGCGGTGTTGCCGTTCTGCTGATCGGCTATTTCGTCTTCGGGATCGATCCGGCAACATTGCTCAACGCCGTGCAGGATGGCGGCGGTGGTTCCTACACGCAGGAAGCCGGACAACAGGGCCAGCCCGACGATCAGGACGGCAAATTTGTCGATGTCATATTGACCTCCACAACAAAAGTCTGGACCGGCCTGCTGCGCGGTTCGGCCGATCCATACCGACAGCCGCAACCTCTCGTACTCTATACACAGGCAACCGGCACCGCCTGCGGCACCGGCCAATCAGCGATGGGGCCCTTCTATTGCCCTGGCGATGAGCGCATCTATCTCGATCTCGATTTCTTCAATGAACTATCGGCCCGCTACGGCGCGCCAGGAGATTTCGCCAAGGCTTATGTGATCGCCCATGAAGTCGGCCATCACGTGCAGACGGTTTTGGGCACCTCTGCCAGGGTGCAGTCAGCGATGCGCAAGGCAGGCAGCAAAGCAGAAGCCAACCGCTATTCCGTTGCGCTTGAATTACAAGCCGATTGCTATGCAGGCGTCTGGGCGGCCAATGCACCCGCCGTTTCCAATGGCTCAATCGCGATTGATCGCCGCGATCTTGAAGACGGGCTGAACGCTGCCAAAGCTATTGGTGACGATACTTTGCAACGCAAGTCGCAGGGCCACGTCGTGCCTGATAGTTTCACCCACGGCTCCAGCGCCCAGCGCATGCAATGGCTTCGACGCGGTTATGACAGCGCCGATCCTGCCCAGTGCAACACGTTCTCTTCTCAGTAGAGACCACAACATGCCGGACAATCTTTGGCCTTTTGTCCCCTCGCCGCGCGTCATTGACGTCGCCCGCGCCGAGGGTCGCACGCTCTATCTGAGCAATGGCGATACCATTCTCGATGCGAGTGGCGGCGCGATCATTTCCAATATCGGGCATGGACGGCGTGAGGTGGCGGAAGCGTCCGCCGCCTCGATGGAACGGATGAGCTATGCCATTCCGCCATTCTCGACACCGGAACGCACGCGCCTTGTCGAGCGGTTGCGCCGCTATTGGCTGCCGCCGCATTTGACGCGTGTCTGGCTCGCCAGCGGCGGGTCCGAAGCAATGGACGCGGCCTGCAAGATCGCGCTTCAGCATTTTTATGCCAAGGGCGAGACCCGGCGTACCAAAATCATCGGACGTGACATTTCCTATCACGGCACGACGGCATTGACGCTCGCGGTCGGTGGGCATGTGGCGCGCAAGGCAGGGTTCGAAAGCGTGTTGCCCGACGTGTTGCGTGCACCGACACCCTATGCACTGCGCTCACCGCTCGGACGCAATCATCCAGATTTCGATATTGCTGCCGCTCAAGCACTGGAAGATGTGATCCTCGCAGCCGGACCGGATACGGTCGCCGCCTTCGTTTGCGAACCGATCACGGGATCATCAGGCGGAGCCATCATGCCGGGGCCGCGCTATTGGCCGATGGTGCAGGAAATTTGCGCGCGCCATGGGGTGTTGATTGTCAGCGATGAGGTGATGGTGGGCTTCGGGCGCACAGGCACGCGCTTTGCGGCTGAGCATTTTGACCTCAAGGCCGACATTATGGTTGCGGGCAAAGGGCTTGCCGCCGGCTATGCGCCCATTTGCGGCGTCTTTGCCACGGATGCTGTCGTCGCACCGCTTGCGGAAAAAGGTATGGCGCCGATGTTCTATACATACAGCGGTCATCCGGCTTCATGTGCGGCGGCGGACAAGGTCCTCGAAATCATGGAGCGCGAAGGCCTTGTCGCGCGTTCCGCCGAGAAGGGGGAAGCCTTGCGCGAACGCTTACACGCGGCCCTCGGCCAGCATCCCAATGTTGCTGAAATTCGTGGGCAGGGATTGTTCTTCGGCTTTGAAATTGTCGCTGACCGCGACACGCTCGAAATGTTTCCGGTTAAGGCCGCTATGACCCAGCGCATTGTTGCTGAAGGGCTCAAGGAAAGCGTTTACTTTTACAGCGGCGGCACAGGTGCCGTGCGCGACATTGTATGCATCGGTCCGGCATTTACCGTGTCGGACAGCGAGCTTGACCAGATTGCGGAAGCATTGAAACGCGCAATTGACCGCGCAGTCTCCTAGTCGCCCGACACACCACGCACGGCGACAAGAGCTTTCGCATTGTCCTGACGCACCTCAACCTCTTCAGGCGACGGGGGTACGGTCTCGACATAGACGGACTGGCTCGGGAAGGCAAAGCCCGTACCGGCACTCTCGACCACTTCCTTGATGCGGAAAGCGAGTTTCTCTTTCAACTCCAGCCAGTCGCCCCAATTGGTCGTGTAGGTGAAGCAATAGACCATCAAATCGATTGAAGAAGCATTGAATGAATCAACGCGCACAAAGAGCGCGGCAGCAGGCGGCTGCACAAAATCCACGCTGCTCGTGAGATAATCTTCGATCTCGTCGCGCACGATGCGCAACTGATCATGCGTGGTGCGGTACTCAAGACCAATCGACCAGGAGATGCGCCTATAGGTCATGGCCGAAAAATTTGTGACGGCATTGTCCGACAGATGCTGGTTCGGAACAAAGACAGGAGCTTTATCAAAGCGACGGACGAGAGTGGAGCGAAATCCGATTTTCTCAACCGTACCTTCAACAACACCATCGACCTTGATCCAGTCACCGATGCCAAAGCGCCGTTCGACCAGAATCGAAATGCCGCCGATAAGGTTCTTGAACAGATCCTGCGCACCAAGCGCCACCGCGACACCGAACAAACCGAGCCCGGCAATGATTGGGGCCACCTGAATACCCCAAATCTGGAGAACCGTCGCGACGCCGATCATAATCACACCTACACGGGCACCGGTGATCATCCAGTCCACGATTTCGGGCGTCAGCATGATGTTCTTGCCACGAAAAAAATCGCCGATCGGTTCGACCGCATTGCGCAGAGCCCAGAAGATGGCGACAGCAATCAATGACCGATTGATATTTTCAGCGATGAGTTCAGTGGTTCCCGAAAATGCCAAATACTTGACCGCGAAAAAAACACCCAAAATCAAAAATAGAAATTTGAGTGGATCAACTACGGCACCGTGAAGTGTGTCGTCGATTTTGTTCTTTGTTTGGCTCGTCCAGCGCTCAAGTATTGAGAGGAGGTAGCGCGCGAATAAGCCGCGCAACACGTAGAACGCCCCGAAGATGGCAAGCGCAATGAGCAACTCACCAATACTTCGTCCAAAAACACCGATTTCCCAAACGCTGGATGCCAGTGCCCAAAATTCTCCAAGTTCAGAAATTGCTTTTGTCATTACGCACTAATTCAACATTTCGAGCTTTTGGATGCAATCGGGCATCAAGCCGCAGCAGGAGAGCGCTCGCGCGTTGCCGAGAATTTGACCTTGGGCCATTTCTCCGCCGTGTAACCGAGTTCCCAGTTGCTCTTGGCAAGGAACACAGGCGCACCGTCTCGGTCGTCGGCCATATTGCCGCGATGAGCATCCACAAAACGTTTCATCTCGGTCGCGTCTTCGGCTGTCACCCAACGTGCGGTTTCGAAAGGCGCGTTTTCAAAACCGACTTTGATTTCATATTCACTCTCGATGCGGGCGGCCAGCACCTCAAGCTGCAGACGACCGACGACTCCGACGATCCAGTTCGCACCAAGCTGCGGCTTGAAGACCTGCGTCACGCCTTCTTCGGCAAGGCTCTCCAATGCGCGGCGCATGTGTTTGGCTTTCATCGGATCATCGAGGCGCACACGTTGCAAAATTTCCGGCGCGAAGTTGGGAATACCGGTGAAGGTCATTTCTTCGCCTTCGGTCAGTGTGTCGCCTACGCGAATGGTGCCGTGATTGGGAATGCCGATGATGTCGCCCGCGAAGGCTTCATCCACCACTTCGCGGTCCTGCGCAAAAAAGAGTGTCGGGTTATGAATGCCTATGGTCTTGCCGCTGCCGGACACGCGCAGACGCATACCGCGCTTGAAGCGGCCTGAGCAAATACGCATGAAAGCAATACGGTCGCGATGATTGGCGTCCATATTCGCCTGTACCTTGAAGACAAAGCCGGAGACTTTGGGTTCGCTTGGCTGCACAAGGCGGGCGGACGACGGCTGCGGCCGCGGCGAAGGTGCGAGACGCTTCACAGCGTCGAGCAATTCACGCACGCCAAGCTTTCGCAGCGCGCTGCCGAAATAAACAGGTGTCAGGTGGCCTGCGCGATAGGCGTCTAGATCGAATGCGGGTGAACCTTCACGCGCCAGTTCCATTTCTTCACGGAATTCGGCAAGCTCACTGGCGCTCATATACTTGGCGATTTCATCACCCGACAGGCGCGTCGCTTCCTTACCTTCGTCCAACCGGTCGTAGGGAATAAAGCGGTCATGCTCGGGATCAAAAATACCCTTCAGCAATCCGCCCATGCCGGCGGGCCACATCATGGGTGAGCAATCGAGCGCGAGTTTGGATGATATCTCGTCCATCAAATCAAATGGGCTGACGCTCTCGCGGTCGATCTTGTTGATGAAAGTGATGATCGGCACGTCGCGCATGCGACAGACTTCAAACAGCTTCAGCGTCTGTGCTTCGATGCCCTTGGCCGCATCGATCACCATGATGGCGCTGTCGGCTGCGGTCAGCGTGCGGTAGGTGTCTTCCGAGAAGTCTTCGTGGCCTGGTGTGTCGAGCAGATTGCAGGTAATGCCTTCGTACTCAAATGTCATCACTGCGGACGATACAGAGATGCCGCGCTGCTGTTCGATCTTCATAAAGTCCGACCGCGCCCGTCGGCTGTCGCCGCGCGCCTTGACCTGACCGGCAAGATGGATCGCCCCGCCCATTAAAAGCAGGTTTTCGGTCAATGTGGTTTTGCCGGCGTCAGGATGGGAAATGATGGCAAAGGTTCGGCGCATGCCGACTTCGCTTTCAATGCCACCTGAGCGGGGGGCCGCTGTCGTGTTCACGATCGTCTCCAGTTCAGATTGCGGCGGACCCTACTCCATAGCGGGGCAGACTGTCATCCCATACGGGTATGTCCCTAAGGCATCAGACCATGTCCGCGACAACATGGCAGGTGCGTAAGCGGGACCCATCGGCCAAGCTCAAGCCATTCCTATTCATTTCGACGAGACAGAGCCATGACGAGCGCCCGCGATATCGTAACCAAGCATGTTGATGCCATGAAGGCCGATGCCGACGCCGAGCAGATTCCCGGCGACGTGCTGGGCCGGATCATGTTCGAGCAGGTTCTGCGGATTTGGCGCGAAAGCCGCACGCTGGACGATATCCGCAGCGAACTCGAAACGGCCATCGAGCACCTTGATCCCGACGAGGATTTCACCTTCATGCGCCCCTAAGGCCTTACCGGTGCACTAGACCACGGGTTCCTGCAGGAAGTGGCGACCTTCACGGTCTTCGATTTCGACCACCCAGATATCGGGGTCGAATTTGCGCTGACGCTGGACATAAGCTTCAGCATCGCCGTCCGGCACCGGCTCCGGTCCCGTTCCGGCCATCCATTGCAGTGTGCCATCGCCGGAGCGTGTGGGCGTCAGGACCCTCGCCTGCCGGTCCGGTGTGCTGAGTTTCACGAGCACGACGCCCGAAGTGTTATCCCCCCGACGCACAACCATGGCTGACGCGCCGCCCACTTCTGCCCTGCGGATCAGCGCTTTGACCCAGATTTCCGCCTTTAATCGCGGCGCATGATCCATAGCCTTCGTCTCCGCTCTCGACACCTTGCGGTTCTTATACGTTATTCCAGCTTATGCGTTTGCCGATTTTTGAGGCGGGCATTAGACTTGCAGCGGATCCGAAGCAGGCCTTGGACACTGACCCGAAATCGGACATCGATCCGATCTCGGTTGGTGGCGAATGCCGCAGCGCTCAGGCACAGCGCCAAAGAGGTCCAAGTCGTTAGGGAGTTCTACAATGCGTAGCGTTTTGCGTCAGGGTCGATTGGCCCTTCGTCCGGCTCGCCATTATGGCGTGAGCACGGGTTTGCTTCTTCTGGCCCTTTCCGGCTGCACCATTGTGCAGGGCGATACTGCGTCGCTCGACAATATGAAGAACGCGAGTGCCACCTCGACCGCGCAGGCCGCCGCGGCCCCCACAAGCGACGATGCATTGGTAACGGCCAGCCTCTACAAACAGAGCATTGCCAGTTCAGGTATTCCGATCCCGCTGATTTCGCCACGTCACCGCGATGTTAAGGTCGCCTCCATCGACCCCCGCGCCGGCCTCAGCGCCGTTTCGCTCGGTGTGCCGATGAACCAGCTTGCGGGCGTCTATTTCAAATTCAACAAGGCGATGGATGTCGCCGAAACCAGTAAACTCAATTCACCCAAGGAAGTGCGGCGCGTAATGAAGACGCTGCGCATCGAACATCCCGAAACTTTGGCCGATGGCTGGTATGCTGTGCGGGCTATGTCTGCCGCCAACACGGCGACTTTCGCTGAAGGTGTGCGTAATGAGCTGCGCATCCACGGCGAGAGCAAGATGCTCGCTCTGCTTGAAGACTCAGACTATGTGATGCGCCTTCCGGGCGCGGGCGCGGCTATGAGCGCCATTATGGCCTCGGGTAAGGCCGAAGATGAACGCCTCGCCAAATTGCGTAAACGCTTCATCGACACGGCCTTTAAGTTCCAGAAGCAAAAATGGGGCATGAACACCCCGCTAGTGAGCGAGCCCGCGACCGAGGTTGCCGACGCGGAAACACCTTCCAGCACGTTCCGTCAGATTTTTGCCGCGCTATCACCGGTTTCCGAGGCTCATGCCTATACGATATCGGTCATGACCAAAATCCTCGCGCGCGGGGCCCGTGAATCCATGTCACTGCCCATTGTCCCGATCTCGGGCCACAAGGATGAAACAACTTCCTGCCTCAACTGGGCTCGTTTAAACCTTGATCAGTGCGTTGCTGCTGCGCATTTCCCCTCGGAAGAGGCCTGGTGCACGGGCACACATGCGATTGAGGAAGTGCGGGCCTGCTGGTCAGCCGCCCTGCCCGCGGCCGGTGCAACGCCGCACTGAACACCAATTCAGCCACCCAACAAACCCCGCAGGCCTCGTGCCTTGCGGGGTTTTTCATATCTACCGCCCTGAAAAGTCCAAGGAAACTGCGCGGATTTAGTTGAAACCGATCAATTTGAACTAAGTGTGAATCGGATTTGAGAAAAATGATTTTAAAATTCTAATAGTAGTTTCACAAAATTCGACTCTAATTAATCTCAATATCCAAGTATAAAATCAAGTCTACTTAAAGCATACGAAATAGAAATCAAACAATCATCTAAGTAATTACGCATTTTATCTATTCACTTAACTTGGCTTCCACGGATGTCGCTGTAGCTTGGCCCTAACGAGACGCGAAAGGATCAGCAACATGTCATTCATTCTCCGAGCGGCCTTCTGGCTTACGGTTCTTGCCTTCCTGCTGCCGACAGCAGGCCAGCAGGCCACAGCGCAGAACAACAAGAGCGGCGGCGCAATGTCGGCCAGCTATACTGATGAAGCACCGGCCGATGACATCGGAGCGGGTGAAATGCTCTCTCTCGCGGCTCAATCTGCCGGAGACGTCCTAGGGTTTTGCGACCGAAACCCGCAGGTTTGCTCACGTGGCAGCGCTGTTGCCGGCCACATCGCCCGTCAGGGCAGCTATTACGGAGCGCAAGCGTTTCTGTGGGTGACCGAAAAAGCCCGCGAGACTCAAAGCGCAGAACCGGATGCTCTGGCAGCCGAGACTATGCCCCGCCTTCCGGCCCGAAAAAACTATACAGGCGCCTGATCCGGCTGCCTCCGCCACGCCCGACGACGATGATGATGATGATGACGACGATGCCTACCTCTTCCTAAAGCTCTTCCGCCTTGCGCCGTCCGGCTTTTGTCCGGGCGGCGCTTGTGCATTGTGGCCACGGGCGCTATCTCCTGTGGAGGTGCCGGACCTTACCTGCGCCCGAAAGCCTGATGAGCCAAATGGATATCGACAGCCTTATTGATGACTTTTCCTTCCTCGATGATTGGGAAGACCGCTACCGCTTTGTGATCGAGCTCGGCAAAGAACTGGCACCGCTGAGCGATGAAGAACATTCAGCGGCCAATAAAGTGCAAGGCTGCGTGAGTCAGGTCTGGCTCGTCACCGAAACCCGCGGCAATGCGGCCTCCTCCCCCATCACTTTTCGCGGAGATAGCGACGCGTTCATCGTGCGTGGTCTCATCGCCATTGTGCTCGGCATCTATTCCGGCAAGACCGCCGACGAAATTCTCGCCATTGATGCCCGCGACATTTTTCAAAAACTCGGGCTCAACGAGCATCTCAGCCCGCAGCGCTCCAACGGCCTCTATTCGATGGTCGAACGGGTGAAGTCCGATGCCGCAGCGGCGCTTGCTGCGGCAGGTTGACGTTCTGCGCGGCGGCGACGGCTGCGCCCGCCCTTCTGGTAATGCTCCGCCAACCGATCAAGAGCGATTTGCAGAACCACTTTTCCTGAACGCTGCGGCCAGCCGAAACTCCGCTCGATGTCTTCCAAACCGCGGTGGTTGCAACACACTTCCGTCAATATGCCTGAGAGACCGCTGCCGACCGCGTCCAACGCCTGTGCGAAACGCGTGCGCGCACTCAGTGCCATATCCGTGACGTCTGACGGGTCGAACCGACGCCCCGTGTTTGGATTGCCGCCGGGGTTAAGCGACCAATTGGTTGTTACGCGGGCACTCAGCGCCGACAGCGTAAAATCACGCCGTAGACGCTCTCCTGCCTCTAATTGAATATCGCTGATGAGGGGCTTTCCGTCCGCGCCTTTGCGCCGACGCAGCCATGCAAGCGGCGTCTCGGACTCATTGACCTCGGCCCTTTGCGATACGCCGTCATGAACGACAATGCGCGTGGCACGCAATTGATGTTGCGCGCGGAACGGATCGGCACCCGGTTCAAGACGCCGCCAATAGGCCCGCCCGGTTTCGTTTAGCTGCCAGACCGTTTCGCCCTCTCTTTCGGGGTGCTGGCGGTGGCCGACAAGATCGCGGCGTTCAATCGCCAGCCATATCCGGCCGGCGATGCGCATGACCGGCTTTTTCCAGCGGTCAGCCGCCACGTAAAGAGTGAACTCGTCCTCGCCGGTGGCCGCGACAAAGCTTTGGGGTTCAATGAGACGCCGTATGATGCGGCGTGCTTCGCGTTCAAATTCATGCTCAGCAATTGTATTCATTGGCGCAACCCACCTCCCGGCTTGGTCCGCAACGAAAACTCCAGACGATCCATCAACACGTCAAAGGCAGCGTCATCGCGACGGTCTTCGATCTGGCGGCAGGCGTGGGCTGCTGTGGTCCTGTCACGACCGAAATGCCGCCCCACCGCTGACAGGCTCAGTCCGAACGAGACATGCATCAGATACATGGCAATCTGGCGGGCCTGCGCGACGGGTGCTGTCCGACGCGTCGGGGCCCTCATTTCCGCAACTGAGATTTTAAAGGCCCCGGCAATGGTTTCCTGCGTTAGAGCCACCTGCGCTGCCCGCTCTCTGTCGCGCAATTGCCTCAGGTCCGCCCGCACTGCACGTGGCAATTTCGGCGGCAAGGTAATACGCAAACCCGCGCTCTCAACCTGGTTGCTCCAACTCACATCCGGCATCTTCACACTCCCCAATTTTGACGCTTTCCATCAGGAACAACATGTGAACATATATTGTTCCTAATGGTAAAATTACGCGTTTCGTACACGGTGGGGATAAATTCATGTAAGTTCCGCGCGCCGATTGATAGGAGGGAGAGAAACGTGAAGACACGCATTCGCTACCATCGGAAACTGCGGCGCTGGACGCAGCCTGAACTTGCACGCCAAATCGGCACTACAGCGGCGACCATCTCCCGTCTTGAAACCGCCGATATGAGTGTTTCGATTGAATGGTTGCAGCGATTCGCTGATGTCTTTGGCGTTGCGGTCTCCGCACTCATTGACGATGCGCAAAGCTCAGCGCGCATCCCCTGCGTCGGCACACTTAATCGCGGCGGCACGATTTCATCTGATAATGCGGACGAAAGAGACGATGTCACACTGGAGGCATTGGCCAGAAACCCGATCGCTGTGCGGGTACATGAAAACATCGGCAATTATTGTGCTGGCGACATCATCATTGCCGACCGTCTGCCGATTACAGACATCCAGCGAGCACTTGGGCGCGATTGCTTTGTCGCGATTGAGGGCGAGGATGAAGGCTTTGGGCGGTTTGTCTCATCCGGCCACGGAACATATTTACTGGTACCACCGGAGCCCGGTGCGCAAGCCCGTGATCTGCCTGATCCGGGCTGGGTGGCACCTGTAGTTATGCTGATCCGGCACCTTTAGAGCCTGCTCCAAAAAGGAGTGAGTGATTTCAGCGACTTATGATTCTCTGTGATTTGCGAAGACCACGGAGGATCA
>JAUSLL010000091.1 GCA_030649335.1 Parvibaculum sp. | reverse complement strand
AGCGATTTCTTCCCGCAGTTTGTCGAATACATGCAGCACAATCAGGATCTCGCGCAGCATCTGATTTTCGAATTCAGCCAGACCACCGTCAACGGCATGGGCCCGCTGGAACAGGAAAGCCTGGCGCAGCTTGCCGAGCTTGGTTTCCGCTTCTCGATGGATCAGGTGACGAACGTCAATCTCAACGCCGCAAACCTGCACGACCTCAATTTCCGCTTCGTCAAAATTCCCGCCGCCCTGCTCACAGGTGCCGCCGAAGCCGACAATGACATCCACGTCCGCGACATCCGTGAAGTGCTGAAGCGCAACGGCGTGCAGCTCATCGTGGACAAGATCGAAACCGAACGCGAAGTCGTGGACATTCTCGACATGAATGTCGAATTCGGTCAGGGCTACCTCTTCGGCGAACCCAAACCCGTCCGCGAAGAAGTCGTCCGCGCCGGTGCCGAAGCGCAGTCGGCGGCAGCGGCTTAAGGCTTCACCTCTCCCCCATAAATTCTCTGTCATGCGCGGGCTTGACCCGCGCATCCACGTCTTTGCTGCACATTCATCCCGTAAAGACGTGGATGGCCCGATCAAGTCGGGCCAAGGCGATCATTTTGGGAATTGGACTTAACTCCCTTCCCCTCCCCGTTTGACACTTCCCCCCCGCCCGCTATCTTGCCCGCGAACCAACCCCACCCGCCTAAAGCCCCACTTGCGACAAGGATTTCCCCCATGAGCACCGCCCAGATGAAAACCGTGATCGAAGCCGCCTTTGAGGCGCGCGATACCATCAGCACGGCCACCAAAGGCGAAGTGCGCGACGCGGTGGAAGCCGCCCTTCTCGCGCTGGACGCAGGCGAGCTGCGCGTTGCCGAGAAGTTCAAAGGCGAATGGGTGGTCAATCAGTGGCTCAAGAAAGCCGTGCTGCTCTCCTTCCGCCTCAACGACATGGGCCTCATCGAAGGCGCACCGGGTCAGGCCAGCTGGTGGGACAAGGTGCCGTCGAAATTTCAGGGCTGGGGCGAAGCTGAATTCCGCAAGGCCGCCTTCCGCGCCGTGCCCGGCTCCATCGTCCGCCGCTCGGCTTACATCGCCCCCAATGTCGTGCTCATGCCCTCATTCGTGAACCTCGGCGCCTATGTCGACGAAGGCACGATGGTCGACACATGGGTAACCGTCGGCTCCTGCGCCCAGATCGGCAAAAACTGTCACCTGTCGGGCGGCGTCGGCATCGGCGGCGTGCTTGAACCGCTTCAGGCCAATCCCGTTGTCATCGAAGACAATTGCTTCATCGGCGCGCGTTCCGAAGTCGTCGAAGGCGTCATCGTCGGCGAAGGCGCGGTGCTCTCCATGGGCGTCTTCATCTCGGCCTCGACCAAGATCATCGACCGCGCGACGGGCGAAGTGCATATCGGCAAAGTGCCGCCCTATTCAGTCGTCGTGCCGGGCTCGCTGCCGGGCAAAGCCAATCCGGACGGCTCAATGAGCCCCAGCCTCTATTGCGCCGTCATCGTGAAGACCGTGGACGCCCAGACGCGGGCGAAGACAGCGATCAACGAATTGCTGCGGGACTGATACCGCCGCCGTCCCTTTCCTTCCACCCTCCCTCAAGGGGAGGGTTAAGAATTGGCAACCTCCCGATTGACCACCCCGCTTCCGGCGCGGTACATCGGATGCATGACAATGCCCACGCCGCCATATGATCCCCTCGACATCGCCGTCGATCTGATCCGCTGCCCGTCCGTCACGCCCGCCGACGAAGGCGCGCTGGGGACGCTTGCCAATTATCTGGCACCGCTCGGCTTCAACTGCGAACGCATGACATTCAGCGAAGACGGCACGCCCGACGTCGACAATCTCTATGCACGTCTCGGCTCCGGCCACCCGCATTTCTGTTTTGCCGGTCACACCGACGTTGTGCCCGTGGGCGATGCGGACAAATGGACGGTCGATCCCTTCGGCGGCGAGATCAAAGGCGGCATGCTTTTCGGTCGTGGTGCCGCCGACATGAAAGGCTCGATTGCGAGTTTTGTCGCCGCCGCCTCTCGCCTCGTGCGCGAAGGCAAGCTCATCGAAGGTGAAGGCTCCATCAGCCTCCTCATCACCGGCGATGAAGAAGGCCCGAGCGTCAACGGCACCGTAAAGATGCTGAAAGCGCTGAAGGCACGCGGCGAGACCTTCGATCATTGCCTCGTCGGCGAGCCGACCTGCGTGTCAAAGCTCGGCGACATGATGAAGATCGGTCGTCGCGGCTCCATCAACGGCTGGCTCACCGTGCACGGCATGGCGGGTCATGTCGCCTATCCGCATCAGGCCGACAATCCGTTGCCGCGTCTCATGGAAATGATGCGCCGCCTCAACGCGCATAAGCTCGACAATGGCAATGCGCATTTCCAGCCGTCGAATTATGAAGTCACCACCATCGACACCGGCAACACGGCGACCAACGTCATCCCGGGCACTGCGCGCGCCGTCATGAACATCCGCTTCAATGACGAGCACACGGGCGCGGGGCTGGACGCATGGATGCGCGGTGTGTTCGATCAGGTGACGCAGGAAATGGGTGGCTCCTACGAGTTCGAGACGAAAATTTCCGGCGAGAGTTTCATCACCCAGCCCGGCGAATTTTCGGCCCTCATCGGCAAGGCCATCAAGGACGTCACCGGCGAGATCGCCGAGATGTCAACGACGGGCGGCACATCGGATGCCCGTTTCATCCGGTCTTATGCGCCTGTCGTCGAATTCGGTTTCCAGAACGCCACCATGCATAAGGTGGACGAGCATGTGCCCGTCGCCCATTTCGGCAAGCTCGCCGATATTTACGAAGCCGTGCTGCGCAGCTATTTCAAAAAGGCGCCCACATCTTGAGCGACAACCGACCCATCGGCGTTTTCGACAGCGGCATTGGCGGCATCACGGTTTTGAAAGCGCTACGCGCTCGGATGCCGCATGAAAATCTCGTCTATCTCGGCGACATGGCGCGGCTGCCTTACGGCACCAAAAGCGCCGAGACGGTCACAGCCTATTCGCTGCAGACGACAAAACATCTGCTCACGCATGATGTGAAGATGATCGTCATCGCCTGCAACACAGCCTCCTCCGTCGCGCTCGCCCCGCTGCAAAAGGCGCTTGCTCCGCTCCCCGTCATCGGCGTGATCGAGCCGGGTGCTGACGCCGCCGTCAAAGCCACAAAGACCGGCCACATCGCCGTCATTGCCACCGAAGCCACCGTTCGCGTCGGCGCTTATGTGCGTGCCATCCATGCGCGCGCACCCGACGCCCATGTGCTGCAGGAACCTTGCGCGCTTTTCGTGACGCTCGCTGAAGAAGGTTGGTTGTCGGGCGATGTTGTCGAAGCCGCCGCCCACCGTTATCTCGATCCTCTGTTCAATCGCAAGAACGCGCCCGACACGCTCGTGCTCGGCTGCACACATTTTCCGGCGCTTGCCAAGACCATCCGCAAAGTCGCCGGTCGCGGCGTGAGGCTTGTCGATAGCGCCGAGACCACCGCGCGCGCCGTTGAAGACGCGCTCGACATTCAGGGTCTGGCGACAAAGCGCAAAACCCGTGGCAAGACGAAATTTTTGGCGACCGACAGTGCCGAACGCTTTGCCCGCGTCGGCGGCATTTTCTTCGGCGAGGTGATCCGTCCCAAAGACGTCGAGATCGTCGATCTGCAATTTGGGTGATTGTTTCACCGGGGCCGAGGATTATTTTTTATTGTTCCATCCGGCGCGGGGATAATTTCGTCCCGCAAGTCGCACCTTGCATGCCTGACCCTCGACATGGAAAGGCTCGAAAAGCGACAGGAAAGGACACGGATTTCGAGGTCATTTCCGAGGGATTAGTCGTAGTCCACCTTGAGCAAATAGAGCCCGTCGGGCGGCGAGACAGGCCCGCAGGCAGCCCGGTCTTTGGCCTTCAGCGCCTTCTCCACATCGCGCCGCGACCATTTTCCTTCGCCCACCAAACGCAATGTACCGACGAGTGAGCGCACCTGATTGTGCAAAAAGCTCCGTGCACGTGCGGTTACTTCAATGTCTTGACCATAGCGCGCGACGGACAATTCATCGAGCGTCTTCACCGGCGATTTCGCCTGACACTGAACGGAGCGGAACGTCGTAAAATCATGCGTGCCGACGAGCGCTTGCGCGGCATCGTGCATCGCATCGACGTCGAGCGGCTTGTGAACGAGCCACGCCTGACCGCGATCAAGTGTCAGCGGCGCACGGCGGTTGACGATCCGATAAAGATAATGCCGACGCGTCGCCGAGAAGCGCGCTTCAAATGTATCATCGACTTCGCTTGCTTCAACAATCGACACGGGATGGGGACGCATGTGCGCGTTGACCGCATCGCGCAAAACATCGGCGCGCACGGATTGTTCAAGATCGACATGCGCGACTTGTCCGAGCGCATGCACGCCAGCATCCGTGCGGCCTGCCGCCTGCACACGCAAGCGCTGCCCGCAGAATTTCTCAATGGCGGCTTCGAGCACGTCCTGCACCGCACCGCCGCCCGTTTGACTTTGCCAACCACAAAAAGGCGAGCCGTCATATTCGATGGTGAGCTTATAGCGCGGCATCAGACGAGCCTCTCGCCTTGCGTCAGATCGAAGCCACGCAGAAAATCGCCCGCGCTCATCGGACCTTTTCCCGCGCGTTGCAATTGCGTGATGCACAATGCGCCGTCGCCGCAGGCAATCGTAATGCCGTCGGTGAGTGACAGCACTGTGCCGCTCGCGCCTGTGTCCGCCACAGGTGCGGCCCGCAAAATTTTGACGCGGGTTTTCGTGTCGCCGCGCGACACTTCAAAGAAGGCGCCGGGAAAAGGTGTGAGGCCGCGAATGTGGCAATCAAGATCGCGCGCGGGACGTGCCCAGTCCACGCGGGCTTCGTCTTTTTCGATTTTTTTGGCGTAGGTCACGCCGACATCTTGCTGCAGCACAGCAACAAGTGTGTCGCGCGACAAAGCCGCCAGCGCACGCACCATCAGTGATGCACCGACGCTGCTCAAGTCGTCGTGCAGTGAACCCGATGTGGCGTCCGCCCCAATCGCGATATGTTCGGCAAGCAGCACGGGGCCTGTGTCGAGACCTTCATCCATCTGCATCACCATGACGCCGGTTTCCGCGTCACCCGCCATGATGGCGCGCTGGATGGGTGCTGCGCCGCGCCAGCGCGGTAGCAGCGAGGCGTGAAGATTGAGGCAACCTTTGCGCGGCGCATCGAGGATCGGTTTGGGCAGGATCAAGCCATAAGCAACAACGACAGCGACATCAATGTCGAGCGCGGCGAAGGCTTCTTGTTCGTCGGCACCCTTGAGCGACAAAGGCGTGCGCACAGTGAGGCCCGCGTCGAGGGCGAAGCGGTGCACAGCACCTGGTTGTTCGGACATGCCGCGACCGGCTTTGCGCGGTGGTTGGGAATAGACAGCGACGACCTCGTGGCCCGCGCCCAGAATTTCAGCGAGAACCGTGACGGAAAAATCCGGCGTGCCCATGAAGGCAATGCGCAAGCTCAAGCCGGTTCCTTTTCCATCAGCTTCTTGGCCTTGATGAGCTTCTTCAGCATCATCGAGCGTTTGAGCTTGGAGAGGTGGTCGATGAACAAAACGCCTTCGAGATGGTCCATCTCGTGCTGGAAACAGGTCGCGAAAAGTTCGTCGCAATCTTCTTCCTGTTCGACGCCGTTGTAATCGAGATAGCGGATGCGGCAATGGGCCGGACGCTCAACGTCCTCGTAGAATTCCGGCACCGAGAGGCAACCCTCTTCATAGGTCGCGAGGTCTTCGGACACCGACAGGATTTCGGGGTTCACGAAGAAGCGCGGCGCGGGCGTCTCATCCTCATTGGCAAGGTCCATGACGATGACGCGTTTGGGTTCGCCCACCTGAATGGCGGCAAGGCCGATGCCCGGCGCGTCATACATGGTTTCGAGCATGTCATCCATCAGCACGCGCAATGCGTCATCCACTTCGTTCACGGGGAGCGAAATCTGCTTCAGGCGCGGATCGGGCGCTATGATGATGTCTCTGATGGCCATGAGCTTGAAATAAGCCCCCGCGCCGTTTTGGTCAAGATGAGGAGGCTATTGGTCGCAATTTGCGACACAAACCTGATGTTCCGCAATGCCGCCACCGCAGGACCGGTAACAGGTATTGTACTGGCCGGTGCATTCAGACCCCAAATTATCGCATTGATAATAGCTCGGCGACGAACGGTAGGGCTCTTTCGGCTCGGGAAATTTGGTGGGGTCTTTGGCGTAGAGTTTCAGCGCGACAATGTAGTCGTTCTTGGCTTTCTGATAGGTCTGATCGGCATTGCGGTCGGCCTCCGCGCGGCAATCTGACTTGGCATCGCGCGCATGGGACTGACACATGGACTGATCGGCCTGGCAGTTCTGAACGCATTGCATGCCTGCCTTGGAGGCCGGCGGCGTAAAATCATAGCGCGTTTCCATGACCGGCCCGCAAGCGACGAGCCCCAGCGCCAAAGCCATCGTCGCAATCAGTTTGCCCAAAAGATGTTGCATCATCTGCCCCTCAACAAAGCCCCAAGTCCGATTTCTATATAAGATGGGTAAATCGAACCTTTTATGATGGCAAGTCTCATCACACGCGGTAGCCGTTGCGGGCGCGGGAATCGGGCTATAGTTCCCTGAATGTTCCGCGCCTGCCGCGTCTGCACCTTCAGAAAGCTGTAACCGCCCCATGACATCCACACTGACTATCGCCCTTCTGGTTTTCGTTGCGCTTCTCTTGGGCGGCGGCATGGTTTTTCTGCTGACCCGCGGGCGGAGCGATAAGGCCGACGCGTTGGAACGCGGCTTTGCGCAGCTTGTCGCGCAGCAGACAGAGCTCACAGGTCGCTTGTCGGCAATGGCAGAAGCACAATCACTGTCGCAAAGTGCACTCACCACGACACTCAACGAAAGGCTCGATCAGGTGAGCGTCCGTATGGGCGTGAGCCTTGAGGAAAATGCGACCAAGACGGTGGAGTCCCTCAGCACGCTCGCAGAGCGCCTCGCGCTTATCGATCAGGCGCAGAAGAACATCACCGAACTTTCAACACAGGTCGTGGGGCTTCAGGACATTCTCGCCAACAAGCAGGCGCGCGGGGCGTTTGGCGAAGTGCAGTTGCAAGACATTGTGTCGAGCGCACTGCCGCCCTCGGCCTATGCGTTTCAGGCAACATTGGGCGGAGGCACACGCGCTGACTGCCTTGTGCATCTGCCCAACCCGCCGGGCTCGATTGCCATCGATGCGAAGTTTCCGCTCGATGCTTATCATCTGCTGCGCAATGCCAAAGACGACACCGAGCGCACGCTGGCGCAGCGCCAGTTTCGCGGCGATTTGCTGAAGCACGTCAAAGACATTTCCGACAAATATATCGTGCCCGGAGAGACCGCGGAATCGGCGCTGATGTTTCTGCCATCGGAAGCGGTTTACGCTGAGCTCCATGCAAACTTTCCCGATGTTGTGACGCGATCCTATGCGGCGCGGGTCTGGATTGTCTCTCCGACGACGCTGATGGCGACGCTCAACACGGTGCGGGCAGTGCTCAAAGACGTCGAGATGCGCAAGCAGGCCGGTGAAATTCAGAAATATGTCGGGTTGATGCTACAGGACGTGACGCGACTTGATACGCGCGTCGGCAATTTGGAAAAGCATTTCCAAATGGCTGAAAAAGACATTCGCGAAGTGCGGTTGTCCGCCGACGCGATCAGCAAACGCGGCGACAAAATTCAGGACGTGGAATTAGGTGAAGCGGATGCTGCCGTGCCGCTTGCCGCCCCGCGCGTTGAACGCGATCTGCTGACATAATTTGGATTGTCCCAGCCGCGGAACGCTCTGTTGAGCGCCGGGCGGCTAATCATATGCCAGCAATGGCCTATATCTCATGGCAACGGAGGCCGGACATCGTCCGACCCGAACAGGAGATGAAAGCCATGAAGAAAGTTCTGGGCGTTCTCACAAATCCCCACCAGCACTGGGTGGGCGACGGTTTTCCGGTGCGCTCGCTCTTTTCCTACGGTGCGGGCAGCGAACAGGTGAGCCCGTTTCTGCTGCTCGACCACGCAGGCCCGCATGTGTTTGAACCTGCACCGCAGCCGCGCGGCGTCGGCACGCATCCTCATCGCGGCTTCGAAACCGTGACCATCGTGTATGACGGCGAAGTTGCGCATCGCGATAGCAAGGGCAATGGTGGAGTCATCGGGCGCGGCGATGTGCAATGGATGACAGCGGCGGGCGGCATCCTGCATGAGGAATTCCACTCGCAAGGTTTCACCAAATCCGGTGGCCCGTTTCACATGGTGCAGCTCTGGGTGAACCTGCCTGCCAAAAACAAGATGAGCGAGCCGCGCTATCAGGCAATCACGGATGGTGACATTCCGGTCGTGGAGCTGAAGAACGGTCAGGGTCGCGTGCGGGTGATCGCAGGTGATTTCGACGGACATAAGGGTCCGGCCAAAACCTTCACACCGATTAACATGTGGGACACGCGCCTCAACGCGGACGCGAAAGTGACATTCGGTCTGCCCGAAGGCCACACGACTTTGCTCGTGGTGCTGAAAGGCCGCGTGAACGTCAACGGCACGCAGGAAGCCGGCGCTTCGGAAATCGTGTCGCTGTCACGCGAAGGCGGCAACGCAGAGATCGAAGCCTTGGGTGAAGCCACCGTGCTGATCCTCACAGGCGAGCCGATTGACGAACCTGTGGTCGGCTACGGCCCCTTCGTGATGAACAGCGAAGCGCAAATCCACCAGGCGATTGCCGATTTCAATTCCGGCAAGTTCGGTACGATGGAAGAGACGGTTCACGCGTAAGATTGAAAATCCGGTGTCGTAAGATGCCGGATTTTTTTTGCTTAGAAAGGCCGGCGTGATTTCATGGCCGCAGCGAGGGTGCCGTCGTCGAGATAATCGAGTTCGCCGCCCACAGGCACACCATGAGCCAGACGCGAAACAGACACGGACTGGCCTTCAAGCCGGTCGGTGATGTAATGCGCCGTGGTTTGGCCGTCGATGGTGGCATTCATGGCGAGGATCACTTCTTTGACCTCGCCTTTGGCAATGCGTTCGATGAGCATGCCGATATTGAGATCATCCGGACCGACACCATCAAGCGCCGAGAGCACACCGCCCAGCACATGGTAGCGCCCCTTATGCGCCACGGCGCGTTCCAGCGCCCAGAGATCTCCGACATCTTCCACGACACACAAGATCGATGGATCACGTGCGGGATCACGGCAAATGGTGCAAGGATCTTGCGTGTCCGCGTTGCCGCAAGTTGAGCAGATGCAAGCTTTCTCCACGGCGTCCGACATGGCAATGGCGAGCGGCGTCAGCAGTGTTTCTTTTTTCTGGATTAGCTGCAGCACTGCTCGGCGCGCCGAGCGCGGCCCGAGGCCCGGCAATTTGGCGAGCAACGAAATCAGGCGCTCGATTTCGGGTCCGGTTATTGCCATGACTATGCGGCCTGCATCACAAGCTGAAACCGGGGGGCATTGGCAAACCGCCGGTCAGGCTTTTCATTTTCTCGGTGGCCACGCGTTCGGATTTTGACTTGGCGTCGGCAGAGGCCGCAACAATCAGATCTTCGAGGATTTCGCGTTCATCGGCTTTCATCAGGTCAGGCGCGATGCTGACGCGCTTAACAATGCCCTTGCCGCTCATGGTGACGCGCACCATGCCACCGCCCGATGTGCCTTCGACTTCGACGGATTCGAGTTCGGTCTGCATCGTCTCCATTTTCGATTGGAGCTCCTGCGCCTTCTTCATCATGTCGGCAAGGTTCTTCACGCGTCAAAATCCATTTCGTCGTCGTTCGGAAAATCATCATAGGCAGGCGTGAGATCGTCGCTTGCCCGCGGGTCGCGTACATCGACGATTTTGGCGCCGGGAAAAGCAGCAAGGGTCGCCTGCACCAGCGGATCGGCCTCGGCACTCGCCTTGAGCGCGTCGTCGCTCGTCTGCTTCTGTTCTTTGAGCGTCGGCGCGGCATCAGCTTTTGCGGTGGCGATGGAGACGACCCAACGTCGGCCGGATGCCTTGGTCAGCTTGTCTGACAGATCGCGCGCAATGTCGCCCGGTGTATTGGCAAGTGGCTGAATTTCGATGTGGCCGGCCTCGAAACGCACAAGACGGACACCGGCTTCGAGCGCGGTCTTCATGCGGATATCGCGCTGAGCGCCGAAATAGGCGACCACATCTTCAAAGCGCGCGAACTGTGCGGCGGGGGATGCGGCAACAGCGGGTGTGGAGGCAGGCTGCCGGTCGGCTTCACTTGCACTCGCTACCGTGCGCAGCTGCGCGCGCGGTCCGCCGCCGGAACCGGACGGCGCGCCCGAGGGCGATGAACGCGTGACAGCGCCGCCACCCTTCAATTGTTCGACAAGTTCTTCGGGGCTCGGGCCATCGGACACATAGGCAATGCGCACCAGCACCATTTCCGCCGCCGCGATGGGACGCGCGGCACCCTGCACTTCGACAATGCCCTTGAGCAACATTTGCCAGACGCGCGAAAGAACGCGGATCGGCAATTTGGATGCCATGTCCTGCCCGCGCAGGCGTTCGGTTTCCGACATCGCCAGATCATCGGCGGAGGCTTCGACAAGTTTGAGCCGTGTCAGCCAATGGGTGAGATCAGCCATGTCCGACAGCACGACCACAGGATCGGCACCGACGGCATATTGCGCGCGCAACTCGCCCATGGCACCGGCAATATCGCCCTGCATCAGCAGGTCGAAGAGATCGAAAATACGGGCGCGGTCGGCAAGGCCCAGCATGTCGCGGATGGCTTCTTCGCGTACCTGCAGATCCGTCACATCATCGGCATTGGCGCTGTGCGAAATGGCGCGGTCGAGGAGAGAGAGGCCATCGCGCGCCGACCCGTCGGCGGCACGCGCGAGCAACGTCAGTGCAGCGTCATCAACGGCCACTTTTTCCTTGGCCGAGACGCGGCCAAGCAGGCCCGACAATTCATCGACACTCAGGCGGCGCAGATCGAAACGCTGGCAGCGCGAGAGCACCGTCACAGGCACTTTGCGGATTTCGGTGGTGGCAAAGATGAATTTCACATGCGCCGGCGGTTCTTCAAGCGTCTTCAGCAGCCCGTTGAAGGCCGCGTTCGACAGCATGTGGACTTCGTCGATGATGTAAACTTTGTAGCGCGCTGAGACCGGCAGATAGCGCACGCTCTCGATGATTTCGCGAATATCGCCGATGCCGGTGCGCGAGGCGGCGTCCATCTCGATCACATCAACGTGGCGGCTTTCCATGATGGCATCGCAATGCGCGCCGACCGATTTCATGTGGATCGTCGGGCCTGTGACGCCTTCGCCTTCATAGTTGAGGGCGCGAGCAAGGATGCGCGCCGTCGTCGTTTTGCCGACACCACGAACGCCGGTGAGCATGAAGGCATGCGCGATGCGACCGGATTCAAACGCATTGGAAAGCGTGCGAACCATCGCCTCCTGACCGACAAGATCATCAAAGCTCGACGGACGGTATTTGCGGGCAAGGACCTGATAGGCGGAAGCTTGAGCACGGGAGGGCGGCTTGGCCTCTCCGCCTAGCAGCGCGAAGCCGGGCTCCTCATCGGGGTTGGTGATGGCTTCAAGCGCCGTATTTTCTACGCTGTCGTCCATCATCTTCCCTGTTTTGGGAGCCTGGCCCTTTGCATAGGGACAGACAAAAGAGGTGGGAGGCTGGACGAACAACCCGAGGCTAACTCGTTGCGGCTGCTTCCTTCCGGATCTGACCGGGTTGGCGAGGGCTTCGTCCGTCGCCAACCTCCCGAGGGCAGTATATCAGGGCAAAAGGCTTCCGATGCAAGCCTTGGAGCAAATTCAGCAGTCAGGATTGAGCCTTGCTGCGTCTCATGCCACCCTCTGCCACCGAAATTCGCATAAGACCTTCAAAAAATTCGCCTAAAGGACACGTCAGCATATGGGCATCCCCCAGAATCCTAACATTTTTGCTAATAATCCGCTGGACCGCGCAAGCTATCGCCGGGCCGACGCAGGATGGGTCGCCGGTCAGATCGCCGATGCCAACAGCCTGTTTGTGCCGTTTTACCGCCTATCGCCCTTCGTTCTGCCTGAGGAGACCAAGGGAGCCGGCAAGGATGTGGGCTGGCTCCGCATGGGCCTGCTCAACGAGTTAGGCGGCGAGAAGCCCCTCATCGTTTTTCTCGGCATCAACAAGCGCGGCAAATCGCTCTTCGCGCTCGATGTGTCGGGGCTGAAGGACCATGAGAATCATCCCGCGCTGAAGGGTCTCGGGGCTTTTGAAGACCTACGCGGGCTCGCCATGGCTGGAGAGATCACGCCGACAGAGCTTGCTATCCTTGCTCAAGCCAAAAGCATGATCGATTGGAATCTACGCCATGGCTTCTGCGCCGCCTGCGGCGCACCGTCCGACATGGCGGAGGCCGGCTACAAGCGCCAGTGCCCGTCGTGCAAGTCGGAGCATTTTCCGCGTACCGACCCTGTCGTCATCATGCTCGCCACGCATGGCGACACTTGCTTCCTCGGCCGCCAGAAAATATGGCCCAAGGGCATGCATTCAGCGCTCGCCGGTTTTGTCGAACCCGGCGAATCAATCGAAGAAGCCGTCGCACGCGAGTTGCACGAAGAGGCGGGCCTGACGACAGCATCGGTCAGCTATCATTCAACGCAGCCATGGCCTTACCCGTCATCACTGATGATCGGTTGCATGGCGGCTGCCGAAAACGACAGCTTCGAAGTTGACGGTATTGAACTATCGGAAGGGCGCTGGTTTACGCGCGAAGAAGTGAAAGCTGTGCTGGCAGGTAAAGGAGATGGCAGCTTCTGGCTGCCGCCGCCTTTTGCTATTGCTCATCAGCTTGTGAAAACTTTCGCCGAGCAATGATGTCATCGCGCCGACAGGTTTTACGCCTGTCGGCGTAATGCTGTGTAGGCCGAGAAGAAAATGACTAGCGTGCCCAAGAGCTCCATCGACTCTTCGATCATCTCGCTAATCATGTAATCGCCTGAGAAAAAACTTTTTTCAGCGATATCGCCACCTGTGTAAAACACAATGCCCAGCAACATCAGCACGGCAGAGAGGCTGAAAATCCACTGCCACAAAGCCCCAAACAGCAAGCGCAGATACGACCACGACAGAACGAAGAGCGCTGCCCAGATTGCGCCTAAGAAGACATAGTGCAGCCGAAGGTCAAAGATTGGCTCAAGCAGGAACTCCAGATCTGTACCGCGCGGGTCCATTTCGCGGAACAGGACGCTCATACAAAACATGCAGAGGGCAAGCCAAAAGAGCCTCGATACCGGATCACCCGCACGGCGCGCCGCAACGAAATATAGCCCAGCTGAAGCGAAGAGATAGGCGTTCTGGCAGAACTCAAAAAGCGCGTTCTCGATGTAATAGTCAAACGTACCAAAACAAAAATAGACAATGGCGACATTGACGAGAAAAAGCGTCGCCATGGACACATCGCCCTTGCGCCCGAACAGAATCTTCGTCGTCGGCCGAAACGCCAAACCGATTTCACTCATCGCACGCCCTACATAAAAGCGACCGCGAAGAGCCACCTGATGCCGTGTCATCATCTTGTCACGGAGGTCAGATTGGACACGATTTCAAAATAAAGAACAGTCCAAAAAAGTATTGGATGATTGTTTTATTGCCCTAGCGAGGGGTCGAGGCCAGCGCCGCGCGATAGGGGTGCGCTTTGTAAATGCCCAGGATTTTGAGTTCATTGGTAAAGAACTCAAGCTCTTCAAGAGCGAGGCGCACATTGCGCGAGGCGGGATGACCTTCGATGTCAGCGTAGAATTGGCTGGCATTGAACGACCCCTCAAGCTGATAGCTTTCCAGTTTCGTCATATTGATGCCATTGGTGGCAAAGCCGCCCATGGCCTTGTACAGCGCGGCGGGCACGTTGCGCACCCGAAAAATGAAGCTCGTGATGACCGGCACGTCTTCGGGTTCAGCGTCATTGGGCTCTTTGGCCATGATGATGAAGCGCGTGGTGTTGTGCTCCGCATCCTCGATGTCGGCCTTGAGCACATCGAGGTTATAAATTTCAGCGGCAAGCGACGAAGCGATGGCAGCGCGCGCGGGATCACCCGCCTGCGAGACGATGCGCGCCGAACCTGCCGTGTCAGCCGCGACGATAGACGAAAGGCCCAGCTCGCGGATCACCTGACGGCACTGGCCGAGCGCCATCACATGGCTCTCAACTGTTTTAAGATCGATAAGTTTCGCACCCTTGAGACCGAGCAATTGGTGGCGCACACGCAGAAAATGTTCGCCCACAATATAAAGCGATGAACCCGGGATCAGATGATGAATATCGGCAACACGACCGGCCACAGAATTTTCAATCGGGATCATTGCGATCCGCGCGCGTCCCTCGGAGATGGCCGCAAACACGTCTTCAAACGTGGCGCAGGGCAGCACCTTCATGTCGGGAAAGGCTTCAAGACAGGCGATGTGGGAATTTGCGCCGGCCTCGCCCTGAAAGGCAATGGTGTTGTCTGCCACTGATTTATGTCCGGTATGTCAGCGCGGTTCGCGCTTTTTCAAGATCGGCGGGAGTATCGACACCGAGAGGAACAGTGTCAACGAGGGCCACCTCAATGTGCATGGCTGCTTCGAGAGCGCGCAATTGTTCGAGCTTTTCGCGCAACTCCAATGGCGATGGCGGCAAGGCAACAAAGCGCGCCAATGCTACTCGCGTATAGGCATATAGCCCGATGTGATGGTAATGCGCACCTTCTCCCGTCGGCGCAGTGGCGCGGGTAAAATAGAGCGCGCGGCCTGCGCGGGCAGCGGGTGGCAGAGCGATCACCGCCTTCACCACATTGGGATTGGTGCGCTCTTCCTCGACTCTGATCTCGGCAGCAAGCGTCGAAATATCGGCACCGGCCGCAACGAGCGTCTCGGCGGCGGTGCGGATGAGCGCGGGGTCGAGCGTCGGCAAATCACCCTGCACATTGACGATGACGTCATGGCGCCCGTCCGGATCGACCGCCTGGAGGGCCGCCCAGATACGGTCCGAGCCGGAGGGCAAATCGGGGGCAGTCAGCACCGCCTCGCCACCGGCCTCCCGCACGGCTGCGGCTATCTCCTCTTCTGCCGCGGCGACCACCACACGACCGAGCCCTGACTCAATGGCGCGCGCCCAGACCTGCACAATCATCGCCCGACCGGCGATATCGGCAAGCGGCTTGCCGGGCAGACGGGTTGAGGCCATGCGGGCGGGAATCACTATGATCGGATTCATTGCGGCGGGCGCCTTATGGTCGGAACGGCTCATCAAAGCTCCTCTGCCTATGGGTCGCGTGGCGGGACCCAAGAGAAACTCCCTCGCGCTCGCGCAAAAACCCAAATTTCTGCGACGGATCGCCGCAATTTTGCGTCGTTTTAGCGTCACGTGCGGCCAAGCCCGCCCCATCTGCGCCAAGCGTCTTATACGGCTTGCAGCCAAGGCGCGGAAGCGGCTAATCTCCGCGCCAAATTAGGGGGTTATGGCCGGGGCAACGAGACGTTATCCTAGCCGCATGATGAAACCCCTCCCAACCTTGAATTCTGGCGGCACGTGAACAAATGGATAGTTTCGAACTCAATAAAATCGCAGCAGCGGTCCTCTTTTCACTGCTGCTCGTGCTGGGCATCAAGAATGCCGCCGAAATCCTCTATGAGACCCATCCGGCCAATCCGCAGGCCTTCGTCGTCGAAGGTGTGATTGCGGAAGGCGAAGAAGCCGTCGCTGCCGCACCCGAAGCAGAAGTGCCGCTGCCGGTATTGCTCGCCAAGGCTGACGCGGCAGCCGGTGAGAAACAATCGAAGAAATGCGCGGCTTGCCACAATTTCGAAGAAGGGGCCGGCACCAAGACAGGTCCTGACCTTTACAACATTGTTGGCCGCAAGGTCGCTGGCGTGGCGGGCTTTTCCTATTCAGCCGGCATGAAGGCCAAGGGCGGTACCTGGACTTTCGATGAACTCAACCACTTCATCAATGACCCCAAAGGCTATGTCTCGGGCACTGCGATGGGCTTTGTCGGCATCAAGAAGGCCGAACAGCGCGCTGACCTGCTGGTCTATCTCAACACATTGGGCTCAAACCAGCCGCTGCCGAAAGTGGATGCTGCTGCGGCCGCGGCTCCGGCTGCTCCTGCTGCAGCTGCCGCGCCTGAAGGCGACGCGCATCACTAATTAACACTTGAGACACAGAACACTTGAAACGCCCGGAACAATGGTCCGGGCGTTTTTTATTGTGCATCTGACTTATTTGTTAGGTACCGGCACTCGTTCACACCTCGCGCTCCCCGCAAAAAATGGCCACAATGCATAGCGAAGTTCAATGCGTGCGCACAAGGCGCGCATCAGGGGAGACGATATGAGACGAGGCAATTCCAGCAGGACGAACGGTCTTCTCGCAGCAGCGGCCGCAACTTTGATGATGTTCAGCGTCAATGCACAGGCCGACACCATGCGGCACGGCGTTTCCCTGTTCGGCAATCTGAAATATGCGGAAGGCTTTAAACATTTTGACTATGTGAATGCGGGTGCGCCCAAGGGTGGCACGCTGCGCTATGCCGTCGTCGGTGGCTTTGACAGTCTCAACAATTTTATCATCAAGGGTGACGCAGCGGTCGGGCTCAACTTCATCTATGACACGCTGCTGGAATCGAGCCTTGACGAGCCGGGGTCTGAATACGGTCTGATCGCGAGTGCCGTGTCCTATCCTGACGATTTTTCATCCGCCACATTTACACTGCGCAAAGAAGCTCGCTTCAATGACGGCACACCGATCACCGCAGAAGATGTGGTCTGGAGTTTCAAGACGCTGACAACGATCAGTCAGAACTACAAAAAATATTATTTCGACGTCAGCAAAGCTGAAGTGATCGCGCTCGATAAAGTGCAGTTCAGCTTTTCAATCAAGGGCAACCGCGAATTGCCGCTGATCCTCGGGCAGATGCCGGTTCTGCCCAAACATTTCTGGACGGCCAAAGGGGCCAACGGCAAAGCACGCGACATCACACTGACGTCGCTCGAAGCACCGCTCGGCAGCGGCCCCTATCGCATTTCGGAAGTCAAACCTGGCAATTCCATCACCTATGAACGCGTGAAGAATTATTGGGCGAAAGACCTGCCGGTCAAAGTGGGGACCAACAACTTCGACCAGTTACGCTTTGTCTATTATCTCGATCCCGATGTGGCACTTGTTGCTTTTACCGGCGACCGCGCTGACTTGCGCATCGAAAACAGTTCCAAAAACTGGGCGACACGATACGACATTCCAGCCGTCAAAGACGGACGCATCGTGCGCGAGGAATTGCCAACGCAAAACGGACAAGGGATGCAAGGCTTTGCTTTCAATCTGCGCCGCGCCGTTTTTCAGGACCCGCGTGTGCGCGAGGCCTTCAACCTTGCCTTTGATTTTGAATGGGCGAACAAAACACTCTTCTATGGTCAGTACACGCGCAGCAACAGCTATTTTGCCAATACCGAGCTCGCCTCCAGCGGGTTGCCGTCAGCAGATGAGTTGAAACTGCTGGAGCCATTGCGCGCCGGGCTGCCGCCTGAGATTTTTACGACGCCATACAAGAACCCAGTGACAGACGGATCGGGCAACAATCGCGACAACCTGCGCCGCGCCGCTAAACTTCTTGAAGATGCGGGTTGGAAAATTGTCGACGGCAAACGCGCCAACGCCAAAGGCGAACCGCTAAGTGTTGAATTTCTGATTGATAATCCGACGTTTGAGCGCGTGGTTTCGCCGTATCGCCAATCACTGGGACGTCTCGGCATCAATGTCGTGCAACGTACTGTTGACAGCTCGCAATATCAAAATCGCGTCAATAATTATGACTTCGACATTATCGTTCAGACATTCGGCCAATCCCTGTCGCCCGGCAACGAGCAGCGCGAATTCTGGGGCTGCGATGCGGCCAAAGAACCGGGCACGCGCAATGTCATCGGCATTTGTGATCCGGCCATTGAAAAGCTTATCGATAAGGTGATCTTTGCCAAGAGCCGCGCCGAGCTGATCACAGCAACACGTGCACTGGACCGCGTGCTGCTATCGCGGCATTACGTCGTGCCGCAATGGTATCTGCCCTCTGACAGAATCGCTTATTGGGCAAGATTAGCGCACCCCGATCCCATGCCTGCCTATTCCAACGGCTTTCCGGACATCTGGTGGTTCAAAGGTAAGGACAAAACGGCGACACCGGCGAGCGGAACCGCACCATGAGCAATACGCATCTGACGCGCCGCCACATGCTGGCGCTGATGGGGGGCACGGCGGCGCTTGCACTGTTCGCGTCCGCGCGTCACGCCCGCGCCGCGGCGCCCGCAAGCGGCCCGCGCCACGGGATGTCAATCTTCGGTGAGTTGAAATATGCAAAAGACTTTCCGCATTTTGACTACGTCAATCCGGACGCGCCCAAAGGCGGAACGCTGAGCCAGGTGCCCTTCAACGGCGCCTATAATGCATCTCTGCAAACCTTCGACACGCTCAACGGCTATGTGCTGAAAGGCAACTCACCGCCGCGGCTCGATTTCATTTTCGACACCCTGATGGTGCGTGCCTTTGACGAACCCGATGCAGTTTACGGATTGGTCGCTGCGAGCGCAGAGGCCAAAGCAGGCGGTAACGAATGTATTTTCAAACTACGGCCTGAGGCCCGCTTTCACGACGGCAGCAAGCTGACCGCGAAAGATGCGGCCTTCTCATTCATGCTGCTCAAAGACAAAGGTCATCCGCTCATCAAACTCAATCTGCGCGAGATGAAAAATGCAGAAGCCTTAGACGCGCAGACCCTGCGCGTTACGTTCAGCGGCGAGCAAACGCGCGACATGCCGCTCTATGTCGCCAGCAATTTGCCCATTTTCTCGGCCGCGTTTTACGCAACGCGAGAATTTGACGAAACAACGCTTGAGCCTCCGCTCAGCAGCGGCGCTTATAAAATCGGCAAGTTCAAAGCAGGCGACAGCATCAACTATGATCGCGTCGACGACTATTGGGCGCGCGACCTCAACGTCAACCGCGGGTGCTGGAACTTCGAGCGTTTGCGCTTTGAATTTTATCGCGACCGCACCGCGGGTTTTGAAGCCTTCAGTTCGGGTCAGAATGTATTCCGCGAGGAGTTCACTTCGAAAGTCTGGGCGACGCAGTATAACTTTCCTGCCGTCAAGGACGGGCGCGTCAAACTTGAAACGCTTCCCGATCACACGCCATCAGGCGCGCAAGGTTGGTTCATCAATGCGCGGCGCGAAAAATTCGCCGATCCGCGTGTCCGCGAAGCACTGGGACTTGCTTTCGATTTTGAGTGGACCAACAAGAACCTCTTTTACAATCTTTACCGACGCACCTCGAGCTTCTTTGAAAACTCGCCGATGCGCGCGGAAGGTGTGCCGTCGGCAGAAGAGCTCGCCTTGCTGGAGCCATTCCGCAACAAGCTCACGCCTGCGGTGTTCGGTCCTGCTGTTACCGCCCCACTGAGCGATGGCTCCGGGCAGGATCGCCAAATGCTTCAACGGGCCGTGAAACTTCTGGAAGCTGCCGGCTGGACTATCAAGGACGGTGTACGCTGCAATGCCAGGGGCGAGCCGCTGACCGTCGAATTTCTTGACGATGACCCGACCATTCAGCGCATTGAAGGACCTTACATCAAGAACCTGCGGCTTCTGGGAATTGTCGCAAAGTCCAGACTGGTTGATTCAGCTCAATACCAGAAGCGGATGAAAACATACGACTTCGATCTGCTCACCCAACGTTATTCGCTGGGGCTTACACCCGGTATCGAAATGCGCGGGTTCTGGAATTCCGAGTTCGGCAAATCACCCGGCAGCCGGAACCTTTGCGGTATCGACAATCCGGCCATTGATGCGTTGATCGAACAAGCGATTGCGGCGGAAACACGCGAAAGCCAGATTGTGGTCACCCGCGCGCTTGACCGCGTGCTCCGGGCGGGACACTACTGGATTCCGCATTGGTATAAGGCAAGCTATACGATCGCCTATTGGGATATGTTCGAACGGCCCGTAACGCTGGCGCTTTACGACCGCGCGGTCGAGCGGACCTGGTGGATTGCCCAAGACAAGGCCGCGAAGCTCGGACTGAAAGGCTAAATCGGACGACATGGCGACCTATATCATCCGACGCATATTGCTTATGGTGCCGACCATCTTTGGCATCATGGCATTGAGCTTTCTTCTCGTACAATTTGCGCCGGGTGGCCCGGTCGAGCGCATCATCGCTCAATTGTCCGGCACCGAAATTTCTGCAACCGCCCGCATTGGCGGTTCGTCGGGCGGCGATTTTGCACAATCGGCAGCCAGCGGCTTTGATGCGGCGCTCAGCAGCAAGTATCGCGGCGCGCGCGGTCTTGACCCAGAATTTATCAAACAACTTGAAGTTCAGTTCGGTTTTGACAAACCATGGTACGAACGGTTCGGCAAAATGGTCTGGGATTATGCGCGGTTTGATTTCGGGTCGAGCTATTTCCGCGATGTCCGCGTGCTCGACCTTATCGCCGAAAAATTGCCTGTGTCCATTTCGCTCGGTCTCTGGACAACACTCATAACCTATTTTATCTCCATTCCACTGGGCATCCGCAAAGCGATGAGCGACGGGTCTCGCTTTGATCTGTGGACCAGCACCGCCATCATCGTCGGCTATGCCATCCCGGGTTTCCTATTTGCCGTGTTGCTCATCGTCTTGTTCGCAGGTGGTTCATTTTACAATATCTTTCCTTTACGCGGACTTACATCGGACAATTGGTCCGATATGAACATCGCGATGAAGGCCGTCGATTATCTATGGCACATCGTCTTGCCGATCACGGCACTCGTCATCGGCTCCTTCGCCACCACCACCTTGCTCACAAAAAATTCTTTTCTCGACGAAATCAAAAAGCAATATGTGACGACGGCACGCGCCAAGGGCCTTAGCGAAAATCAGGTGCTCTACGGACATGTGTTCCGCAATGCCATGCTCATCATTATCGCGGGTTTTCCGGGGGCCTTCATCGGCGCTTTCTTCACAGGTTCGCTGCTGATCGAGCAGATATTCTCGCTCGACGGAATGGGCCTGCTTTCTTACCAATCCATCGTCAACCGCGACTATCCTGTGGTCTTTGCCACGCTTTACGTGTTCGGATTGCTCGGCCTCGTCCTGACACTCATCAGCGACATCACCTATACATGGGTTGATCCGCGCATAGACTTTGAAACGCGGGAGGTTTGAGAGTGAGACTTCTTCCTGCGTTTAAATTTTATATGACGCCCATCAACCGGCGGCGATGGCTGAATTTTAAAGCCAATAAACGCGGCTATTGGAGCCTGTGGCTGTTCCTCGGCCTGTTTACACTGTCGCTCTTTGCCGAATTCATCGCCAATGACCGCCCGCTCCTCGTCACATTCAAGGGCGAGGTCTACGCGCCCGTCTTCGTTGCCTATCCCGAAACGGAGTTTGGTGGCTTTTTCCAGACAGAAGCCGATTTCCGCGACCCTTTTGTACAAGACCTGATCAAAGAAGCCGACGGCACAATCATTTGGCCCGTCATCCGCTACGATTACCGTACGATCAATCTCAATCTCACCGCATCCGCGCCCTCACCACCATCGCGCGAAAACTGGCTCGGCACTGACGATCAGGCCCGCGATGTCATGGCCCGCATGATTTACGGCTTCCGCATTTCCGTTTTGTTCGGGCTTGTGCTCACCATCGCGTCATCTGTCATCGGTGTGGCGGCTGGCGCGGTGCAGGGCTATTTCGGGGGCTGGACAGATTTGCTGTTCCAGCGGTTCATCGAAATATGGACCAGCATGCCAACGCTCTATCTTCTCATTATCATTGCGGCCGTCATTGAGCCAAGTTTCTGGATCCTGCTCGGCATTCTCCTCGCCTTTAACTGGGTCTCGCTGGTCGGCGTGGTGAGAGCTGAATTTTTGCGCGGACGAAATTTTGAATATGTGAAGGCGGCGCGCGCGCTTGGTCTTGCCGACACGACTATCATGTTCCGTCACTTGTTGCCCAATGCCATGGTTGCGACACTCACTTTCATGCCGTTCATTTTGAATTCGTCGATCACGACACTCACCTCGCTCGACTTTCTGGGATACGGTTTGCCGCCGGGATCACCGTCGCTTGGCGAATTGCTGTCGCAAGGTAAATCAAACTTGCAAGCCCCATGGCTCGGCTTTGCCGGCTTCTTCTCGATTGCCATCATGTTGAGCCTTCTTGTCTTCATCGGGGAAGCGGTGCGCGATGCATTTGACCCGCGCAAGGTTTTGCAATGAGCGCACCTCTGATCGACGTCAAAGACTTGTCCGTGGCCTTCATCAGTGAAGGCCACGCGACGCTCGCCGTTGACCGTATTTCCTTTCACATCAATCCCGGTGAAACACTGGCGCTGGTAGGAGAAAGCGGGTCCGGCAAATCGGTCTCTGCCCTTTCGATCCTACAGCTTCTGCCCTATCCGCAAGCCTCGCATCCGTCCGGTGAAGTGCTGATCGAAGAAAAAAACCTCGTCGGGGCCGACGAAAAAGCACTGCGCGCGATCCGCGGCAATCGCATTTCGATGGTCTTTCAAGAACCGATGACGTCGCTCAACCCGCTGCACACGATCGAGCGGCAGGTCGGTGAGATGCTGATCCTGCACAAGGGTCTGCGCGGCGCGGCGGTGAAAGCTCGTGTGATCGAACTTCTGACCAAAGTCGGTATTCCCGATCCAGCCACGCGGCTTGATGCTTATCCGCATCAATTGTCCGGCGGACAACGCCAGCGCGTGATGATTGCCATGGCGCTTGCCAATGAACCTGACCTGCTTATTGCCGACGAGCCGACAACCGCACTTGATGTGACCGTACAGGCGCAAATTCTCGAACTGTTGATTGATCTGAAACGTGAGACGGGCATGGCACTCCTGCTCATCACACATGATCTGGGTGTCGTACGCAAAATGGCCGACCGCGTCTGTGTGATGACCGGCGGCAAAATTGTCGAGACAGGCGCGACCGAGGCCGTGTTCTCCGATCCGCAGCACGACTACACAAAACATTTGATGGCATCCGAACCCAAAGGCCGCGCACTGGGGGCGGCACCCGACGGGCCTGTCATCATGGAAACCGACGATCTACGCGTTTGGTTTCCGGTGAAGCGCGGGTTGATGCGCAAGACGGTCGATCACATCAAAGCGGTGGACGGCGTGTCGCTGACGCTGCGGGAGGGACGGACGCTCGGCGTCGTCGGGGAAAGCGGATCGGGCAAGACGACGCTCGGCCTCGCGCTGTTGCGGCTTCTGTCGAGCGAAGGCGCGATCCGCTTTGAGGGCAACGACATTCAGGGCCTCAAATCGAATGTCCTGCGCCCGTTGCGACGGCACATGCAGGTGGTATTTCAGGACCCATACGGATCGCTCTCCCCACGCATGTCGGTGGGACAGATCATTGAAGAAGGGTTGGTCGTACAAAAACTAGGATTCGATGCGGCTGCACGACGCGTGCTTGTCGAACAAGCTCTCGTCGAAGTAGGGCTGGAACCTGAAGCGCAACACAGGTATCCGCACGAATTTTCCGGCGGCCAGCGCCAGCGCATCGCCATAGCGCGCGCCATGGCGCTGAAGCCGCGCTTTGTCATGCTGGACGAGCCGACCTCGGCGCTTGATATGTCGGTGCAGGCACAGATTGTTGATCTGCTACGTGACCTTCAGCGGCGTCACAATCTCGCCTATCTCTTCATCAGCCACGACCTTCGGGTCGTGCGGGCGCTTGCCGATGACATCATGGTGATGAAGTCGGGCAAAGTCGTGGAAGCTGGGAGCGCCGACGCCGTATTCGACGACCCTAAGACCGACTACACCAAGGCGCTGCTTGCTGCCGCATTTGATTTGCGTGCGGCGCCCGGAGATGTCGTCAACGCCTAATGGTAGGTCTATTTTACCGTCGGCATACGAAATGTGGCGCTGGCGCGAGCAATGATCGCGTCGTCGGCGCGGATGATCGCTTCGACGAATCCCATTGAACGACCCGCTTTAACAATACGCGGTTCAATCGCAATCCATTGGCCGATGCGGGCAGCCGCCACATAGTCCACATTGAGACTGACAGTCACCGCACCGCTGCCCTCGCCGTAAATTCTCCGATGAGCGGAAACATAGGAAAGCCCCATCGCGTTGTCCGCAAGCGCGGCGATCACGCCGCCGTGGAGGCTGCCGCGCGAATTGCAATGCGGCTCGCCAAGACGAAAACCGATGGCAACACCTTCTTCGTCCTGACGCGAATAGAGCGGCTCCCATGGGGTGGTGACGGGACTTTGGCGAAAATGCGGTTCAAACCCTTGCGGAACGTTAGTCATGCTCAGTCTCCTCAATTTCGTGATGAGACAAACATGGACCTTTGCAGAGGAACGTCGAGAGAGCCGATGCGCAAGGGGCTTTGCGCCGATGGAGGATTAGCGCTTGGGCAGGCGCTTGATGCAGGTAACGTGACCGGCACTGCGCGAGATCCGGCCCATGGCAATATCGAGACGCTCCACCTCAACACGCATATGGAAGGCATTGGCGTGAATGAGATGCTCGCCGTCGATCATGATGCCGACATGACCTTTCCAGAACACAAGGTCGCCCCGCTTCAAAGTGGTGAAATCGATAGGCTCCGGCAAGGCTTCGCCCAGAGTCGCTTCCTGCATGTCGGTGTCGCGCAGACTGGAAATGCCCGCACGCTCGAGTGTCGCTTGCACGAGACCCGAGCAGTCAAGCCCGAGACTGTCACGGCCACCCCAGAGGTAAGGCGTACCGCGTAATTCCTCAGCAACCGACACAAAGTCGCGAACATGCGCGCCGACGGGTGCGAGATGAGCCGTGAAGATGAACCCGCCGCGCTCTATCTCGCTATAATCGCCCTCTGCACCCGTGATCCTGACTTTCGCATTGAGGCCGAGCGGCAGGGCTGGCCGCGTCTTCAAATCCGCTTTAGGGAAGATGAATGTGCGCAACGCGGCAATCGTGTGGGTCGCACGGTAAAGTCGCGGCGCGAGCGCTGCCACATCGACATAGCCAACATAGTCATCAAGCGCTGACTGGCCGAAGGCCCAACCGTCTTTTTCTTCATAGACACGGAAAATTTCACCAAACAGGAGCTGCGTTTCCATCGGGGCTGAACCTTGCGGGCCGCGCAACACCGGCGCGACCGGCACCTGGACCTGCATGTCTTCGCCATCAACATAGCGTTGGGCTTCAACCTCACCACGAAGATGAGCGGCTGCAATATCATCCCTGTAAAGATTTACACGGTGATCGGGGCGCGCATTCACGGTCATGCGTCGATCTTTCCGGCACGGTCAGCAACGAGATCGCCGAAGTCACGCAAATAAACCGCGCCGTTGACGGTGCGCTGAACGAGCACATTGCGCCGGTCTGTCTCGTCGCGTTTGCGCTTCAAGAGGTCGAGATCACCGAGCGTATCCAGCGCGCGCGTGATGGCGGGTTTGGAAACCTTAAGCCAACCGGCGAGGCCACGCACTGTATGGGGCGGCGGCGTCAGATAGACTGTGAGCAGGATCGCCAATTGGCGGGACGACAAATCGGGTCCGTCACGCCGCACTGTCTCCAGCACAACATTCTGCCAGAGCGCCAATGCCTGCACCGGCTTCATTTCCAGAGCCATAGGCTCCCCCTGCCCCAACCGGCAATCGCCGATCTTAAAAAATACGTTTCGCCCCCGAATTAGTCTAGCGGGACAAAGCGCAAGGTCAACCGAAGCGCGCTTTAAGGAGATGATAAAGTGCGCGGATCGCCTGCGCCTCACCACCGACGGGACGGCCCGGCCGGGGCTTAGGCGCCCAGCCATAGACATCGAAGTGTACCCAGGCTTTGGACTTATCGATGAAACGGGCGAGAAACAGCGCTGCTGTAATCGATCCGGCAAAGGGTCCGTCAGAGACGTGGTTCACATCAGCAATCTTGCTGTCGAGCCAATTGTCATAGGGTTTCCATAGCGGCATGCGCCACAGGGGATCAGACTGCGAGACAGAGGCTTCGGCTATTTCGGCGGCCAGCGCATCATCGTGGGTATAAAACGGTGGTAGGTCCGGCCCGAGCGCGGTGCGGGCGGCACCTGTGAGCGTTGCCATGTCGATCACCAGATCAGGCGCTTCGCTGTCGGCTTCCGCGAGCGCATCGGCGAGGATGAGGCGACCTTCGGCATCGGTGTTGCCAATTTCCACAGAAAAGCCTCTGCGGCTTTTCAATACATCGCCGGGGCGGAAGGCATTGCCCGCAACGTTGTTTTCAACCGCCGGTATCAACACACGCAAGCGGATGTCGAGTTTCGCGCCCATCAGCAGATCGGCAAGCGCCAGCACATTGGCTGCGCCGCCCATGTCCTTCTTCATCAGCAACATGGCGCTGGAGGGTTTGAGATCGAGCCCGCCGGTATCAAAGCAGACACCTTTGCCGACCAGCGTCACCTTGGGTGCGTCTGCACGCCCCCAAGTGAAGTCAATGAGACGCGGCGCGACTTCAGCCGCGCGCCCCACGGCATGGACCATCGGATAGTTCTGATGCAACAGATCATCGCCGACAATGACACTTGCCTTTGCACCGTGAGTGCGGGCAACCGCAAGGGCTGCATCGGCGAGGTCTGCCGGGCTCATGTCATTGGCAGGCGTGTTGATGAGGTCACGCACGAGGAAAATCGCTGCGGCGATGCGGCTTAGTTCCTCTCCGTCCACACCTTCCGGCAAGATGAGGCGGGGATGCTCACGGACACGACCTGTATAAAGGGTGAACTGATAAGTCCCGAAAGCAAAACCCAGCACCGCATTGTCGGCGGTCGCCCCGAGATTGCCTGCAAAGCGATAGGAGCGGACGGGCAAAGCGGAGGCGAGCGCGCCGGTGATGAACGGATCGGAGCCGTCGCCGATACCAAGGAGCACGCCGGACAAGCCGCCCGCTCCGTCCGGCAGCAGCAGAACTTTGCCCGCGTCCGCCTTAAAGCCCGAGGTTTCGACCCATTGCGCGCCGGCACCGGCGTGCTCGGCACACCAATGTTTCAACTCTGAGGCGCGGACCAACCAAATGGGTGTAGCGGCGGCGTCCTTGGCGGACAGGAAAATATCGAGCATGGAGGCTCCAAAAACTAGCATCGCTTTCGCGTTGGCATGACACTATAGAGAGGAAATCACCCCCGCAACGGGCGCAATTGAAGGAGGATGACACTGATGTCTGCTGGGATTTTCGAACTGGTGATCGGAGACAAGGCTTGGTCGAGTTGGAGCTTCAGACCCTGGATTGCCATGAAGGTCGCCGGTATTCCCTTCGATGAAGTCCATATCCGGCTTCGGCAGGACGACACCAAGGAGCAAATCCTTGCCCATTCACCGTCAGGGCAAGTGCCCGCCCTCAAATGGCGCGGGCAGGTGATTTCAGATTCGCTCGCCATCTGCGAAACGCTGGCGGACCTTTATCCGGAAAAACTGCTCTGGCCCGCAGATCCTTTGGCGCGCGCCTTTGCACGCAGCGCGTCTGCTCAAATGCATTCAGGCTTTGTCGATCTGCGCCGCGATATGCCCATGGATATGCTCAACAAATATCCCGGCATCGGGCACACCGAACCGGCGTTGGCGGCGGCGGCACAGATTGTCGATATCTGGCGCGAAGCGCGTTTGAATTTCGGACAAAAGGCGGCCAAGGATCAGGGCTTCCTCTTCGGCAGCTTTTCGGTCGCTGATGCCATGTTCGCCCCTGTTGTCAGCCGATTTGAAACCTATGAGGTTGATCTTGACGACCTAGGTGACAGCGGCGGTATCGCGCAGGCCTATATGGATATGATGCTCGCGCTTCCAGCCTTTATCGAATGGCGCGAAGACGCGAAAAAAGAAATTGCCACACGGGACTAAGGAAGCGTCGGAACGCCCAGCGCATTTTCCTGACGATAAAATTGCTCTGCTCCGGGGTGAAGAGGCACAACCGTGTTGATTGCAGCACCATGCATGAGGCGACGGCGGTCATCAGCGTCGGTCTTCTTGTCGTTACGTCGTGGTCCGTAGATTTCCACGGGACGCATAGGAAGCAAATCGCGATTGCCGGAATAAAACAGTGCCTGTGTCAGATCATAGACAAGAAACGCGCTTTCGCTGACGTCACACACCCAAACTACGCTGACCGCCAACGTTTCAAAACCCGGCACAAAACGATAAGCCTCGTCGGCGATAAAAACACGCGTGAGATCATGATGAGCTGCGAGAAGAGCGTCGGCCTTCTCGCCCGAAATCGGCACGATATTGATAGTGCCGCGATTGGCGAGATTGGCGATGAAGGCGGATGGATCGTTCGCGACATAGACAAAAGCATCGAGTTGGTTGCGCAAGAGCATTTCCGCCGCGCGATCCGGCTCAACATAAGAGACGTCGACCTGCCCACGGGCGATGCCATAGGCCTGCAACAAAGTCAGAGCGACATATTCTGTGCCCGATCCCTTGATGCCAAGGGCCAGACGTTTGCCAACAAGATCGGCTGGCGAATTGATGCCTGAGGTGCGACCGGCGACGAGATACACGGTCTCGCGCTGCACATTGGCAATAGCGCGCAGACCTTTGAACGGCTTCTCACCACGGAAGGCCCCCTTGGCGGTTGCTGCTTGTTCCAACACCACCGATTGCACAAGGGCTGACTGAATGTGATGCGTGGCAACGCTGCGCACATTGGCGACCGAGCCAGAGGATGACTTGACGACGGCCAACACCCCGCTAACACCGCAAGGCCCGCCGGGCTCGCAGCGCCCTGTGCCGGGCGGACGGCTGATAATGGCTGAAAGCTTGCCCCCCCAAGAAAAATAAGAACCGTCGGAAGGGCCTGTTCCGATCTGAAAAAATGTGATGCGGCTCGACTCTTCTTCCAAGCTTGCGGGCGCACGCCAATAGACGAGAATCATTATGCCCATGATGAGCCCGACGACGACGCCACCTGCGGCCCAACGCGCCAGCGGATGGGCAAGTGCCGCCCCAGCCGCTTGCCCAAGCTCTGCCGCTCTTGTGCTCCAGTTTTTCTCGTTCATGAGCCATTCTAGGCGGGACGTTGATGGCGATGGAAGCCGCAGGTTGCCGCCATTGTTATAATTAATCATTTATTGATGGATGCAGGGCAATATCACCTCTGAGCTTCAATCCGTGCCGAACGGGACGCCCCGGATTCATGACAAAAATGCCGAACCACAGAAACTTTCCATTCAGCGGACTTCAGAGCCGCCGCAGCGCCTTGCTGCTCGCTACCGCACTCGTTTCGAGCTTTGCGCTGAGTTCCTGCGCGACAACGCCGGCGACCACGGCTTCGGCCACGGGCACGCCTGCGACAGCCGCCAAGACGCAAGCGGCACCCGCAGCGCCGACGGCTGAACAAAGCGAAAGCGCATTGCGCGAGGCAGCTATCAGCTCCACCAAGACACAAGATTATGTTGCCGCCGCCGCCTATTGGGGCAGTCTCTATGATCGCAATGGAAATGACGCGGAAGCGGGACTCAACTATTCAAAATCGTTGCGCCAGATCGGCTCGGTGGCACAAGCCCTAACCGTGATGCAACGCGTCCAGCAGATCAAACCAGATGATGCCGGTGTCCTTTCCGAGTATGGCAAAGCACTTGCCGCCACCGGCCATCCCGATCAGGCAGAAGGCGTGCTCAACCGCGCTCATGAATTGAAGCCGGATGATTGGACGGTGTTGTCTGCGCAGGGCGTCACGCTTGACCAGCTTGGCCGCTATAAAGACGCTCAAGGCAAATACGCCGACGCCCTCAAGATTTCGCCGGACAATCCGTCGGTCCTGACAAACCTCGGCCTATCACTCGCCATTGATGGCGATCTGACTGGTGCTGAAAGCACATTGCGCAAAGCTGTATCAAACCCCAAAGCAGCCGCAAGCGCGCGCCAGAACCTCGCTGTGGTGCTAGGTTTGCAGGGTAAGTTCGACGAAGCAACACGCCTCGCACGCGCCGACCTGCCGCTCAATGTTGCCGACAATAATATTGCCTACTTGCGTGAGATGCTGACCCAACCGGCCCTCTGGAAACAGATGGAATCTCTCGACAAAGGCAACAACGCCACTCACTGAACGCGGATGGTCAATACATAAAAAGGCGCCCCGCAACGGGCGCCTTTTTCTATGGGGTGGAGACCAATGCCTACCAGCCAAAGACCTTAATCGCGGCCGGCCCAAGAATGACGCAGAAGAGCACCGGTAGAAAGAATGCAATCATCGGCACGGTGAGCTTCGGCGGCAGAGAGGCTGCTTTCTTTTCAGCTGCTGCCATGCGGATGTCCCGATTTTCCTGGGCCATGACACGCAGAGACTGACCGAGCGGTGTGCCGTAGCGTTCGGCTTGGATGAGACTTGTCACCACCGCTTTAACGCCCGAAAGGCCTGTGCGAATGGCAAGGTTTTCGTAGGCCTTGCGGCGTTCCTGCAAGTAGGACAATTCCGCAGTCGTGATGCTCAGCTCTTCAGCGAGCTCAACCGACTGGTCGCCAATTTCAGCCGCCACTTTA
>JAUSLL010000078.1 GCA_030649335.1 Parvibaculum sp. | reverse complement strand
CCGGGCTGATCCTGCTCGTCGCCATGATCGGCGCCATCGTGCTGACGCTGCGCCACCGCACAGACATCAAACGTCAGGTCATCTCGCATCAGGTCGGCCGCATGCGTGACGAAGGCGTCGAATACAAAGACGTGAAGCCGGGACAGGGACTTTAATCATGGAAATCGGCCTCGCTCATTATCTCACCGTCGCGGCGATCCTCTTTACGATCGGCGTCTTCGGCATATTTCTGAACCGCAAGAACGTCATCATCATTCTGATGTCGATCGAACTGATGCTGCTCGCGGTCAATATCAATCTCGTGGCCTTCTCCACGTTCCTGAACGATCTGACGGGGCAAGTCTTCGCGCTCTTCGTTCTCACCGTGGCCGCCGCCGAAGCTGCCATCGGCCTTGCCATTCTTGTGACCTATTTCCGAAACCGCGGTTCCATCGCGGTTGAGGACGTTAATTTGATGAAGGGGTAGGAGAGAAGATGTACTCCGCAATCGTCTTTCTGCCGCTTCTGGGCTTTCTGATTGCCGGCATTTTTGGCCGCGTCATCGGTGTGCGCGCCTCGCAGCTGATCACCTCGGGTCTGCTCGTCACCTCGGCGGTGCTGTCGCTCATTGCTTTCCCCACCATCACCTTCGGTGGGGTCAGCGAACATATCCATGTGCTCACGTGGATCGACAGCGGTGCCTTCGAGGCCGACTGGCGTCTCCGCATCGACGCGCTCACCGCCGTCATGCTGGTCGTGGTCACATCTGTCTCGGCGCTCGTCCACATCTATTCCATCGGCTACATGAGCCACGACGATCACCAGCCGCGCTTCTTCGCCTATCTGTCGCTCTTCACCTTTGCGATGTTGATGCTGGTGACGGCTGACAACTTCATCCAGCTCTTCTTCGGCTGGGAAGGCGTGGGTCTCGCGTCTTATCTGTTGATCGGTTTCTGGTATCAGAAGCCCTCGGCCAATGCCGCCGCCATCAAAGCCTTCGTCGTCAACCGCGTCGGCGACTTCGGCCTCAGCCTCGGCATCGCCACGATTTTCATGGTGGTCGGTTCGGTCGAGTTCGACACGGTCTTCGCCGCCATCCCGCATCTGGAAACCCGCACCTTCATGTTCCTTGGCCATGAAGTGCCGGTCGTCACAACCATCTGCCTCTTGCTGTTCATGGGTGCCATGGGCAAGTCGGCGCAGTTCATGCTGCACACATGGCTGCCGGACGCGATGGAAGGCCCGACGCCCGTGTCGGCCCTCATCCATGCCGCGACGATGGTGGCTGCCGGTGTGTACCTGGTTGCGCGCTTC
>JAUSLL010000066.1 GCA_030649335.1 Parvibaculum sp. | reverse complement strand
CATCGGGCACGGGAAGTTTGGTGCCGTTGATTTTGCCATTGGCAAAGCTTGTCGAAATGTTGCGCGGGCTGGCGGCGCTCATGCCTTCAGAAATCGCGATGGTGCCGATGACCGAACCTTCGGCCAGTTTCGGAAGCCACGTCTGCTTCTGCTTTTCTGTGCCGAACAGTTTCAGCGCTTCGCTGGCGAGATAGACGGACGACGAGAAAGGTGTCGCAGCGACCGAGCGGCCAAGTTCTTCGGCGATGACGCAAAGTTCGAGCGCGCCGAGGCCCAGCCCGCCGTATTCCTCGGGGATCGCCGTGCCGGTGAGGCCCATATCCACGAGGCCCTGCCAGACTTCTTTGGAATAGGCGGCGTCGCCTTCGAGAATCTTACGTGTGACGCTCAGCGGGCTTTTGTCGCCAAGGAATTTGCGGACCTGCTCCTTGAGCATTTTCTGGTCGTCGGAAAAATCGAAATTCATAGGCCCTCCGTGGCCATCAATGGCAGACGCAAAGCGCCTCACCCCGATGATTTTTGTGATCGAATTGATCCGGTGGTTCCCTGTCCCGCATGGCGCGGCCACGGACCCCCGTTTTCTCTATTGTTCCCGTAAATTAGGGTGCTGAAAAGGGCTTCGACGTTGACGTTGCGTCGGCTTGGGGCGGAGCGCGCCTTCAGCGGCCGGATTCAGTCCGCGGCGGGCGAATTGGCGTCGGATGCGGCAAAATCGGCCTGCAGATTCTGTTTCAGATGGTCAAAGATCGTCATGATTTGCGTGATCTCGTCCGAGCTCAGGCCCTTGAGCGCCGTGTCGAACATGCTGCGCCCCACGCCCCACATCGGCTCGTCGAGGCTTTCGGCCTTTTGGGTGTGGAAAACGAGGCGCGCCCGCCGGTCCGAGGGATCGGGTTTGCGCTCGATGAGACCCATTTCCTCGATCCGGTCGAGAAGACGACCAAGCGGCGCCTTTTCCATGCCGAGAATGTCGGCCAGCGCCGTTTGGGTGAGGCCGCCCTGACGGTAAATTTCCGTCAAAATGCGCGACTGGGCCGGGCTGACGCCCAAGCCGCTGTCGCGCAGGCGCTTATTCCACGACCGCTGAAAAAGGCGGAAAACGTCGTGCAACGCCCAAGCGAAGGCACGGTGTTCGGCATCTTTTTCGTCGATGGGGACGAAGGGATCTGTCACGGAGCAATTGCGCCTTTTCATATAGTAACCTAGGGTACAGTACACGTGAAGACTATTGGCCTGTGCCGCCGAAAGCAATGGCTTGAAAGCGAGCGGCGGGCCGAAAACTGTTTTTTGGGGTAGCGACGTTGAATTTGATCTCAGTGGTTTGCGGGTGGACGAACGGTTCCGTTGCGTCAGGACGGGCACGTCCGGTTTTGGGCATGATGGTGGCTGTATCAGCGCTGGCGCTCGTCGGCGGGTGCGGCGACGGCGGCAAGGACGAAACCGCAGAGAAGCCGGTTGATACCATATCCATGTTCGAGACTGTCGCTTCCCCACGCGAACTCGTGGAGCCAGTGATCGGTACAGGGACGATTGCAGCGGTCAAAACCACCGAACTTGGGCCGCGCGTGACGGGTATTATCGACAAAGTGTTTGTGGCGGTCGGCGCGCGCGTGAAGGCAGGCGATCCATTGTTTCACACCCGCGACGTTGATATTCGCAACCGTGTGTCGGAACTGGAAAATCAGGTGAAGCTGGCGCAGGCCGACGTGCGCAATGCAGGCCGGGCTTTCAAACGCGCCAATGAACTGCATGACAAGGGTTTCGTCTCCAACGGCGGGCTCGACAATGCGCAGGCCGCACGCGACAGCGCCAATGCACGCCTCGGTATTGCGACGGCGCAGCTCGCTTCGGCCAAACAGATGCTTGAAGACTGCACTGTTGTTGCACCCTTCGATGGCGTCATCACACGACGCGACGCCGACGAAGGCAAATATATGTCCACGATGGGTGGTATGGGCATGATGGGCGGCGGCGGCGGCCAAGGCGGTCAAGGTGGCGGTGGCGGCGGCGTCATGCAGATCATGAAGATCGATATTGTGGCAGCGATTGTTCAGGTGCCTGAAGTGGACCTGTCGAAGATCCATGTCGGTTCCAAAGGCAAAGTCATCATCGGCAGCATGAACAAGAGCTATGATAGCGAAGTCTATATTCTCAACGATCTAATTGACGTGAAAACGCGCGGCGTCGAGTTGCGCATGCCGATCCTCAATCCCGATTATGAAATCAAGCCGGGCCTGTTTGCGCGCGCGGAAATCTATCCTGAGCCGCGCAAAGTGCTGTCGCTCGACCGCAGCGCCGTGCAGGGCACCGAAAGCCTGCGCTATGTCTATGTGAATGATGCAGGCAAGGCGAAACGCACTGAGATCACCATGCGCCAGATCGACGCCACAACCGTGGAAGTGATGAGCGGTCTCAAGGCGGGCGACCGCGCGCTGACGGGCCCCAACCTACCGTTGATTGTTGACGGCACGCCGCTGACGATTGAATCCGTCGCGGCGGCCAGCAACCGGGCTGCAACAACGAAGTAATGCCGACTGCAACGCCTTTTAAGGACTGATCCGTATGTGGATTTCAGACATTTCCATCCGCCGCCCGGTATTTGCCGTGATGATTATTCTGGCGCTTGTGGTGCTGGGGTGGATCTCGCTCGGCCGCCTCGGCGTTGACCTTTTTCCCAAGGTCGAATTTCCGATGGTGTCTGTGTCAACAACGCTCGAAGGCGCCTCGCCTGATGCGATTGAAAGCGACATCAGCGACGCTATCGAAGAAGAAGTGAACACCACATCCGGCATCGACAATCTCACCTCGATCAGTTCCGAAGGACTGAGCCAGGTGATGATTATGTACAAGCTGAACGAAGACATTAACGTGAAGTCGCAGGACGTGCGCGACAAGGTGGCACGCGCGCGCGCCAATCTGCCGGACGATGCCAAGCAATCCATTGTCGAGAAGCTCGATCCTGACGCGCAACCGATTATGACCGTGATGATCGCCGGTGATATGCCTATCAAAGACCTCACGCATTTTGCCGACAAGACGATCAAAGAAAACTTGCAACGCATTGCGGGCGTAGGCTCGATCACCGTGGTCGGCGGGCGCGACCGCGAAGTGCGCATCTGGCTCGATGCCGACAAGATGCGCGCCTATAGCGTAACCGCTGACGATGTGACCGCCGCTGTACGTCGCGAGCATGCCGACGTGCCCGGCGGCAAACTGGAAACACCCGGACGCTTGAGCGAATTCTCGGTCAAGACCAAAGGTGAGGTATCGACCGTACAGGGCTTTGCCGACGTCATCGTTGCCTTCCGCGCCGACGGCGCGCCGACCACCATCGGCGATGTGGCGCGCGTCGAAGACGGAATGGCGGATGAAGTCTCCTATGCGCAGCTTGATGGGCAGCGCGGTGTGTCACTTCAAATCCGAAAGCAATCCGGCCAGAACACAGTGGAAGTGGCGCGCTCTGTGCGCAAGTCGCTCGATGAGTTGCAGGTGCTGGCCCCGCCCGGTGTGACCATGAAAATCGCACGAGACAGTGCGCTCTTCATTGAAGGTTCTGCCGAAGACGTGTTTGTGGACATCCAGATCGGCATCACCCTCGTCGTCTTCGTAACCCTCGCCTTCCTGCTGTCGTTGCGCGCGACACTGATCGTCGCCATTGCCATGCCGACATCGCTTGTCTCGACTTTCTTTGCCTTCTATGTCGCCGACTTCACCATCAACATGATGACGCTGATGGCCATGTCGATGGCGGTGGGCCTGCTGGTGGACGACGCGATTGTGGTGCTGGAAAGCATTTACCGAAAACTTGAGGAAGGCTACTCGCCAATGGAGGCCGCATCGCTCGGCACCAAGGAAGTGGGCCTTGCTGTGCTTGCCGCGACATTCTCTGTCTGTGCGGTCTTCGTGCCGATTGCTTTTATGAGCGGCATTGTCGGACGTTTCTTCTTTCAATACGGGTTGGCCATCACCTTCTCAGTGCTTGTCTCGCTCCTTGTGTCGCTGACGCTGACGCCGATGTTGTCGTCGCGCATGCTCAAGGCGCATGACCACGATCAAGCCGACATGAACCCCGTGGCGCGTTTCTTTGCGGCTTCTTACGACAAGATCGACGGGGCCTATGGCCGCTTACTGGGCGTGGCGTTGCGCTGGCGCTGGTCGGTGATCGGAATGGCGGTTGGTGCCATCGTGCTTGGTGTGATGGTTGCGCGTACGATACCTGCCGCTTTCGACAGCCGCGCTGACCGCTCTGAATTCCTTGCCAATATCGAATTGCCCATCGGCGTCGGCATGGTGGAGACGCGACGTGTGGCCGAACGCATTGCGCTTGCCATTAGCAAAGTGGAACACGTCAAGACGGTGTTCTTCACTGTGGGCTCAGGCGCAAAAGCCAGTGCCAATGAGGCGGAATTTTATATCGGCCTCACGGCCAAAAAGGACCGCGACGTGACCTTCCTGAAAATCATGGAAGACACGCGCAAGGCGATGCAGGCAACCGGCCCCGAAGTCAAAAACATGTCGATTTCGGACGTGCCGTGGATTTCGGGCGGTGGCTTCGGTGCCTACCTTGTCAATTACGCGATCAAAGGGCCGGACCTTGCCGTGCTCGACGCAAAGGCCAATGAAGTGGTCGCGCGGATGCGGGCGAACCCGATATATACCGACGTCAAGTCTAGCTATGACAGCGGCAAGCCGGAGCTGCAGGTGCGCATCAACCGTGCCCGCGCCGCTGACCTTGGCATTCCCGTGCGTGCGCTGGCTGAAACCGTGCGCACGATGGTTGGTGGCGTCAAAGCCGGATCGTTTGAAGAATATGGCCAGCGCTACGATGTGCGCGTGCGCCTTGCCGAAGATCAGCGCGATGACATTGCCAAACTGTCGCTCATTCAGGTGCGCGGTCCGTCGGGCCAACTCATCGACGTGACCAATGTGGCGAGCTTCGAGGTCGCCTCCGGTCCGGCACAGATCGAACGGCAGAACCGTTCACGCCGCATCCAGATCCTCGCCAATATGGCGCCGGGCGTTTCGCTCGGGCCCGCCACGGCACAGGTTGAAGAATATCTGAACGACCTCAATCTGACGACGGGCTACACGTGGTCCGCCGAAGGTCAGGCAAAGAGCATGAAGGAAACTGGCGCGGCCATCGGCTTTGCCTTCCTGCTGGCGCTGACCGCGCTCTACATGATCCTTGCGAGCCAGTTCAACAGCTTTGCCCAGCCCGCCATCATCATGCTGTCGGCGCCGCTGTCCTTTGTTGGCGCTTTCATCTCGCTCAAGCTCTCCGGGCTTGAGATGACCATGTTCGTGCAGATCGGCCTCCTCGCGCTGATGGGGCTCGTCATGAAAAACGGTATCTTGCTCGTCGATTACACCAACCAGTTGCGCGAAAAGGGCCTCGGCCTCAAAGAAGCACTTTTGGAGGCGGGACCGGTGCGTCTGCGCCCTGTGCTGATGACGCAGATCGCCACGATCTGCGGCATGATCCCTGTCGCCATTTCCAGCAGTCAGGGCGCCGAAATGCGCAACGCCATGGCTTTCGTTGCCATCGGCGGGCTGATCTCATCGACCGCATTGACGCTGGTTGTGGTGCCTGTGGCCTATCTTCTGCTGGAAAGCGCCCATCAGCGGACCAATCAGGGTATTCGCTGGGTGCGGCGGAAGTTCGCAGATATCGGTATCGGCTCGGTAGATGAAGGGGCCCTCACCCCGCCAACCATCGTGCGTCCGGGCGATTAGGCGCAAAATGTCTGCAGATGGCTCAAAGTGAAAGCATGGGTTTAATCTCCCGCTAACTGGCAATCCTTCATACTCGCCTTCGGTCTTCCTTAACAAGGCAGCGGCGGTTATGGCTAAAGCACTCTTTCATAAAAATCAGCGCGTCTTTGTGCGCCCCGTGGGCACATGGGCCGTCATCGAACGCGTCGTCCCGCAATGGGTAAAGGACGTGCCGGAGCCGCTGAAAGTGTTTTACGACGTGGGGCTTGGCCGCGAATTTGTGGCGACCGAACTCCAGACGGAAGAAAGCACAACGCTGACGCAGGTTGATCCCGGCATGGAAGTCTGGCGCGTGGTGCGCGCCCAGAATAAATGGCGCTCGGCGGAAGAATGCTCAAGCCACCCCTATCCCGGCACATTTCCGGTCATCATGACCGGCACGCAGGAAGGCGGCGGCTGGCGCGTGCCCGGCACCGAATATGACTTCGCCCCCGAACGCGTGGAACTGCAGGCCCGCATCATGGCATCCGGCCCTCAATTCATGGGCCTGCTGCGCCGCCTCACCGACTATGCCGCAGCTAACCCCGAAAACCTGCCCGACGATTTGATGGCGCTGGCGCAGGACGCCGAGACGGTGCTCAATCAGGTCGTCATCGTCGATCCGGCCTAAGCGGAAACAAAGCCGCAGTTTCGCGCCACAAAGCGACCAGCCATTTGCCGCCGCCTTAAAATCGGCATATCTAACAAGCATAGATATTCCAGCGAAGGGTCACTCCCCAGGCCCCGACCCTCGCTCTTGAGGCTGCTTGTTCATGCGCGCTGAAGACCCCCGTCCGATTCAACTCAAAGACTATGCCCCGCCCGTCTTTCTCGTCGATGATGTGAAGCTCGACATCGAGCTTGATCCGCTGGCGACGCGGGTGCGTGCGACCATGACCATGCGGCGTAATCCGGCGGCGCAATCGGCGAGTGCATCGCTGGTGCTGGACGGGCAGAAGTTGAAACTTCTTGATGTGAAGCTCAACGGCGAGACGCTGAGTGCCAATGCCTATCAGGCCGATGCGGAAAGCTTGCGCGTTCATGATCTGCCGGACGGGACCTTCACTTTCGAGACGCTGACGACATGCGGGCCGGAGGCCAACACACAGCTTCTCGGCCTCTACCTGTCCAACGACATATACTGCACACAATGTGAAGCGGAAGGCTTTCGTCGCATCACTTATTATCCCGACCGGCCCGATGTGATGGCTGTGTTTACCACGCGCATTGTGGCCGACGAGAAAGTCGCGTCTGTGCTGCTGTCGAACGGCAATCTAAAAGCCAGCGGCAAGCTGCCCGGCGGCAAGCACTTTGCCGAATGGCATGATCCCTACCCCAAGCCTGCTTATCTCTTCGCGCTTGTTGCGGGTAATTTGGCGCAGGTCGAGGACAAATTCGTCACGGCGTCGGGCCGTAAAGTGACGTTGCGCATTTTTGTCGAACGCGGCAACGAGGACCGCTGCGCCTATGCGATGGACGCGCTGAAACGCTCCATGCGCTGGGATGAAGAGGCCTATGGCCGCGAATATGATCTCGATATTTTCATGATCGTTGCGGTGAGCGCCTTCAACATGGGTGCGATGGAGAATAAAGGCCTCAACATCTTCAACGACAAATATATTCTGGCGCGGCCCGACACGGCGACGGACACGGACTATGCCTCCATCGAGGCTATCATCGCGCATGAATACTTCCACAACTGGACCGGCAACCGCATCACCTGTCGCGACTGGTTTCAACTGTGCCTGAAAGAAGGACTGACGGTGTTCCGCGATCAGGAATTCACGAGCGACATGCGCTCTCGGCCTGTGAAGCGCATCAGCGATGTGCGCCTGTTGCGCAGCCATCAATTTCCTGAAGACCAGGGACCGCTCGCCCATCCTGTGCGGCCAGACAGCTATATCGAGATCAATAATTTCTATACGGCGACCGTCTACGAAAAAGGCGCGGAGCTGTGCCGCATGATCCATACACTGGCGGGACCGAAGCGCTTTCGCAAAGGCATGGATCTTTATTTCCAGCGCCATGACGGCGAAGCGGCGACGGTGGAAAATTTCCTCGATGCGTTGAGCGATGGTGCGAAACTCGATCTCACGCAATTCCGTCGCTGGTACAGCCAAGCGGGTACGCCTGAAATTCTCACTTCCGGCCGCTATGATGCGTCGCGCGAAACATACACGCTCAAAGTGAGCCAGGTCTGCGCGCCGACGCCGGGGCAGAAGCATAAAGAGCCCTATCACATTCCGATTGCGGTGGGTCTTGTCGGGTCTGACGGCAAAGACCTGGTGCTGCAACTCGACGGCGAAGAAAAAGCCAAAGGCACAACACGCGTGTTGAACCTGACCGAACGCAGCGAGACATTCCGCTTCCACAATGTGAGCGATCGGCCTGTGCCCTCGCTGCTGCGCGGTTTCACGGCGCCTGTCACGCTGACGACGAACCTGAAGGAACGCGATTGGGTGTTTCTGATGGGCCATGACAGCGACCCGTTCAACCGCTGGGAAGCGGCGCAGCGTTATGCCACCGGCCTGATGGTGTCGATGGTGCAGGCGATCCAGAGCGGCGGACGGATGCGCAAGGGCGGCGCCTTTGCCGACATGATGCGCGGTCTGTTGAAATCGAAAAAATTCGACCCTGATTTTGTCGCGCAGATGATCCAACTGCCCGGCGAGCAAACCATTGCGCAGATCGTGCGCGAGAATGTAGACGTGGAGGCGATTCACACGGCGCGCGAACATTTGCGCCTGTCGCTCGCCGTCGCCTGCGAAAAAGAATTGCGCGCGGCTTATGACCGCTGCCGCATCGAGGGGCCATACAGCCCCGACGCCGCGCATGCAGGACGTCGCGCGTTGCGCAATATCTGTCTGTCCTATCTTGCCATTCTGCCGGGCACAGAGGGCGTGGAACTCGCAGCCAAGCATTATAGCGAAGCCGGCAATATGACCGATCAGATCGCGGCGCTAGGCGTGCTTGCCAATATTGATTGTCCAGAAAGGACACATGCACTCGCCGCATTTTATGCGCAGTGGAAAGACGATCACCTCGTCATGGATAAATGGCTCGCTATTCAGGCAACGTCGTCGCTGCCGGACACGCTGGCCAATGTCTACAACTTGTTACAGCACCCCGCGTTTACCATACGGAATCCCAATAAGGTACGCGCATTGATCACGAGTTTTGCCACAGCGAACCAGCTACGCTTCCATGCAAGCGACGGGGCGGGTTATGCTCTGGTGGCGGACAAGGTGCTGGAGCTTGATGCACTGAACCCGCAGGTTGCGGCGCGGCTTCTGGGCGCTTTCAAAAGCTGGCGGCAATTCGAACCGAAACGACGTAAGCAAATGTCGCGGCATCTGACCCGCATTGCCAGCGTCGAAGGCATATCGCGCGACGTGTTTGAGATTGCAACAAAGACACTCGCCTGATCTGCCTATAGGTTGATGACAAGTGGCCTTGTGGGGTGGGTGAGTCTGAAATGTACCGAACACCGAAAATTGAACCCGATCAGGCCTCTGCGGTCCAAAGCACACTGGACAAAGGCAGACCCAACTCCAATCATCGAAATTCACTCGGTGATTCGGGTGTGTCGGGTGCTGAACGGGCATTTCGCAGGCCGAATCCCGTGCCGCCCCTTCCGACCCGGCATAGTGAAAAAGGTGAGGCTACGACCAGTCTCCCGCATGTGGTGCAAATGAGTATTCCTGACGCGAGCCCCCGAACAGAGCCGCTGGCCTGGCAACAGAACCATTTCGAGCGCCGCCGGTCGCTGATTTCGGCTGGCTGGGTCGCCCGCGGCGCGCTCATCATCGCCGGTATCGCGCTGATCGCCGTGACGGTCGCTCTTTATGTACAGGACGGTTTCTCACGTTCGCTCGGTTTTGCCGCCGCGCTTTCGGTCGGCTATGTGGTGCTCGCCACGATGCTGGTGCGTCTGCGCGAACGCAAAGTAGAAGCGGAAGCCGCCCTTGTTGAAAATCAATTGCGCTTCGACATGGCCTTTGCGGGCGCGCGCTGCGGCATCTGGGATTGGGACCTGACGGCGAACCGCGTTTACTGGTCGTCGGCCATGTTCGACATGCTGGGTCTGCGCCAACCTGCCAAGCGCTTGTCGCCCAGCGAGATCAAACAACTCGCGCATCCTGATGACATGAGTGCCATTGACGATATCATCGGCGCGGCCTCGCGACCCACGCGTTCCTATGACACCGCTTTCCGCCTGCGCCATGCCGACGGCAACTGGGTGTGGGTGCGCGCCAAGGGTCAGGTCTGGGGCGGCGGACGTATCGCAGGCGAGCGGCTTGTCGGCATTACCATCGACATTACCGAACAGAAACTCGCCGAAGCGCGCGAACACGGCGCTAACGACCGGCTGCGCGACGCGATTGAAAGCATCGGCGAAGCCTTCGCGCTGTGGGACAATGACAACCGTCTCGTGACCGCCAACAGCAAGTTCATCGAATTTCTGCAGTTACCTGACCAAAGCATTGCCGAGGGCACGACGCTGGAAGATGTGATGGCGCAGGCGGGCATCGGCTCGGACTGGCCGCGCGCGGGCGGGCTGGAGGAAAGCGTCTGGGAAATCCGTTTGCCGGGCGGGCGCTGGTTGCAGATCAGTGAACGGCCAACGAGCGAGGGCGGACACGTCAACGTCGGCACCGACATCACGGCAATCAAAGTTCAGGAATCGGCGCTCACCACCAACAAGTCCGCGCTGGAAAAAACCGTGCGCGACCTCGAAGCCTCGCGCCTCAAGCTACAGCATCAGGCGCGCCAGCTGGTGGACCTCGCGGAAAAATACGCTGCTGAAAAGACGCGCGCCGAAAGCGCCAATCGCTCGAAATCTGAATTCCTCGCCAATATGAGCCATGAACTGCGCACACCGCTCAATGCCATCATCGGCTTTTCGGAAATCATGGAAGGCGGCATGTTCGGTCCGCTCGGCTCGCCGAAATATGTCGAATACTCACACGACATTCATTCGAGCGGTCAGCATCTGCTGGAACTCATCAACGACATTCTCGACATGTCGAAGATCGAAGCCGGTCGCATGACGCTGGAAAAACAGCCGACGGACCTTGCCAAGGTGATCGACGAAAGCCTGCGGCTTGTGTCGGGCCGAGCAGAAATCGCTTCGGTGAAAGTCAAAAATCAGACCCATACCCTGCCCCAGATCGACGCCGACAAGCGGGCGATCAAACAGGTGCTGCTGAACCTTCTGTCTAACGCAATAAAATTCACACCCGCAGGCGGCGATATCCGCGTCGAAAGCACGGCCGGCGACGGCATGGTGTCGATTGCGGTAGCGGACAGCGGCATCGGCATTCCCGCTCATGCGCTTCCCAAGATCGGGCGTCCGTTCGAGCAGGTGGAAAGTCAGCATTCCAAGAAGCACAAGGGCACAGGCCTCGGCCTTGCCCTGTCGCGCTCGCTTGTTGAAATGCACGGCGGCACACTCAAGATCGAAAGCACCGAGGGCGTCGGCACACGCGTGACTTTCACTCTGCCCGTGTGATTTTCAGGGCGACCCTGTTCAGACCCAGCGCTGACGCGCATTCGCCAAAACTACTTTCCTCTTGCTGAACTTAACCTGCACCGACGGCGCGGAAATGCAGATCATTTTTATTCTGCAGCGTTAAGTATGAATCTCTCGCATGCCCGCCAATTCATCTGACATCCAAATTGTCGGATGGTGGAACTTGAAAAAACGCACCCAAAAAAAGTCAAGCTATCCGCCGGATTCCGGCTCTGAATTGCTGTCCTCTCCGAAAAACCACTGATAGAAAAATAATTAGTTTGTCATACGGGCTCACTCACAGTGAGGAGCCTTCAGGGGGCTGAATTCAATGTCATCCAAATTGGGTAATGCGCGATCGCATGATCGGCGCAATAAGAAAACACGTGCCTTTTTTCTGGCGAGTTGCGCCACCAGCGCCCTACTGGTCGGTCTGGCTTTGCCTGCCTTGGCTAAAGGTGGCGACGGCGCCGGTACGGGTGGCGGCGCAGGTGGCACCGGGTATGACGGGCAAGCAGGTGGCAATGTTGGCATAAGCTCGGGCCTTGGCGGTGGCGGCGGCGGTGCGGGCGGCGGCGCGGGCGGAAGCTCCAACCCACCCGGTGGCAATGGCGGCACGGAAAACAACCCCGACGGCGCAGCCGGCAATTCTGGCGTGCCCGGCGTGACCGGCTTTATCGGCGGTGCAGGAAATGGCGGGGCTGGGGGCCTTGGCGGCGGCGGATCAGGCGGTGGCGGCGGTTATAATGGTAATGGCGCTGGCGATTTCTCGATAGATAACAATGCCGATTTGAGCGGCGGCAATGGTGGTGCAGGCGGCGCCGGTGGCAATGGCGGCAATGGCGGCCCCAGCGATTCAGCTCAGGGCGGTATGGGTGGCAATGGCGGCGCCGGCGGCGGCGGCGGCGCGGGCGGCTACGGCGCTATCATCGGTGGTATCAATGGCTCGAGTTCGAACAACGAAGGCATCACAATCTCCGGCGGCGATGGTGGCAAAGGTGGCAGTGGTGGCAAAGGCGGCAACGGCGGAAACGCTCCTGCCATAGGCTTGAAAGGCAACGGTCAAAATGGCGGCGACGGCGGCGACGGCGGCCTAGGGGTGCTCTCGACAGGAGAGAATGTGTATTTCACCAATTACGGCGACATCCTGGGTGGCGCCGGTGGCATAGGCGGCAACGGTGGCAATTTCGGTTCCGGCAACGGTGGTCCTTTGTGGTTTGCCTATGGCGGAATCGGCGGCGCGGGCGGAGGTGGCGCTCAGATCTCTGATGACGGAGGCTACCTGCTCAACTTTGGGCGCATTTTAGGCGGGGCGGGCGGCGATGGCGGCAGCAACCCGGTTGTCACCGACAGCAGCGGCGGAAACGGCGGGAACGCTGCCAACGGCGGATTTGGTGTGTTTCTCAACGGCAGCACATTCGTGTTGACCAACAATGGTGACATCGCTGGCGGCAACGGCGGCAATGGCGGCGACGGGGGTCATAGCTACAATGCTTTATTCCCAGGTAGCGGGGGCGATGGTGGTATAGGCGTCATTGCTAACGGTGAAGCAGACGTCAACAACACGGGTAATATAACGGGCGGTAACGGCGGCAATGCTGGATCGCTCGCCAGCAATGGCCACAACTATGGCAATAACGGCGGCATTGGCGGTGACGCTGTTAATTTCACGTCCACCGACGGTGCAAATATTACCAACAGCGGCATCATTACTGGCGGCAATGGCGGCCTACAAACAGGCGATAGCGAAGATTATTACGCAGGTGTAGGCGGGCGCGGGCTGATCGGGAGCAATTTCGTGCTCATAAATTCCGGCACAATTGTAGGTGGCAATGGTGGGGACACCAATGCCAAGGGAGGCGTCGGCATTGTTGCTCACAACAGCCACATCACAAATAGTGGCTACATTGCTGGTGGCCGTCCCGATTATGATGGCGAGGGTGATTACCTTGGTGATGCCGATGCTATCGTCTTTCTCAGTGGCATCAACACATTGACACTTCATGCAGGTTCAAATGTTGATGGCGTCGTAAAAGCCTTCGTTGATGGTGAGCTAAAGAACGACACATTTGAGCTTGGTGGCGATGAAAATGAAGACTTTGATTTGTCAC
>JAUSLL010000051.1 GCA_030649335.1 Parvibaculum sp. | reverse complement strand
TCCCTGCTGCCTTCCTTCAAAGGTCTCAACGTTTATGCCCGCGCCATCGAAGCGGGCTGCAAGATCAGCGGCTGCACTGTGCATTTCGTACGCGCGGCCATGGACGAAGGCCCAATTGTCGCCCAGACCGCCGTGCCCGTTCTCGAAGGCGACACGCCGGAAACGCTTGCCGCCCGCATTCTCGAAGCCGAACACAAGCTCTACCCCCACGCGCTCCGCCTCGTGGCCGAAGGTCGCGTGACAATTGTGGATGAACGCTGCGTGATTGAAGGCGATAGCACGACGGCCTAGTGTCTATGATGAGTTGTTCCGTGATTTAGTCAGGAAGACCATCATGCGTATCCCCCTGCCCGCCCTCGCCTTCCTTCTGCTTGCCGCGACGGGCGCACATGCCGCTGATGTCATTTCCACCGAAAAGACAAAAATCAAACTCGAGACTTTTGCTGACGGATTGGAAAATCCTTGGGGCCTTGTCTTTTTGCCGGACGGACGCGCGCTGGTCACCGAGCGCGATGGGCGGCTTCGGATCGTTTCGCCAAAGGGAAAGCTTTCCACGCCGCTCAATGGTGTGCCGAAGGTTGATGCGCGCGGGCAAGGCGGATTGCTGGATGTCGCGATTGACCCCGATTTCGCGACAAACAATTTTGTCTATCTGAGCTTTGCCGAACCGGGCGATGGCGGCACGAACAGCACGGCCGTGGCGCGCGGTGTGTTGACGGAGAGCCGCCTTGATGATGTGAAGATCATTTTCTCACAAGTACCGAAGGCCGCCAGCACATTGCATTTCGGTTCGCGCATCGTTTTTGACAATGACGGACATATGTTTGTTTCGCTTGGCGAGCGTTCCAAATCCGAATTTCGCAAACAGTCGCAGGATCTCAGCTCCGATCTCGGCAAGGTGGTGCGGCTCAACAGAGACGGGACGATCCCGAAGGATAACCCTTACGTGGGCAAGCAAGGTATGAGACCGGAGATTTGGTCCTACGGCCACCGCAACCAGCAAGGTGCGGCAATGAACCCCTGGAGCCGAGAACTCTGGACCAATGAACATGGACCCAAGGGCGGCGACGAAATCAACATTGCGAGAGCCGGAAAAAATTACGGATGGCCTGTTGTGTCCTACGGCGTCAATTATGACGGCTCACCTGTCGGCAAGGGTGAAAAGACGGGACCGGCCTATGTCGATCCGGTCCACTACTGGGTACCCTCCATCGGCGTGTCCGGCATGGCGTTTTATACAGGCGACGCGATTGCCCCTTGGAAAGGTAATCTCTTCGTCGGTGGACTGGCGATCCCCAAGCTTGTGCGATTGGAACTGGACGGCGACAAGATCGTGCACGAAGAGGCCCTGCTGACGGATATCGGATCACGTATCCGCACTGTCAAACAAGGGCCGGATGGCGCACTTTATCTGTTAACAGATGACAGTGAAGATTCGATTTTGCGCGTGAGCGCGGCGGAATAATGCTCCTCGCGATTTATAACCTCCCTGCGTAAGCCGCAAACGAGTTTGCTTGACACCCGTGACGGAGCACCCAAAATCTCATCTAACGATACAGAGGTTCATGTCACGGGTATTTGCGGGGTCCGCGTCGTATCTCCTGCCTGATGCCACGTCAACATGAGCCGCCAAAAAAATGGGGGGGTGAAATGTCGAAAACCAATGCCGGGTCAGAAATTGTCCGCACACCCGAAGCGCGCTTCGCTGTCGTCAAAGATTATCCGTGGGATCCCAGCTATATCGAAATCGAACCGGGCCTGCGTATGGCCTATGTGGACGCTGGCCCGCCGGATGCGCATGAAACAATTTTGCTGCTCCACGGTCAGCCAATGTGGGGCTATCTCTATCGCAAGATGATCGGTCCTTTGGTTGATGCCGGACATCGCGTGATCGTCCCCGACCTGATCGGCTTTGGCCGCTCGGACAAATTTGTCGATCAAAAACATTATAGCTACAGCGCGCATGTCGGCTGGATCACCGCTCTTATCAAAGCTCTCGACCTCAAGCAGATGACAATCTTCGGGCAGGACTGGGGCGGCTTGATCGGCACGCGCGTTCTGGCCGAAAATGAATCCCGCTTTGCCCGCGCCGTCATGTCGAACACTGCACTGGTGGACAAAGGCGCACCGGCTTTTCCCGGCCTTACTGCGCAGCAACCTCTGTCGTCGGAAGACCTAAAAAACAAATTCGGGATGGACTGGCGCGCTACGGTTGATGAGGATGATTGCATCAACCCGGAAAAAATCCGCAAAATGATTGAAGCCGGTCCGTCCCCGTATTTTCTGCAATGGCGGGTTTACAGTCAGGCCGTGGCCGAACTCAAACCATCCAAGATCATGCCGGGATGGTGTGCGAAACCCGTTTCGGATTCAGCGCGCGCCGCCTATGACGCACCCTTTCCCGATGAACGTCACTCCGCCGCCGCCCGACGCTTTCCGATGCTTGTGCCCATCACAGCCGACGATCCGGAACGCGTCCTCAATGCAGCTGCCTGGGCGGTGCTGGAGAAATGGAACAAACCCTTTCTCACCATTTGGGGCACGCAATGTCCTTTCACCTACACCCAGATGGGTAACGAGTTCCGGACCCGCATCCCTGGCGCAAAACTCCCCGGGCTAGAACATAAGGTTGTTCACGCGGGCCATTATATCCAGGAAGACCTTGGCGAAGAGGTGGCGCTGGGCATGGTTGATCTCATTGCGAAGTTTCAGTGACATCAACGCGTGAGGTGCTTCAAACGTCCCCTTGATTAGGGATATGCACATGCTCGCCGCAGTGCTTGCAGTGCACCGCATCGGGCTCATGCCGCATCAATCCGCATTGCGGACATTCGTATGTCACTTTATTGGGCCGGAACAGGACCTGCGCCAAACGCAGGAACAATGTCACACCGAAAATCATGATGGCGACCGAGAGCAACCGCCCGCCAGTGCCTGCCAGCGTGATGTCGCCGAAGCCTGTGGTTGTCAGTGTCGTTACAGTGAAATAAAGCGCATCGGCATAATTGGTGATGTCTTTGTTCGCATAGTGCTGCGTCTCATAGACAAGGCCCGTCATCACAAAAATAAACACGCCGAGATGGGAGGCCGCTATCACCGCCGGCTCATTGGCGCGGAAGGCTGCAAAATCCTGACGCAGCAATTCAACCGTGCGGTATGTGCGCAGCATCCGCAGTGTGCGCAACACGCGCAGGAAGCCTAGCCCTTCGCCCACCACGGGCGCGAGAAACGAAATGATGACCACGAGATCGACGAGGTTCATCGGGTGCAACATAGCCTTGGTGCGGTCGCGGCTTACCAGAATGCGCGCCACAGAATCCGCCAGCACGAAAAGGCCGATGAAGGCATCGGCAATTTCCACAGGCAGCGAACGCGGCAGGAAGGACGACACGATGATGAACAGGATCGTCGCAATGTCGAAGCCCAGCAGGCTATAGCGAAAGACGCGCGCGTCCGGCGTCATGCCTTCGTAGTACCAGCGCAATCGCTCGGTCAGCTTGTCCAAACTCATAGAGGCTGGCTCGTGAAAGGAATTTTCACCTGACCCCAGAATGTTTCGGGCATCGGGTGGCTGATGCCGATATCGGCGGGCGGGCGATAGTCGCCGTTGAAATAAGTATCGAATATCTGATCGAACAGCATAAGGTTCTCACCGTAGTTACGGTTGCCTTCGGCCAGCACTTTGGAATGGTGCCAGCGGTGCAGGTCGGGCGTGTTGAAGACGTAGTTCAGCACACCGTTGCGCATCTCGATGTTGCAATGGGTGAGCATGCCGATAATCGCCGTGATGGCGCTGACGAGCAGCAATACATCGCGCGGCGCGCCGAGTGCCAGCAGCACCGGCATGCCGACCGCGAGCCCCGTCACCGTATCGACGAAGTGAAACCGGCCAGTGTTGAAAAACCACAGCCGCGTGACGCTGTGGTGGACAGCATGAAAACGCCAGAGCCAATGCCATTCATGCGCGAGGCGATGCTTCCAGTAGAGGCCGAATTCGGCGACGACAAGCCCAAGCGCCACTTGCACCACGAGCGGAATACTCACCGGCCAATAGCCGCCGCCCTGCGGCGCGAGCCATTCGGCAATTCCCATAAATACCATGAAGGTAATGAGCACTTGCGCGAAGCCTTTGCTCAACACGGTGTGGGCAAGGTCCGGCAGCATTTGCCCGTCATTTTTGAGCCATGCCTTCTCATGCGGCATGGCGCGTTCCAGAAGCGCGATGGTGAGGGCGAGCATGAGATAGGTGATGTTGAAGCCGAGCACGCCGTGACCCATCTCCATGCCGAAGACGGTCGCAGCCACAGCGGCTGAAAAAATCAGCGGCCAAAGAATATAGGACAGAGCGCGACGCACAGATCAGGTTCCTTCTCGTCGGGCCCGCCTCGCGGCAGGCTTGGCGCGAAGGTTAACATAGAACATGCACAAACGAAAAAGCCCCGCCATTTCCGGCGGGGCTTTATCGCGATCAGAGTCTCAGCAAACTAGCCGACGATTTCGGCGTCCGTGAAGAAGAATTTGATTTCTTCAGCAGCGGTTTCCGGCGCGTCGGAACCGTGGACGGAATTGGCTTCGATGGATTCGGCAAATTCCTTGCGGATCGTGCCGGCGTCGGCATTGGCGGGGTTCGTTGCGCCCATGACTTCACGGTTCTTGGCAACAGCGTTTTCGCCTTCCAGAACCTGCACGACCACGGGGCCGGAGATCATGAAGGAGACAAGGTCGTTGAAGAAGGGGCGTTCTTTGTGGACGCCGTAGAAGCCTTCGGCCTGGGCCTTGGACATCTGGATACGCTTGGAGGCGACGACGCGCAGGCCAGCCTCTTCAAACTTGGCGATGATCTTGCCGGTCAGGTTGCGGCGGGTGGCGTCAGGTTTGATGATCGAAAAAGTGCGGTGGATGGCCATGTCGGTCTTCCTAAAATTTTGTGATCGGGATTTGGCCGGGTTATAGCCGGGCTTAATGACGGCGGCAACGGGCTGTGTTAGAGAACCGCCATCATGTTGCACATAAACGATCTCACATTCCGCATGGAGGGCCGCCTCCTCCTCGATCACGTCACCGCCGCGCTGCCGCCGGGGCAGAAGATCGGCTTTGTCGGCCGCAACGGCACAGGCAAATCCACGCTTTTAAAGGTGATTACCGGCGAATATGGCACGGAAACGGGGGGCATCAGCTACCCCAAGAACTGGCGCGTCGGCATGGTCCGGCAGGAAGTGCTGGCTGGTCCCACGAGCCTGATCGACACCGTGCTGGCCGCCGACCTTGAGCGCGCTTCGCTGCTCGCCGAGGCCGAAACGGCGACCGACCCCCACCGGATTGCCGAAATTCACACTCGTTTGGCCGATATGGGCGCACATGCCGCACCCGCCCGTGCCGCTGAAATCCTCTCCGGTCTCGGCTTTGACGAGGCCGCTCAGGCCCGTCCCTGCGCCGATTTCTCGGGCGGCTGGCGCATGCGCGTGGCGCTCGCCGCCGTGCTCTTTTCCGAGCCCGATCTGTTGCTGCTCGACGAACCGACCAACTACCTCGACCTTGAAGGCACGATCTGGCTTGAGGCTTACCTCAAGACCTATCCCTATACGGTCCTCATCGTCAGCCATGACCGCGATCTGCTGAACAATGTCGCCGAGGCCATCCTGCATCTGGAGCATAAGAAGCTCACCTTCTACAGCGGCAACTACGACCGCTTCGACCGCACGCGCCGCGAAAAGCTGCTGCTGCAAATGTCGATGAAGAAGAAGCAGGAAGACGCCCGCCGCCACATGGAAAGCTTCGTCGAACGCTTCAAGGCCAAAGCCTCGAAAGCGCGTCAGGCTCAGAGCCGCATGAAGGCGCTGGCCAAGATGGAGCCGATTGCCGACATTCTGAACGAGCGCGTGATGCCCTTCCGCTTTCCCGCGCCGGACAAACCGCTCGCCTCGCCCATCATCCGTCTGGAACATGCGAGCGTCGGCTACGAACCCGACAAGCCGATCCTGTCGAAGCTCGATCTTCGCATCGATCAGGACGACCGCATCGCGCTGCTTGGCGCGAACGGCAACGGCAAATCGACATTTGCGAAATTGCTGTGCGACCGCCTGCAAGTCACCGGCGGCAACAAGTATGATTCCAAGAAACTGCGCATCGCCTATTTCGCACAGCATCAGCTCGACGAATTGGGCGCCGCCGACACACCGTATGAACATTTCCGCGAGTTGACGCCGACCGCCACACAGGCCCAGACGCGCGCCATCGCCGGTTCCTATGGCTTCGGTGCGGATAAGGCTGACACGCCGGTTGAGAAACTGTCCGGTGGCGAGAAGGCACGCCTGCTCTTCGCCATCGCGACCTATCACAAGCCGCACATGATCATCCTCGACGAACCGACGAACCATCTGGACGTCGATAGCCGTGAGGCGCTTGTCATGGCGATCAATGATTACGACGGTGCGTTTATTCTCATCAGCCATGATCGTCATCTTGTTGAAACCTGCGCCGACCGTCTCTGGCTTGTCGCTGACGGCACCGTCTCACCTTATGACGGCGACCTTGACGATTATCGCAAGTGGCTGCTCGACCCCGCGCGCCGCGTCCGTCCGATGACACCGGAAGAAGAGCTGGAAGCGGAAGAAGCCGCTGCTGCCCTTGCACCGCGCCCGTCAAACGACAAAAAAGAAGCCCGCCGCATCGCCGCGCAAAAGCGTGAGCAGAACGCCCCTTTGAAGAAGAAGGCGCAGACGCTCGAAAAGGAAGTTGAAAAACTTCAGGGCGATATTGCGAAGCTCGACGCGAAACTTGCCGACAGCAAAGCCTTTGAAGGCAAACCGGACGAGGCATCAAAAGTGGCAAAGGCCCGCGCTGATGCATTGCGGGCCCTTGCGGCTGCGGAAGACAAATGGCTCGAAGCTGTTGCCGCCTATGATGAGGCTATGGCGAGCTAAGGAATTTGGGGCGCAGGGTCATTCAAAACCCTGCGTCACCACACCCTCAGCAAGAAGTCCTTCCATCACCTGCCCGTCATGGCCGGGCATGATGTTGATTTTCGGTTCCGCCGCGTGCAGGTCCGACAGCGCTTTCAATTCACCGAATACCTGAGTGCGGTTTTCTTTCAGAAAAAACTGCGTCACAAGACGGGCGCGTTCGCGCAAAGTTTCGACGTTGCGGAAGTGCCAGGCGACGTCGCCAAGCAACAGCAGTTCCGTGCCGTCCGCCTTCTGCACATAGACCATCTGGCTGCCGGGTGTGTGGCCGGGTGACTTGATGAGCACGACGCCGGGCGCAATTGCCTTGTAATCGGTGTAGATCACCGGCTTGAAGCTGGCGAGAACTTCGGCAGGAATTTGAACGGGGGCAGAGCGATCCGGATTGGCGATCTGCTCTTCGTTCAGTTTCACATTGCTGGCAATCGACGGCAGATCGGGATACGCGCCAAGCCCACCTATGTGATCCATATGTTCATGCGTGATGACGATGAAACGCGCTTTGCCGATGGCCGCTTCCATACGATTGTATGCGTCCTGATCAAAGCCCGTCGCGTTCCCGCTGCCTTGTGCTTCTGTGAGTGCGGTATCGACAATGCCGGTAATCCCGTCAGGATAAACCAACTGAAACGTATAGACCGGCAGATCCACCGTGGACCAGCCGTCGCCCGCCACAACAGCGGTCGCAGGGAAATGAAAATTGGCAACGTGTTCGACGCGTATGCTGAGCGGCTTCTCGCCGCCGCCTTCATGCGCCAATGCCCGCACCTTGCTGATGTCGAGATCAAAGCGCGCGTCGGACGGGAAAGAGCTTTCCACGATCAGCCAATAATATGCGCCGCCACCCAGCGCCACGATGACCGCCACGGCGATCAGCAGATTTCTTTTCCAACCTGACAATTTCGTATCCCCCCAATTATGTAACGACACGGCATTTAGTCGTCCCGCGCGCCGGTATCAATGGCACAAATCTAATACCGGCAATACAAATCCGTATAACGATATTTGAACATGAAAACGGGGCCGCACGTCTGAAGACATGCGACCCCGCCCGTTATCTCGATATTCCGTTGCTGTTACGGCAGGAGAACCGCGTCCACGACGTGGATGACACCGTTCGACTGATTGACGTCAGCAACCGTGACATGGGACATGCCGCCCTTAGCATCCGTCACGACAATGGCTTTGCCCGACACGGCCAGCGAGAGGTCTTCACCTTCAACTGTCGTCAGTTTGGCATCGGCACCGTCCTTGGCGATGAGCGCCATCAGGTCAGCGCCGCTGTGCTTGCCCGCGACCACATGATAGGTCAGCACTTTGCTGAGCTGATCTTTGTTTTCGGGCTTCAGGAGCGTATCGACCGTGCCTTCGGGGAGTTTGTCGAATGCGGCATTGGTCGGTGCGAACACCGTGAACGGACCGGGGCCCTCAAGCGTCTCGACGAGACCGGCTGCTTTGACAGCGGCGACAAGCGTCGTGTGATCCTTGGAATTAACGGCATTTTCGATGATGTTCTTGTTCGAGAACATTTCCGCGCCGCCAACGATCTTGGTGTCGCTCTGCAAGGCCATATCGACGCTACCCGCACCCTTGGTGCCGGCATTAACGTCCATTGCCGAGCTGGCGCCAATAGACACTTTCGAGTCATTTTGCATCATGCCGCCAGCGGGTAGGTTTTTGGAGTCGGCCGACGCGGCACCGACGATGGCTGTTGAAGCGAGCAAGGCGGCGGCAAAATAATTCAATTTACGCATAGTTGTCTCCCATATTGTTTGCCTCCGAATGGAGGTTACTAAGGGATACGGGCCGGTCCGCCATGTGGATGTCAAAAAGATCAACAAATCCGATCTCTTTTCGATGACACGTCGCAGCCTTAATTTCGCCTTACATGCTAAATAGTGCGCATCGAAGCGCGTCTAAAAATAATTCGCATAAGGATTTTATTTTGGAGAGACGAAAAGGCTCACGGGACGGACCGGCTCAGGCCTTCTTTTCCCAACGGCCTTCATCGCTCTGCTGCCAATAGGTGGCTTCATGTCCCGCCGCCTTCAGCTCTTTCCATTGGCCGCGGGCCGCGTTCAGCGCTTCGTCGTTGCGGCCGTCAAACATCAGCACACAACGATTGTAAGCCTCAAGCGGTCCCGCCATCGCGCCATGCACAAGAAACAACACCTGCGCCGCATTGGGGTTGTCGTCGCCGGTCGTCAGATACACAGGCTGGCTGTCTCCCCGTCCGTCGTCGGCTGTGCCATGCGGCAGAAAACTGTCGTTGCGATAGGTCCAGAGGTCACCCGACAATGCATCCAACCGTTCCGCTTCGCCCACCTTCACCACCACGCGCCACTCGCGCTTGAGCGAGGCTTCCAGAAGTTTGGGAAGCGTCTGCTCAAGCGGTGAATTTTGCAGGTGGTAGAAGAGGACTTCGGTCATTTACCCCTCGTAATGGTCCGCCACCAGACGGTTCAGCAGCCGCACACCCCAGCCCGAACCCCACGAGGTGTTGATCGACGACTTGGGCGAGGCCATGGCCGTACCGGCTATGTCGAGATGCGCCCATTTGGTGTCTTTCACGAAGCGCAGCAGAAACTGCGCCGCCGTGATCGAGCCGCCATAGCGGTCGCCGGTGTTTTTCATATCAGCAAATTGCGAGTTGATCGCCTTGTCGTAAGCCGGTCCCATCGGCAGACGCCAGACCTTCTCGTTTTCCGCTTCACCCGCTTCCGCCAATTGTGCGGAGAGCTTATTGTCGTTGGAGAAAAGCCCCGCATACTCTTTGCCCAGCGCAATCATGATCGCACCGGTCAGCGTGGCCAGATCGATCATGAACTTCGGCTGGAAGCGTTTTTCTGTGTAGTACAAGGCGTCCGCCAGCACGAGGCGGCCTTCGGCGTCCGTGTTGATGATTTCGATGGTCTGGCCCGACATCGAGGTCACAATGTCGCCGGGGCGCTGCGCGTTGCCGTCCGGCATGTTTTCTACGACGCCGATGACACCCACCGCGTTGACCTTCGCCTTGCGCGCGGCCAGCGCATGCATGAGGCCGGTGACGCAGGCCGCGCCGCCCATGTCGCCCTTCATGTCTTCCATGCCTGCGGGCGGCTTCAGCGAAATACCGCCTGTGTCAAAGCACACGCCCTTGCCGACGAAGGCCACGGGCTTGTCGCCCGCCTTGCCGCCGTTCCAGCGCATGATGACAAGCTGGCTTTCGCGCACGCTGCCCTGGCCCACGCCCAAGAGCGAGCCCATGCCGAGCTTCTCCATCGCCGCTTCGCCCAGCACTTCGACTTTGACGCCGAGCTTCGACAGCGCACGGGCGCGTTTGGCAAATTCTGTGGGGTAGAGAACATTCGGCGGTTCGTTCACGAGATCGCGCGTCAGGAACATGCCGTCGGCAATCTTTTCCAGCGTCCCGTAAGCCTTGCGCGCAGGTGTTGCCGCCTTTGTGCCGATGCTGAAACTTTTGAGCGGCGCAGCGGCGTCTTTTTTCTTGGATTTATACTTGTCGAAACGATAGGAGCGCAGCTTCGCACCGAAGCCCACGCGCGCCGCTGCTTCGCCTGCTGTGATCTTGCCATTGGCAATTCCGTCGAGGATCGTGCTGACGCTTGTTTCCTTGGCGCGTTCCATGCGTGCCACGAGTTCACCGCCGATGTTTTCCATGCCCGTCGCGGTCAACTCACCCGACTTGCCCGCCCCCACCAATACAATGCGGCTCAGTGTCAGCCCGTGCGGTGCTATCAGTTCGACGCTCGAACCTGCCTTGCCGGTGAAGTTCGCCGCCTTCATCGCCCGTTTGATCGCCCCGCCCGTCTTGCGGTCAAGATCGGCGGCCACGCCTGTCGGGGTGGCACCTTCGGTGACGACAAGGGCCAAGGCGCCGGTCTTGCCAATGGAGATGTCGGCAAAGGAAATTTTCATAGGATTGTCTCTCTTGCGGGCTGAAATGCGAATCGGTGGGCTAGTTTTCCCGTATCACCGGATCAGGGCGGCCATTCCGGCCTTATGCGACTGCAAAAACGAGAAAACCGTTCCTAATCTGGCTCTGTAGCTTGTATCCTAACGCAATCGCCCGAAAGGAAAAGCCGTCTGGCCTTCCACGGTCGGCAAGCCCACTCCATGGCGCGCCGACCCCGCCCCGAACTCTTTAGGCCAGAACTGATGATTTCCGTCCTCACGCGCTACATCTTTGTGCAGTCAGCCTTGCCCTTCGCAATGGCGACGGTTGTGCTCACGGGCATCATCTGGCTCACACAGGCGCTGAAGATGCTCGACCTGCTCATCACGCAGGGTCAGAGCCTCGGCACTTTCTTTGAATTGAGTGTGCTGGCGCTTCCGAGTGCGGTTAACACGGTGCTGCCCATCGCGCTGTTTGTGGCGCTGCTCTACACGCTCAACAAGCTCATCAGCGACAGCGAGCTTATCGTGATCTTTTCTGCGGGCATCAGTCGTTGGGCGGTTGCGTGGCCGGTCATGCTGCTGGTCAGCCTGACCATGGCGCTGGTGTTGCTCCTCAATCTTTACCTCATGCCTGCTGGCATGCGCGAATTGCGCACGCGTCTCTTCGAGATCCGCGGCGACATCGCCACGTCATTAATCCGCGAGGGCGCGTTCACCAACCCGGTATCGGGGCTCACTGTCTATGTGCGTTCGCGCACGCCCAACGGCGGCATCAGAGGCATCCTTGTCCATGACGAACGCGTGCCCGGCAAAGCCGTCACCTATATGGCCGAGACCGGCGAGATGGTGCGCACTGCAGAAGGCCCGCGCCTTGTCATGTATAACGGTAACATTGAGCGCGTGAGCGAGAGCGAAGGTCCCAAGCAAAGTCCTGTGTCGCTGCTCTATTTCGACAAATACACTTACGACCTGTCGCAATACAGCACCGACCACACCGTCACCGAGTATGAATCGCGTGAACGTTTTCTGCCGGACTTGTTCAATCCTGCCAGCAATGATCTCTACGGCCAGCAGTTCAAGGCGAAGTTGCGCGCGGAAGGTCACGACCGTCTGGTGGCGATGCTTTATCCTTTGATGTTTGCGATGATCGCACTCGCCTGCCTCCTGCCTGCTCCCTTCAACAGGCGCGGCTATACATTGCGCATTGCCTTCGGTGCAGCGGCTGCCGTTATTGCGCGGCTTGTCGGCTTCGGTGTCGTCAACCTTGCAGCGACGCGACCCACAGCCACAGCACTCATCTATCTTCTGCCGCTTGCGGTCAGCGGCATTTGCACGGCCATGATCGCCGGTGTCCGGCTTGAAAATATCTGGCGGCCCATATTTAAGTCGATCAGGCAACGCCTGCCCTTCGGGAGTGCCGCCCGATGAACTCCGTCAATATTTCTTGGACCCTGACGCGTTATCTCGGACGCCAATTCTTCTTCACGGTCGCGATCACCTTCTGCATCTTTCTGTGTCTCATTTATATGATCGATCTCGTCGAGCTAACGCGACGTGCATCAAGCCAGAAAGACATTTCATTCGGCCTTCTGGCCACCATGTCTTTTCTCAATCTGCCCACCATAGGCAGCGACACGCTTCCCTTTGCGGTGCTGTTCGGCAGCATGGCGGCTTTCATGCGCGTCACCCGTAACAATGAGTTGGTCATTGCGCGGGCGGCAGGTGTCTCGGTCTGGCAGTTCATGATGCCGGCGCTTCTCGTCGCCTTCCTTATGGGCTCCTTCATCATCACCGTTTACAACCCTGTGGCGTCTGCCATGTCGGCACGCCACGCGCAGCTTGAAGCGCGGTATCTGCGCGGCCAGACGAGCCTTCTGGCCGTGTCGGCCAATGGCCTGTGGCTTCGACAGGCCGACGGCGACGGGTTGTCGGTCGTCCATGCCCTGCGCGTCAGCGAACTGGGTCTCAAGCTCGAAGACGTGACGATCTTTCTCTACGACGGCGATGAGAGCTTCGCGGGCCGCATCGACGCCAAATCGGCAACGCTCGAAGACGGCTATTGGGCGCTTTCCAATGTCTGGATCAGCAGCCTCAGCGATCAGCCCCGTCATTTTGACAAGTATCAGCAGCCGACCACGCTGACCTTGACCAAGGTGCAGGAGAGCTTTGCCGACGAGAACACGATTTCTTTTTGGGACCTGCCGCATTTCATCGAGATGGCGGAAGCAGCCGGCTTTTCGGCCAAACGCTATCAGCTGCATTTCTATGATGTGCTGGCGACGCCCGTCCTCCTCTGCACCATGGTGCTGGTGGGCGGCATCTTCTCGTTGCGCACTTCGCGCCTCGGCGGGCTTGTCCAATTGGTGCTTGGCGGGGTTCTTGCCGGATTTTTCCTCTATTTCCTGAGTGACCTGGCGCTGGCGCTTGGCAAATCAGGTGTGCTGCCGCCCTTCCTTGCGGCTTGGTCGCCCGCTATTGTGGCCATGCTTTTGGGTCTGGCTGTGCTATTCCACCTTGAGGATGGCTGACAGTCCTGACAATTTGAGGTCAGGTACATTAAGACGACGACGCGTACAGACGGGGGAAACGGGAATATGGCATTTGGAATGAGGTCGGGTCGCGCCTTCCATCAGGCGGCGACCGCTTTCACACTCATTCTCGGGCTTGCCTCCGGCACGCTCGGCGGCAGTTCCGCCGCATGGGCCGCCACCGCCAAGGCGGGCACAGACGCGCAATTCCCCCAGTCCGGCGAAGTGCTGATGCAAGCCGACAGCCTCGTCTACGACCGCGACACACAGATCGTGACCGCGACCGGCCATGTCGAGATCGCCTATGACGGGCGCATCCTCATCGCCGACAAGGTCACCTATGACCAGACCAAGGATATCGTGACGGCGGACGGCAATGTCTCGCTGCTGGAGCCTTCGGGCGAAGTGGCCTTTGCCGACCACCTCGTGCTGCGCAACAAAATGAAAGACGGCGTTGTGCAAACGCTCTCCGTTCTGATGACGGATAAGTCTCGCCTGGCAGGCAACGACGCCGTGCGCACCAACGGCACGGTGACCACGCTGCATCGCGGCGTCTACAGCCCCTGCAAAATTTGTAAGGAAGAAGGCAAAACGACGCCGCTCTGGCAGATCAAAGCCTTCCGCGTCATTCACAACACCGAAACCAAACGCATTGTCTATGAAGACGCGTTCATGGAATTTTTTGGCGTACCGATTGCCTATCTGCCGTTCTTCTCGCACCCCGATCCGACCGTGAAACGCCAGTCCGGTTTCCTGCTGCCCTCTTTCGCCAGTTCGACGGATCTCGGGCAGGAAATCACGATCCCCTATTACTGGGCCATCGCACCCAATATGGACACGACCATTGCGCCGCGTTTCACGTCGCAGGAAGGCATTGTCTATCAGGGCGAATTCCGCCATCGCATCGCGTCAGGTGCTTATCGTTTCTTTGCTACCGGCACATGGCCGGAAACCCGCACAGCGGGCACGGCAGGTGAATCTGAATTCCGCGGCAGTCTGTTCGGCGACGGGCGTTTCAACATCGCACCGGAATGGAATTGGGGCTTCAATGCCGAGCTAGTGTCGGACACGACCTACTTGCGCAAATACAGCCTGTCCAACGACACGGATTTGGTCAATCGCCTCTATGTCGAACATTTCAGCGGCCGCAACGCGATCACGGCCGATGCATATTACTTCAAGTCCCTGCTCGCACGCGTCAATGGCGACGACATTCCCTGGGTCGCTCCGCTGGTCAATGTGGACTACGATTTCGGCGATATTCTCGGCGATGGTCGTCTGATGTTTAACGGCAATATGATGATGTTGGGCACGCCGGGCGGGCTCGATAGTCGTCGCCTGTCCACGACCTTCAGTTGGAAAAAGCCTTTCACCTCCAAGGCCGGTCAAGTCTATCGCTTCTTCGCCAGTGTGCGCGGCGACATCTATTCGACCGAGCAGGCACCGATCGACACGACGCCGGTCACCTATTACGGCAATGAATCTATTGTACGTGCGTTGCCGACCGCCGGTGTCGAAGTCAGCTATCCCTTCGTCAACAGTTCAACGAGCCTGCGTCAGGTCATCGAGCCTGTGGCCGAATTCATCGTTGCGCCGCACGTCAGCAACAACGACAAGATTCCCAATCAGGATTCACTTACCGTTGAGTTTGATGACACCAATCTGTTTTCCGAAAACCGCTTCCCCGGATATGACCGTTGGGAGTCCGGTTCGCGCGCCAGTGTCGGCATGCGTTATTCGGTGTACGGCAATGGTGGTGCGCAGGCCAGCATGCTGTTCGGCCAGAGTTTCCGCCTTCAGGAAGACGACAGCTTCACCGCCGCCAGCGGATTGCGCGACCAACAGTCCGACTATGTGGGTTCCATTCAGCTGGCCCCCAGCAACAAGATCCTCGCGGTACACCGTTTCCGTCTCGATCAGGCCAATTTCAAATTCAACCGCAACGAATTTGATCTGATTGCGCGCACCGGTCCGTTGGCAACACAACTGGGCTATGCCTATTTCGCGCAGGACCCGTCAATCACGGCGACAACAGGATCGCGCGAAGAAATCAGCCTCGGGGCTGTTCTCAAGCTCAGCGAATTCTGGCGCCTGTTCGGCAATACAACACGCGACCTCACTTCGAGCGAGACGATTTCAAATCGAATCGGGGTCGGCTATCAGGATGAATGTTTCGGCCTGTCCGTAGGCTTCTACCAGTCCAATATCAGCTATCAGGATATTCAGAAATCGAACACATTCCTGGTTGAAGTCACCTTCAAAAACCTGGGTTCCACCGGCACAGGCCGCTCTACACAGGGAGCGAACGCAGGCGTCATCAATCCCGGATCATCGCTGTTCGGCTCGGGGGATGGCTCGCTTTTCGGCGATCCGGCCGGATGGACCAACAATACGCGCTCTGACCCGTAAGGCTCAAAAATGCGACTTTCGCAGCACCAGCCAAAAGGCAAGGCCGAACTGCGCAAATCAAGCTAATTACAAGCGTTTTATACAGGTCTCATCGGTTGATTAGCGGTCCGATTGCAGTATTCTGTCCGCCTCAGGTTGGGGGCGTCCCAGCCCAACGGGAGCGTCCGGCGTAGTATCATGAAGTCAGAAAAGCTCGCGTGTTCAGTCACGCCTGCCAGTGGAAAATTTTTTCATCGCATTTCAGCGAAGACCTGCGCGGGGCTGTTATCCATGTCCGTGTCGGGGGTCTTATCGCTGGGCATTTTGCTGGGAGCGACCCTTACCGCCGGCGCGCCTGCTCTGGCCGCCGGCGAGTCGACGGGCCAGCAAGGCATCGCCGCTGTCATCAATGACCAGATCGTCTCACGCTACGACCTTGAGCAGCGCGTCAAGCTCATCATGGTCACGTCGGGCATTCCGGATTCGCCGGAAAATATTTCCCGCATCGAACCGCAGGTCCTGCGGACTCTGGTAGACGAAACCCTTGAAACGCAGGAAGCTGACCGCCTCGATATCAAGGTCGAAGAAAAAGAAATCAACGAGCAGATCGAAGGCATCGCCAAACGCGCCAATATGACGACCGAGCAGATCGACGATTTTCTCAAAGAGAACAAAGTCTCCAGAAATTCGCTTCTCAACCAGATCCGCGCCGAAATTGCATGGAACAAAGTGATCGGCCAGCGGTTCAGCCCGACCATCACGGTCAGCGAAGAAGAAGTGACCGAAGTTCTCAACCGTCTCAATGAAGAAGCCAACGAGCCGCGCTATCTTGTGTCGGAAATTCTGCTGACCTTTGACACACCGTCTCAGGAACAGGAAATGATGGGCGGCGCGAGCCGTCTTGCCGAACAGATCCGCATGGGCGCACCCTTTGCCGCCGTTGCTCAACAGTTCAGCCGCGCGGCCACAGCCGCCAATGGCGGTGACATGGGCTGGGTGCATCTGAGCCAGTTGCCGGAAGGTGTGAGCGAAATGGTCTCGCAGATGGGCATCGGCGCTGTGTCCGAACCCGTCAAGACACTCAACGGCATCTACATTGTCCAGCTGCGCAACAAGCAGTCGGGAACGGGGTCCGACCCGATGCAGGATGAGTGGACATTCCGCCGCGTGGTGCTGCCGCTAACACCCGATGCGCCCCCTGCCGCGCTCGAACGCCGTGCTGTTGAATCCGCCAAATTCATTAGGGAATTCAAATCCTGCGATGCTATCGACGAGCAGATCAAATCCTATCTCGGCGGTCGCGCCGACGCTGCACGCAGCGCGATCTTCGGCTCGCTTGACGGTCGCATGCAGTCGGCTGTCTCTAAGAGCAAGCCGGGTCAAACTCTGCCGCCTCTACGCAGCCAGGAGGGCATTGAAATTGTCGCCGTTTGCGATCACAAGGCCAATGCTGGTGAAATGCCGACGCGTGACAGCATCGAGGACAATCTGTTCTCGCAGCAATTGTCGATGATGGCACGTCGCCACTTGCGCGACCTGCGCCGCGACGCCGTCATTGAAATGCGTTGATCTGGGAGATGCGTTGACCCTGTATCCTCTGCCAACGCCCTCTGCGGGGTGGTGACATGACACCTATGTCTGATAGTTCGTCCGCGCCGCTTGCCCTCACCATGGGCGAGCCTGCGGGTGTCGGTCCGGAGATCACGCTCAAGGCATGGGCTGCGCGTGGTGCCGAACATCTGCCGCCCTTCTTCGTCATCGGCGCTCCCGCGCTCTATGCCGATCTGGCCCGCAACCTGCGTCTCGACATCCGCATTGCTGAAATCTCGGCGCCCGACGAGGCCGCATCCGTCTTTGTTGACGCGTTGCCTGTGCTACCGATCACGCTTGGCGGGCCAGTCGTTGCGGGCACACTCGCGCCCGTCAATGCTGCCGCGGTTATGTGCTCCATCGACATGGCCTGCGATTTTGCTCTTGCCGGCAGCGCCTCGGCGCTCGTCACCAATCCCATTCACAAGCGCGCGCTTTATGAGGCAGGCCTCAGCGTGCCGGGTCACACTGAATATCTCGCCGAGCGATGCGGCGGCGCGACGCCGGTGATGATGCTCTCCTGCCCCGGCCTCCGCGTCGTGCCTGTCACCGTGCATGACGCGCTGCGTGATGTGGCGATGAAGCTCACGAGCGCCATGATCGCCGAAAAAGGTCTCATCCTTGCGCGTGCCCTGAAGCGCGATCTCGGCATTGCCTGTCCCCGCCTCGCCGTCGCAGGTCTCAACCCGCATGCAGGCGAAGAAGGTCACATCGGACGCGAAGAAATCGACATGATCGCCCCCGCCATGAAGCTCATCGCCGCCGAAAGCGATGTCGAACTCTCAGGCCCCCTGCCGCCCGACACCATGTTCCATGCCGCCGCCCGCGCGCGTTACGATGCGGCGCTGTGCATGTATCACGATCAGGCGTTGATCCCGATCAAGACCATCGACTTCGAGCGCGGCGTCAACACAACTCTCGGTCTGCCCGTGGTGCGTACATCACCGGACCACGGCACGGCCCTCGACATTGCCGGTCGCGGCGTAGCGAGTGCCCTGAGCCTCATCGAAGCCATCCGCCTTGCCCATGAGATCGCCGCCAACAGGGCGCGCGCATGAGCGACGAAGTCACTTCCGACGGTCTGCCGCCGCTGCGTGAGGTGATCGCCAAGCATGGTCTCGCGGCGCAGAAATCACTGGGCCAGAATTTTCTGCTCGATCTTAATCTCACACGCCGCATTGCACGTTCGGCGGGTTCGCTCGACACCCATCACATCGTCGAAGTCGGCCCCGGCCCCGGCGGCCTCACCCGCGCCCTGTTGATGGAAGGCGCAAAGCACGTCACGGTGATTGAACGCGACCCACGCTGCCTGCCCGCACAGGAAGAAATCGCCGCCGCTTATCCCGGTCGCCTCACCATCATCGAAGGCGATGCGCTGGAAACCGATATGGCCGCACTGGTGGACGGCCCTGCCCGCATCGTCGCCAATCTGCCTTACAATATCGCAACCCCCCTGCTCATCGGCTGGTTGCAGACCGAGCCCGCGCGGCCCTGGTACGACAGCATGACGCTAATGTTCCAGAAGGAAGTCGCCGAGCGCATCACCGCGCCCGCCGGTGGCAAGGCCTATGGCCGCCTCGGCATCGCCGCCCAATGGCGCATGAAAGCCCGCATGGTCTTCGACGTGGACCGTCGCGCCTTCACGCCGCCGCCATCCATCACCTCGACCATCGTCCATCTTGTGCCCCGCGACGAGCCGCTCGCACCGGCGGACGCCCGTGCGCTGGAACTCGTTGTCGCCGCTGCCTTCGGTCAGCGCCGCAAGATGCTGCGCGCAAGCCTCAAATCGCTCACAGGCGACGCGCAGGCGCTGCTGGATGAGGCAGGAATCGAAGGCACGCGACGGGCCGAAGAACTCACGATCGAGCAATTCTGCGCGCTGGCCCGCGCCTTCAAATCGCGGCCCTGAGACCTTATTGACCATTGGCCCGCAAGGGTCCTTGTGCGACATTGTCGGCAAAACAGGCATCCCATAAAAGTTGAGGAGATCTCCCCATGAAATCACAAGCCATCACCGACTACGGCCAGCCGCTCACACTCGTTGAAAGTGAAACGCCGAAGCCCACGGGTTCGCAAATTCTCCTCAAAGTCACACATTGCGGCGTTTGCCATTCCGACGTGCATATCCATGACGGCCATTTCGACATGGGCGGCGACAACAAGCTCGACGTGCGTGCCGGACGTAAACTGCCCTTCACGCTCGGCCACGAGATCGAAGGCGAAGTTGTTGCCATCGGTCCCGATGTGACGGACGTCAAAGTCGGCGATCATCGCGTTGCCTATCCGTGGATCGGCTGCGGCGATTGCCCCACCTGCAACCGTGGCGAAGAACAGCTTTGCAACAAGCCGCAAAATCTCGGCATTCAGGTCGCGGGCGGCTATGCCACGCACGCCATAGTCCCGCATCAGCGTTACCTGCTCGATTATACGGGCATCAAAGACGGTCTCGCCGCCACCTATATGTGCTCGGGCCTCACCGCCTACGGCGCGATGAAGAAGCTCGATATCTCGGATGAAGAACGCGTCCTCGTCGTCGGCCTCGGCGGCGTCGGCATGATGGGTCTGCAATTCGCCAAAGCCATGTTCAAACAGGCCCCGCTCGGTGCCGACGTGGACGACCAGAAGCTGCAGGCCGCTCAGGGCGCAGGCGCGCATCAGGTCTACAACCCCAAAGACCCGGAAGCCCTGAAGAAGCTCCTTGCCGACACCAATGGCGGCGTGCCCGCCGTGGTTGATTTCGTTGGTTCGGAAGCCTCACTCAAATTTGCGATGGGCTCGGTCCGCAAAGGCGGTCAGGTTGTCATCGTCGGTCTCTTCGGCGGCGGCTTCTCCATGCCCATTCCGCTCTTCCCCATGCGCGCCATCTCCATCGGCGGTTCCTATGTCGGCTCGCTCGGCGAAACGCATGAGATGATGGAACTGGTGAAGGCTGGCAAGATCGACCCGATCCCGGTCGAAGAACGCCCGCTCGACGCAGCCTCCAAGTCGCTCGACGACCTGCGCAAAGGCGGCATCATGGGCCGCGTGGTCCTGAAGCCGTAAGCGATCCGTATCTAGGAATAAAAAAGCCCGCTCATTATCGAGCGGGCTTTTTGCTGTCTTTTCAGCGCCTGGCAAAAAGTTGTCTGACCAAGGGTGTTACTTTTTCTTCGGTCGTTCCAAATTTCCCCAGATTAGCTCCGCCCATCATAGCGTCGTATTCGGCCAGACCGATTTGTCCCGACTGATCAAACACGCGGATCTGGGCATAGAAAAGATACATCGCTAGATCCCAACGCCAACGCGCGGTGTATTCGACATTCACACGGCAACCGGCAGGTTTTTCTCCTGCATAAACGGCCGTCTTGATACCTTGCTCCTCAATCAATCGCTGAAGAAGCGGTTCAAACGCATCCATCGTAACCGCCGGATTTTTCTTGATGCAAACGGATTCGATGCCGGTCTGCGTAACCGGCTCGATCTTTTTGTTAATCGCACATGCTGACAGCAGAGCGCCTATCAAAACCAGCGTAGAAAATTTCTTAGACATATTCATTGAATACCCCCCCTATTAATCAGTAGAGAGAATAAACTGAAATCATTAGAATCGGCAACCGAGCAAATCAAACAGAACGACGTCAACGCCCCTGCCTGCCTCGGGCTCCACCCTCAACTCGTCCGTGGAGCTTCATTCACATCGAGACGAGAGCAGAGGTTTTCGATCAGCGATGTCAATTTGAGAATTTCGACTTCGCGCAAGACATCAAGTTTCTGATGCAGCGCTTCAATTTCAAGCTCTGCTTTAATGTTGATGTCGAAGTCGTGTTGCTGATCCGCCCTGTCGCGCTCGGCCTGCCTGTTCTGGCTCATCATGATGATGGGCGCTGTGAAGGCCGCCTGAAAAGACAGCGCCAGATTGAGCAGGATGAAGGGATAGGGATCCCAGTGGTTCACCCACATCGCCACATTGGCGATCATCCAGAGAACCAACAGTCCCGATTGAATAAGGATGAAAGTCCACGAACCGATGCCCGTTGCCATGGCATCGCTGACCCTCAGGCCAAAGCTACGATCTGCGGGCGCGTCTGCGCGCTTTTTTCTACGCCGTTCTGCGCGCGTCTTTCGCAATTTTTGCAGCAACGCAAATTCGTCGTCTGTCAGCTTGACCATAGGCCCTCACATTAACGAATAGCGATGTGCGCGACTTCTACAACGCGTCGCGCAGGCGTTTCACAAAATCAGAAAGTCCCGTCTGGCGCTTACGTTTGAGCCGCTCTGCCAATAGGATCGAGCGCAGTTCGGCGAGGCTTTTGTCTACATTCTCGTTGATGATGATGTAGTCATATTCCTGATAGTGGCTGATCTCGTCGGATGCTTTTTCCATGCGACTCGCCACGACTTCGGCGCTGTCCTGCGCGCGGCTGTTGAGGCGCTTTTCAAGCTCATAGGCCGAGGGCGGCAGGATGAAGACTTTGACAAGGTCTTCCGATGCGCTTTCGTCAAGCTGCTGCGTGCCCTGCCAGTCAATATCGAAGAGCACGTCCTGTCCGGCGTTCAACGCCTCTTCAACGGGTTGACGTGGTGTGCCGTAATAATTGTCGAAGACCTTGGCGTGTTCGAGGAACTCGCCCTTGTTGAGCATGATGCCGAAATCTTCCGTCGAGAGAAAATAGTAATCCTTGCCATGCGTCTCGCCGGGGCGCGGGCGGCGCGTGGTGGCCGACACCGACATGGTGATGGCCTCGTCGCCATCGATCAAGGCACGCGACAGTGTTGTTTTGCCCGCACCTGACGGCGAAGACAGCACCAGCATCAGCCCGCGGCGATGGACGTTGATCTCGTCGGTCATTACATTACTCGACATTCTGGATTTGCTCACGCAACTGGTCGATGACAGCTTTCAACTCAAGGCCGATACGCGTCAAGGCTACATCTGCCGCTTTGGAGCAAAGCGTGTTGGCCTCGCGGTTAAACTCCTGCGTCAGGAAGTCGAGGCGGCGGCCTGCCGGTTCCTTGCCCGCAAACAATTCGCGCGCCTGCGCCACATGAGCATTGAGCCGGTCGATTTCCTCGCGTACATCCGCCTTGGTGGCGAGCAATGCGGCTTCCTGCGCCAGCCGTTCCTCGCTCAGCGAGGGGGATGCGCCGAGCAATTCAGCGACCTGTGTTTTGAGCCGTGCGCGCAACGCTTCGACGCTTGCGGCGGGCGAGGACGCTGCTTCTTTGGTCAGCCGTTCAATCGTGTCCACTTGCGCGACGAGCACCGCTTCGAGCTTCGCGCCCTCTTCGTCGCGCGCGCGGGCGAGAGAAGCTGCCGCTTGCCCGAACGATGCGATCAGCACTTTCTCGAAGGCCTCCTGATCTTCTTCCGCATCAACCACGTCGGCTGTTTCCAGCACGCCTTTCAACGCCAGCACGCCTTCAGGGCGCGGCGGCATCAGCTCAATGCGTTCGCCGAGCGATTGCATGGCAGCGATCACGACATTGAGTGCGTCTTCATTCACACGCAGCGACGAGCCTGCGCGCTGCCGGTCGAGCGTCAATGCAGCCTGCACATTGCCGCGTTTCATGTGGCGGGCCATTTCTTCGCGCAGGCGGGCTTCCATGCCTTCAAAGCCCTGCGGCAGGCGGAAGCGCACGTCGAGGCCCTTGCCGTTTACCGAGCGCAATTCCCAATGCCAGCGGGTGCCGTCGGCCTCATCATCGGCGCGGGCAAAGCCTGTCATGCTGGTGAGCGACATGGGAAAACCTTTCGGGAAAACGGAACTCAAATCTAAAAGCCACCGCAGCATGAGGCAAGCAGCAGAGGCGTTTACGGCGCAGCGCGCTCAATCTTACGCCATTGTTCGACATTGCGCTGATGGCCGGACAGGTTCGGCGCGAAAGCGTGCCCGCCCGTGCCGTCGGCCACGAAGTACAGGTCTTTCGTCGTCGGTGGGTTCAGCACCGCTTCAATCGAGGCGCGACCGGGATTGCAAATCGGCGTCGGCGGCAATCCGTCGATCTGATAGGTGTTATAGGCCGTCTTGGCGTCGATCTCGCTGCGGCGGATCGGGCGTCCGAGCGGCCCTGCCCCCATGGTAATGCCATAGACGATTGTCGGATCGGATTGCAGCCGCATCGGCATCCTGAGGCGGTTGGTGAACACGGCGGCGACCCTCGGTCGCTCGCTCGCAATCCCTGTTTCCTTCTCCACGATCGAGGCAAGGACCAGCGCTTCCTGCGGTGTCTTCACCGGCAAATCGCCCGCGCGGTTCGGCCAGAGTTTCGTCATCAATTCGGTTTGCGCGCGCTGCATCCGCGTCACGAGTTCGACGCGCGTGGTGCCGCGTGTGAATTTATATGTTTCGGGCAGCAGCACACCTTCGGCCGGCAAGAGCGGCAGATCGCCCGTCAGCACAGGGTCGGCCTTCACCACCGCCATGACCTGTTGCGTGGTCAATCCTTCGGGCACGGTAATCTGATGCAGGATGGATTTTCCGTCCCTCAGCATACGCACAATCTCGGCCATGCTGATATGCGCGGGGAATTCGTACTCACCAGCCTTCAGCGAACTGGCCACACCCGACAGGCGCGCACCGATGCGGAAGATCAACGGCGCGTTGATAACACCGGCATTGGAGAGTTCTTGCGTAATGGCATTAAGGCCGAGACCCTTTTTCAGCCAGACGACTCGGCTGTCGGCAAGTGGTCCCGCCGCTTCATAGCGCGATTTGCCGTAGAGATAGATGCCGCCGCCGGTCAGCAGCGCGAGGGTTGGCACGATCAGGGAGATGACCAGCAGCACGCGGATGAGACGCCCTGCTTTCGGCGCTTTCTCCGGCTTGTCTGCGGCGTCAGCCAATCAAACGACCTTTTTCATCACCAGCGACGCGTTGGTGCCGCCGAATCCGAAGGAGTTCGACAGCGCATAATTGACCTCTTTGGCGCGCGCTTTCAGCGGCACCAGATCAATTTCGCTCTCAACCTGCGGATTGTCGAGATTGAGCGTCGGCGGCAACATGCTGTCGCGCATGGCGAGCAGGCAGAAGATCGCTTCGACCGCGCCCGCCGCACCAAGCAGATGCCCGATGGAGGATTTGGTGGACGACATCGACACTGTCTTTGCCGAATTGCCGAGCATACGTGTGACCGCGCCGAGTTCGATCGTGTCCGCCATGGTCGATGTGCCGTGCGCGTTCACATAGTCGAGGTCGGACGGCGAAATGCCCGCGCGTTTCAGCGCCGCCTGCATCGAGCGGAAACCGCCGTCGCCGTCTTCGGCGGGCGCGGTGATGTGATAGGCGTCACCCGACAGGCCGTAGCCGACGATCTCGCCGTAAATCTTCGCGCCACGCGCCTTGGCGTGTTCGTATTCTTCGAGCACAACAACGCCCGCGCCTTCGCCCATGACAAAACCGTCGCGGTCTTTGTCGTAGGGGCGCGAGGCCTTTTCCGGTGTGTCGTTATATTCCGTGGACAGAGCACGGCAGGCGGCAAAGCCCGCGATGCCGATGCGGCAGATGGCGCTTTCAGCGCCGCCAGCGACCATCACGTCAGCGTCATCCAGTGCGATGAGACGCGCGGCATCGCCGATGGCGTGGGCGCCGGTCGAGCAGGCCGTGACGACGGAGTGATTGGGGCCTTTGAGGCCGTGTTTGATCGAGACATAGCCCGAAGCGAGATTGATCAGGCGACCGGTGATGAAGAAGGGGCTCACGCGGCGCGGGCCTTTTTCCTGCAGGATCAGGGCGGTTTCGGCAATGCCTTCAAGGCCACCGATGCCCGAGCCGATCATCGTACCGGAGCGGCATTTTTCTTCTTCGGTCGAGGGATGCCAATTGGCGTCGTTCAGCGCCTGTGTGGCGGCCGACATCGCAAAGACAATGAAGTCATCAACGCGTTTGGATTCCTTGGGGTCCATCCAGTCGTCCTGGATGAAAGCGCCGAGGCCTTCGCGCGGCACAGGCATGGCGATCTTGCAGGGCAGATCATCAACCTGGAATTTTTCGATTTTGCGGGCGCCGGACTCACCTTTGAGCATCCGCGACCACGTTGTTTCGACGTCTCCGCCAAGCGGCGACACCATCCCGATACCGGTTACGACAACACGTCTCATTCGCTCTCACCTCACCAAAAACTGAAGAGCATTTCCGGTGCAGCTAGAGGCTACCCGCCAAATGCGAAAGGCGTGACACGCCGCGTAGTGTTGAGCCGCAAAGTGCGGGGCGCGCTTCATAAGGCGCGCCCCGCCACTTCAATTCATTGATCAGGCAATCAGGCCTTGGCGTTCGCTTTGACGAACTCGATCGCGTCTTTGACCGTCAGGATTTTTTCGGCAGCATCGTCGGGAATTTCCACGCCGAATTCTTCCTCAAACGCCATGACCAGTTCGACGTTGTCGAGGCTGTCTGCGCCGAGATCGTCGATGAAGCTCGCGTTTTCGCTGACTTTGTCAGCGTCCACACCGAGATGCTCGATGACGATCTTCTTCAGGCGTTCTCCGATATCACTCATTTTAAGTCCTCAGATCCTTGGTTTTAAGACCGACCCCGCGCTGCTTCCCCGTGCCCACGGCACCGACGAAACAACGCGATCAAATTCGGCGGAAAGACTGCCCTTCTTCTGGCCCATAATAAGCCACAACCGCAAGTCAAATCGAGCGCCTAGGTAACACAGATTTGCACGGCTTGCCAGAGGTTGAAAGGCAGACAATTTGGAAGTTAGTGGTTTGTTTTAACAGGGGTTTTCGAGGTTCTATCACAGCATTGTCAGGAATGAACAGGTTTTTGCCGGTCAGATCATGGCCATGCCGCCGTTGACGTGCAGGGTCTGGCCCGTCACGTAAGCGGCTTCATTGCTCGAAAGATAGACCGCTGCGGCGGCAATTTCATTGGCCTCACCGAGTCGTCCGGCAGGAATCGTCACCAGAATGCGGGACCGCTGGTCTTCGTTCAGCGCGTCTGTCATGGCACTGGTGATCATGCCCGGCGCGATGCAGTTGCAGGTGATGTTGCGACTCGCCACTTCCTGCGCCAGCGATTTCATCATGCCGATCATACCGGCTTTGGAGGCGGCATAATTGCCCTGCCCCGGATTGCCCGTCACGCCGACGACCGATGTGATGCCGATGATGCGGCCATGACGGCGCTTCATCATACCGCGCAGGCTGGCGCGGCTCAGGCGGAAGGCGGCAGTGAGGTTGACGCGGATCACCTCGTCCCATTCCTCGTCCTTCATGCGCATGAAGAGATTGTCGCGCGTCAGGCCCGCATTATTGATGAGAATGTCGAGCTGGCCCATCGCCTCTTCGGCCTGCTTGGGCAGCGCGTCCACAGCGGCACTGTCCGACAGGTTGCAGGGCAAAACGAATGTGCGCTCACCCAGTTCAGCGGCCAGCGCGTCGAGCGCTTCCTTGCGTGTGCCGCTGAGCGCGACGCTCGCGCCTTGTGCGTGTAGCGCGCGCGCAATGTCGGAGCCGATACCGCCCGAGGCACCCGTCACGAGCGCCGATTTTCCGGTGAGGTCAAACATGGAAGGTTCCTTCAGAGCCGCTCAGTTTAAAGAGACGTGAGAAAAGTTTCGACATCGGCAGGCGTACCGATGGAGGCGAGCTTGGGTTCAGCCGCAATGCGCTTCACCATACCGGCCAGCGCTTTGCCTGCGCCGAGTTCAATATAGTCGGTCACGCCCTGCGCTTCCATAAAGAGAACACTTTCGCGCCAGCGCACCATGCCGGTCACTTGTTCCACAAGCAGCTTGCGGATCGTGTCGGCGTCCGCGACGCGCGATGCGGTGACGTTAGCAACAAGCGCCACAGTAGGTGTGTTCAGTGTCACGCCTGCCAGCGCTTCAGCCATTTCGTCAGCGGCAGGCTGCATCAGCGGGCAATGGAAAGGGGCGCTCACCGGCAGCAGCATCGAGCGTTTGGCACCTTTTGTTTTGGCGATTTCAATGGCGCGATCCACAGCGGCCTTCGCGCCGGAGACGACAACCTGTCCGCCGCCATTATCATTGGCCGCCGTGCAGACGTCGCCCTGTGCCGCTTCCTTGGCGACTTCCACAGCCGCTTCAAAATCCAGCCCCAGCAACACGGCCATCGCGCCTTCGCCCACGGGCACCGCGCGCTGCATCGCCTGTCCGCGCAGTTTCAGAATGCGCGCGGCGTCCGACAGCGAGAAAGCACCGACGGCGGCGAGTGCGGAATATTCGCCCAGCGAATGACCGGCCACAAAAGTTGCTTTGTCGGCGAGCTTGAACCCGCCCTGCTTTTCCAGCGTGCGCGACACGGCAAGGCTCACGGCCATGATGGCGGGCTGTGCGTTTTCCGTCAGCGTCAGGTCTTCCTGCGGGCCTTCCCACATCAGCTTCGACAACTTCTGGCTCAGCGCCTCGTCCACTTCCTGAAACACTTCGCGCGCGGCAACGAAGTTCTCGGCAAGTTCCTTGCCCATGCCAACCGCCTGCGATCCCTGTCCGGGGAAGATAAAAGCCCTGCTCATTCGCGTTTCCTTGGTCTCATTTTTCGTTTTCGGGCCCATTCGAGCCACGGAATTTGAAGTCGCAAGAGATAACGGCTCACAGAGTCGAGTCAAGACGGGGGCTGGATTCCGGCATATAATGGAAATTGTAGGTACAATTAAATTGAAACTCTGTTTTAATGTAGTTACATTATAAGATGAAGATTGAGTTCGATCCGGCTAAGAACGAGCGAAATATCGCCGAGCGACAATTATCATTCGAGATGGCAAGCGAGTTCGACTGGGAAAGCGCCGTCATTGTCGAAGACACACGACGCGACTATGGCGAACGCCGCTTTCGCGCCTTTGGATTCATCGACGATAGATTGCATGCCTTGGTCTTCACGCCGCGCGATGGCGGCATCAGAGTGATTAGTCTGCGTAAAGCAAACCAACGAGAGATTGACGGCTATGAGCAAGAAGCCTGATCCGACACTTATTGATGACGACAACCCCGAATGGACAAGCGCCGATTTCAAACGCGCTCGCCCCGCCGCCGAAGTTCTGCCTGCTGACCTTCTCGCCATCCTGCCTAAGCGCAAGCGCGGCGAGCGCGGGCCGCAAAAGACGCCAACTAAAGAACAAGTCACGCTGCGCCTCGACAATGATGTGCTGGCCTACTTCAAAGAGAACGGCCCCGGCTGGCAAACCCGCATCAACGACACGCTGAAGAAATCGATGACGAAAGCAAAGTGAGATTGGCACGCCAATTCTTGTTTAAAAATCGATCTGATAATTGTTGGGTCAATAATATTCGGTGATTTCAAAGAGACATGACGATTATTTTGCACGTTCCGATTGGAATTGGAGAGAGTGAAAGATGCGATTTCGGTTGGATTTTGTTTTTAGCATTTTGTTTGCGGGTACGGTCTTCGTATTTTGTTCAGCCGCGGGAATTTCTGCCGATGAATCTAGCCGTATAGAAGAGACTGTAAACGCGCGTCATTTAAGACAGTTTGACGAATGGGTATTGGGGAAAGGTACAAATCGGAAAGTCGTCAAAGCTAGTGACTTTGATTACAGGATGGAGATAGCCACCGGAGACCTAACACCATCAAGTCCGGTGTATGGCGATGTGGTAGACAAACTGAAGCATCTGACCGGCGTAAATATTATACGGGTTGAGGCAACAGGAGCAGGTGAAGATTCCAGTTTGTTATTCGTTGAAACGGACGACCTAAGTGCTGATGAATTGCGTCATAGCCATCTAATGAAATTTAGATGGATGATGAATTCTGTGCCCTCATGGGAGGGGGCGGCTGAATCGGCTATCAGCTCCACTGACAAAATTTACAAAGAAATTCTCGACGAGCCTCGAACAGGAGACAATCCCTGTTTTGTTTATTTTTTTAGGGATGAGGAAGTTTATGGTCCGCTAGCGCAGCCAAGAGTGCTTGCTTTTTTCGCTGCTGGCTTGGTGCCTGATGAGCCCGGTAATGTGCAAATGAAGGACCGGTGTTTCGTACGCGCGCTGCTGGTCCGTCTAGGAATCCAAAATAGTACTGCGTTGCAGCCTAGTGATATTTTGGCAAGCAACGGTACGCATGTAGTCCTTTCTCAAGACATGATGTGCTTGCTGGCGACTTTGTATGACGAGCGAATGTTGCGTGGTATGCAAGGCAACTCGGCTCATGAATTGGCTAGGACGATAATTCCGACAAAGGATGAATGTCGTAGAAATTGAGAATGTATCACGCCCTCCAGTATTAAAGAATTTGGCGTTGGCGCGGTCCAAATAATGCTATCGCCGCTACAGGCCACGCGAGACTGTTTCAAGCCGAGGCACATCCCACACATCGCGTCACCGTCGGATCAGCCTTCAACCGTCCCTCGGGAGTCGGTTCGCCACAGCCGAGGCAAAATCCGAATTCACCCTCGTCCAGTCGCTCAAGCGCGGCGCTGATCATGCCCGCGCGCTGCTGGCGGCGGCGCTCTGCGGCCTGCGCCATAGCCTGCCCCTGCATGGCGTCCATGCGCGACAGGCGCCCGACGCTTTGCTGGTCCAGCGAGACAGGTGCGCGTGCGGCTTCGCTCGCATCGCGAAGGCCGTTGATCTCGACGAGTTCATGTTCCAGCTGAACACGCAATTCCTGATACAAGCGACTGTTATCCATATGTAATTTCAACATGAACGACCCCTCGCCCCAAGCACATTTGTGCCTGCCTGAAGCGATTTGACGGGTCGTGTCCGGCGCGGCAAGCTGCCTGAAAACCGACAACGGATTTCTTCCCATGACCAAGATCCACACCGGCGGCTGCCTCTGCGGCGCACTCCGTTATGAAGCGCGCGGCGAGCCTGACATGGCCGGTCATTGTTATTGCGCCGACTGCCGCAAGGCGTCCGGCTCGGGCTTCATCCCCTTCATGAACTTTTCCGCCTCGGCCCTGACCATTTCCGGCCCGTCCCGCCAGACCGTCACGCCCTCGGCGCGCGGCACGCCTTCCACACGCAATTTCTGCACATCCTGCAGCAGCCTCGTGTTTGGAGGGGTCGTCGGCGAGAGCGAGAGTTTCACGATATACGCCGGTTCCCTTGACGATCCGACGGTTTTTCGTCCTCAAATCGCGATCTTTGCGGCAGGTCGTCCCGATTGGGCCGCTCTTCCGGCGGGCCTCACCGTTTTTGACGGGTTGCCCAGCTGATTTCCGGCAAATTGACGCATATCGACGCCGATCTCCCGCCCTCGTGCCCTAAGCCTTGCGTTCGCCTTGGTTTTCCGTATATTCCGCCCCTTCTGAAGGCCTTGGTTGGGGGCTGAACGGGGCGTTGTGCGGGTTTTCGTACAACAGGGCGTCAAAGCCTGTGTCCCGGTGTCTCCGCTTCTTTGGTAGTCCTTTCGAGCCTTTTCGGGCTCAAAGGGGGCTTTGCGCCAGGGCCGGACATATGGAGTAAAAGGCAATGGCTCTTTACGAGCATATTCTCATTGCGCGACAGGACGTGTCGCAGCAACAGGTCGAGACGCTGATCGAACAGCTCACGACAATTCTCAAAGACAATGGCGGTTCGGTCACGAAGAACGAATATTGGGGTCTTCGCAACCTCTCGTTCAAAGTGAAGAAGAACCGCAAAGGTCATTACGCGCTCATGAACATCGACGCGCCGCACGCAGCGGTTGCCGAAATGGAACGCCAGATGGGCCTCAACGAAGACGTACTTCGTTTCCTCACCACCCGCGTTGAAGAGCATGAAGAAGGCCAGTCGGCCATGCTGTCCAACCGTGGCGGCGGACGCGATGAGCGTCCCGGTGGCGGTGGCCGTTTTGATCGTGGCGACCGCCCCGATCGCGGTGACCGTGGCGACCGTCCGCGTGGCGGCGACCGTGGCGACCGTCCGCGCTTCTCGCGTGATGACGCCCCTGCTGGAGACAACGCATAATGAACACAACAGCATCCCCCGCACGTCGGCCCTTCTTCCGTCGCCGCAAGACGTGCCCCTTCTCCGGTGCCAACGCCCCGAAGATCGATCACAAGGACGTGAAACTCCTGCAGCGCTACATCTCCGAGCGCGGCAAGATTGTTCCGAGCCGCATCACAGCCGTCTCGGCAAAAAAGCAGCGTGAACTCGCCCGTGCCATTAAGCGCGCGCGTTTCCTCGCTCTCCTGCCGTACGTCATCGGCTAAGCCCAGAAAAAGGAAAGAGACTCATGCAAGTCGTACTTCTGGAACGGGTCGAAAAACTCGGCCAAATGGGCGAAATCGTCAAAGTGAAAGACGGCTACGCCCGCAACTTCCTCCTGCCGCGCAAAAAAGCGCTGCGAGCGACGAAGGCCAACCTCGTTCAGTTCGAGACACAGCGCGCCCAGCTTGAAGCCCGCAATCTCGAAGCCCGCGCTGAAGCTGAAAAGGTTCAGACGAAGATCGAAGGTCTGACCATCATCGTTCTGCGCCAGGCAGGCGACACGGGCCAGCTTTATGGTTCGGTCACCACACGCGACATCGCCGACGGCGTCACCGCCGACGGTTTCTCGATCAACCGCACGCAGGTCGCCCTGCAGCACCCGATCAAGAACATCGGCCTCCACAAGGTCCGCATCACGCTTCACCCTGAAGTTGTGACGCTCATCACCATCAACGTCGCGCGTTCGGCTGAAGAAGCTGTCCGTCAGGCCGCCGGTGAAGATCTGACCAAGCGCGATCTCGACGACGACGTCAACGACGATGTCGAATTCTTCGAAAAGGAAGAACTCGCCGCCGAAGCTGAAGCCGACGCCGAAGCTGCTGCCGAAGAAGAAACAGCCGCCGAATAAGCCTCAAGGCTTATCCGACTGCCCAAAGTTTAACGCCGCTCCCTTATCGGGGGCGGCGTTTTTCTTTTACTTAGGCCCTTGTGCCGCGATGTTGCCGGACTGACACTCCGGTTAAACAAAGGAGATCTGCATGCCGGTTCGCATGATCGAAGTCATCGCCAAAGACGGGCTCGCCGACACGCTGGCGGCCACCGCCGAGCAATTCGAGGCGCTGGAGTTTCATCGCGGAACGGTGGCGGAGAACGGCAAGCAGATCGTGCGCATTCTGGCGCGCTCCGAGCGGCAGCAGGAATTTGTCGATTACCTGCAAAAATGCCTCGGGGCCGACGACGACTGGCGCATCATTCTTTCGCCGGTCGATGCCATCGTGCCCGACCCCGAACCGCTCCAGAATGACGAGAAAAAGAAAAAAGCCGAAACGGCTTTGCGCGAGGAGCTTTACATCGAGATCGCGCGCGGCGCGAAACTCGACGGCACATTCATCCAACTCGTGTTGCTGTCCACCGTGGTCGCGGCCATCGGCCTGTTCAACGACAATGTCGCCGTCATCATCGCCGCCATGGTGATCGCGCCCCTGCTCGGTCCCAATATGGCGCTCGCTTTCGGTTGTGCGCTGGGCGACACCGAACTCATCGGCCGTGCTGCTTTCGCCAATCTGGTCGGCATCATCCTCGCCATCGGCGGTGCAACGGTTGCGGGCATTATCCTGCCGGACAGTTACAACGGGCCGGAACTCATGTCGCGCACGGTCATCGGCTATGACGCGATTGCGCTCGCGCTTGTGTCGGGTGCGGCGGGTGCTATTTCCATCACCACACGTGCTTCCAGCCTGCTGGTCGGCGTCATGGTTGCCGTCGCCCTCATGCCGCCTGCGGCTGCCACCGGCTATATGCTCGGCTCTGGTCGGTACGATCTGGCCATCGGCGCGGGCGGGTTGCTGATGGTCAATATTGTCTGCATCAATCTCTCCGCACAGATCGTATTCCTGGCCAAGGGCATCAAGCCGCGCATTTGGATTGAACAGCGGGCCGCCAAGGAATCGACGCTTATCAGCATCGCCATCTGGTCGATTTTGCTGATTGTTCTGATCGGCGTCATCGCCTGGCAGAATTCTGCGCTGCTGCCCGATCAGCTCACACCGTCCTAAGTATTTACCGCCGACCTTACTGGATGTGCGTTTTTTGTTTGGACTCTTGCGCCAAATTCTTGACACAATAATCCGTCATCAAATGAAGACTACGTTTTGGGGGGCACTCAACCCGGTTGGGTCCCGAACGCCAGTAACGCATCAGGGTCCGGCTGCACGTCAACACCTTCCGCTCTTGGAGGTTGCATGCTGTTTGGTTTATTGCTCGATCAGGTCGTGCGTCAGGGCACATTGCGTGTCGCTGATGCCAAGGGAAATTTCAAAGCCTATGGCGACGGCACGGGTGAGCGCATCACCATCCGTATGCGCGACGGCGGTCCGCATCTGGGCCTCGCCATCAATCCCTATTTGAAACTCGGTGAGGCCTATATGGACGGGCATCTCACCGTCGATGCGCCCCACACGATTTATGATTTTCTCGAATTGCTGCTCAGCAATCTCGGCACGCAATATGCCAGCCGCCCGATGGAACTCTATGCCGCGTTGCGCCGCATGAAGCGTCGTCTCGACCAGCGCAATCCGGTCGGCAAGGCGCAGGCCAATGTCGCCCATCACTATGATCTCGACGGCGGGCTTTACGATCTCTTCCTCGATGCCGACAAGCAATATTCCTGTGCCTATTTCGAGCACGAAGGCATGAGCCTCGAAGAGGCGCAGCTTGCCAAGAAGCGTCACATCATCGCCAAGCTCGACATCAAACCCGGCCAGCGTGTCCTCGACATCGGCTGCGGCTGGGGCGGCATGGCGCTCACCATCGCGCGCGAAACCGGTGCCAGTGTCGTCGGCGTCACGCTCAGCCGCGAGCAGCACAAGGTCGCCACCGATCGCGCCTTGGAACGCGCGCTGTCGGACCGCGTGGAGTTTCGTTTACAGGATTACCGTGAGCTGGAGCCGGGCTTTGACCGCATCGTCTCGGTCGGCATGTTCGAGCATGTCGGCGTCGGGCACTACGCGGAATATTTCAACAACGTCGAGCGCCTGCTCAACCCCGATGGCGTCGCCCTCATCCACACCATCGGACGGCTTGATCCGCCCGCCGCCACCAATCCGTGGATCGCCAAATATATTTTCCCCGGCGGCTATATTCCCGCGCTCAGCGAAATGGCGGCCTCGGTCGAGCCGACCGGTCTGATGATGACGGACATCGAAGTCCTGCGCCTGCACTATGCCATGACCCTGCGCGAATGGCGCAGGCGTTTCATGGCGCGGCGTGCCGAGGCTGTGGCGCTCTACGACGAACGCTTCGCCCGCATGTGGGAGTTTTATCTGGCCGCGTCCGAAACATCGTTCCGTTACGAAGGCATGGTCAATTTCCAGATGCAGCTGACGCGCAAGGTCGATGCCCTGCCGCTCACGCGCGACTATATCCACAGCCGCGAAATCATCATGGAACAGAGCAAAATCACGCGACTGGCGGGCGGCGACTGAGCCACCCCCCGCCTGTCTGCGCGGTCTTGTGTCAGCGTTTACGGTTGTCGATGCTCAGCGCGCCTGCGCCATGAGCGGCCAGCACGAGGAAGCCGCCGGCAATGGCGAAGTTCTTCATGAAGCTGATCATCTGCGTCTGATCGGCGAAATTATTGTGGAAGAAGACCGCCGTTGCGATGGTGAAAATCGCCATGCCGAAAGCCACGAGACGCGTCTGGTAGCCCACGAGAATAAGCAAACCGCCGCCGATTTCAGCCGCCAGCGCAATCGCATAGCCCAGTTCCGGCAGCGGCAGACCCGCCGACGAAATATAACCGATGGTGCCCGCCGGATTTCCCGCCTTGCTTATGCCGGCCATGATGAAGAGAACCGCGAGAAACAACCGGCCGAGCGGCACGGCATAGACTGTCAGCTTATCCATAGGTCCGTTTCCTTATCTTATGAGCGACGGATCAACCGCTGTTGTCCGTTCGTTGGCACAGAGACTAGGCGAGTCCCAAGCGCCCTGACTACGGAAACTTATGCACCAGATCGTTCCACGGGCGGGACAATCAGCCTTCAGGCCCGCGCGCGCCGCCTGCGGATGCCCCACACCACGCCGAAGACAATGGCGACAAGGCCCAGCCCGAACGCGGCGAGTTTCCACCCGTCGCGCTTCAGCATGCGCACGGCAATGTTCTTGTTGATCTGCGCCACCGCGTCATATCCCTCCGGCATCGGCAGAATGCCCATGCTCTGCGCATAGGTGTCATAGGCGGCGATCAACTTCCGCTTCAGTTCCGGCTTGGCGGCGGAGAGGTCCGTTGTCTCGCCGGGATCGGCGTTGATGTCATAAAGCCGCCATTGCCCGTCGCCCTGCGGCGGCATGTTGCGGGTGATCTTGTGCCCGTCGAGATAGAACCCCGTATTGCCGGAGACTTCGATGCCCACAGGATCACTCGGCCCGTAGGTCTGCGCCACTTTGCCTTCCATCACCGGCACAAGGCTGCGGCCCGTCATGGGGCGCAGGCCCGCCGTGTCCGGCGTCACGCCCGCAAGCGTGAGCAGCGTCGGCGCAATATCCGTCACCAGCGCGAAAGACGAGATGCGCGTCTGCGGCACGCCCGGTCCCGCCATCACGAAAGGCACGCGCACGCCGCCGCTGGCCGCATAGAACTTGAAGAGATCG
>JAUSLL010000042.1 GCA_030649335.1 Parvibaculum sp. | reverse complement strand
GTAGCTCAGGGGTAGAGCACAACCTTGCCAAGGTTGGGGTCGAGGGTTCGAATCCCTTCGCCCGCTCCAAAGTCTCAGTTTTGACCGGGAAAACACCGCCCCCAAGGGCGGTGTTTCTCTGTCCGGCCAGGTTGTACTTGGCAAGATATTTGTCGGGTTTGCGGCAGATAAGCGAGAAATTGGCCCGAAAGAGGCAATCATGAACGAACTCACCACCTGTCCCTGCGCTTCCGGCAAAAGTTTTGCCGATTGCTGTGGTCCTTATCTGTCCGGAGCGGCACTGCCGCAGACGGCTGAAAGCCTGATGCGCTCGCGCTATTCGGCTTTTGCGACGGGTGCCATTGATTACCTCGAAGACAGCCTCATGCCCGGCACACGGGATGATTTCGACCGCGAGGGGGCGACCACATGGGCCTCGTCGAGCGAATGGACGGGGCTTGAAGTCCGTCATGTCGAAAACGGCGGTGCGGGCGACGATGAGGGCTATGTCGAGTTTGTGGCTCAGTTCACGCAAGACGGCGTGGCTCGCGTCCACCATGAGACGGGCCATTTCGGCAAGCTCGACGGGCGCTGGTATTATGTTGATGGCTCCATGGGTACACGGCCCCGCACCGTCGCCAAGATCGGCCGCAATGATCCCTGCACATGCGGCTCCGGCAAAAAATTCAAGAAATGCTGCGGCGCGGCGGCGTAAAGCCTGCTTTCAAGACAAACCCCGCTTTCAAGACAAATTAAGGCCGCTTGCTTAAGGTCGGGGCACCTGTCCCTGCTGGTATGCGAGCGCCGATGAACCTTCCTGTTCCCTTGTTCGATCCACAGCGCCTGCGTGTCTATCCGCGTCTGGCGGTCGCGATCTATGTCGTTGCCGCTCTCGCTATGATCGTCAGCGCGACGGCGATGATCGACGTTTTCGGTAAGCCGCTCGGCTATGATTTTATTACGTTCTGGGGAGCCTCGCATCTGACGCTCAGCGGCGAACCGCTTGTCGCTTTTGATTTCGCGCGCATCCTTCAGGCTGAACAACTCGCGGTGCCTGCGAATACCCAAGTTTTCCTTTGGCATTACCCGCCTGTCTATCAAATGCTTGTCGCGCCGCTGGCACTCTTGCCTTACGGGCTGTCGTGGCTGGTCTTTGTCGGCGCGGGGCTCGCGCTTTATGTCGCTACGGTGCGGCCGTTGTTTGCGGACGGTTTTGCGTCCAAATCCGATGTGGTGTTTTTGCTGCTCGCTTTTCCCGGCGCTTTTATCTGCGTTTTCCACGGGCAGAATTCGCTTTATTCGGCAGCCATTTTTGCAGGCGGCTTGCTGCTTCTCGAACGTGGACGGCCTTATCTCGCCGGTCTCGTGCTGGGGTTGCTGATCTACAAGCCACAACTCGGGCTTCTGTTGCCGCTTGCTTTTCTGGTCTCCGGCCAATGGCGGGTGCTGATCGCCACGGGCCTCAGCGCCGTTGCGATATGTGGCCTGTCTGCCGTGCTGCTCGGGCCGGAGCTTTGGCTCACCTTCATCGCCAATGCGCCCATTGTGCGCGAGGTGATGGAGCAGGGCATGTTGCCCTGGGCGAAAATGCCAAGCGCGTTTGTGTTCCTCGCGGATCTCGGTGTGCCGCTGAGCGTGGCTTACGGGGCGCAAATGCTGGTGGCGCTGGCGGCGGCGGCGGCGGTCGCGCTTGTCTGGCGGCGCCACGGGCCGACGCGCCTCAGCTGGGCGGTGCTCATTGCCGCCACGCTTCTCGTGCCGCCTTATACATTCGATTATGAATTTGCCATTCTCGCGCTTGTCCTTGCCATTCTGGTAAGCGACATGGGCATGCGCGGCGCAACATTGCAGGAACGCGCCGGGCTGGTGATCCTTTATGTTCTGCCGTTGACGGTCGCGCCTTTCGCGCAGGCCACGCATCTCCAGATCGGTTTTCCGCTGCTGGTTCTCGCGCTGGTCATGGTGACACGTCGTGCTCTCAGCCTTTCCTCGCCCGCGCCTTTATGATCCACTTCGCGCCAGACGTCCGATCAAGGGCGCGGAACGGCAGGGGGCTAAGGGTTTGGACGGGTTGAAAGAACTGGGTGATGTGCGTGAGGCGATTGAAAATGACCCGCGGCCGGATTCCGCTGATCCGGCGATCCACCCCAAAGGCCTGAAACTATCGGCGACCGGCGCACCCGCCGCTGACGCCAAAGGCCAGTTCAGCTGGGCCATGTTTCAATGGGCCCGCGACCCTTACGTGATCATCGTCACGATTTATATTTTCTCGCCCTATTTTTCCAACGTCGTGGTCGGTGACCCGATCCGTGGTCAGGCGATCTGGGGCAATATCAATTCAATCGCCGGTTTCATCATCGCGCTCTTTGGTCCGATCCTCGGTGCGATTGCCGACACAGGCGGACGCCGCAAACCTTGGCTCATTGCTTTCGTCGCCGTCATGGTACCCGCGATCTTCGCGCTCTGGTGGGCGCTGCCGGGCGGGGCCGGTCTCGGCATTTATCAGATCGCGCTTTTGTTCATCGTCGTGTCGGTGGCTTTCTCGTTCACGGAAGTTTTTCACAATTCCATGTTGCCGGCCGTCGCGCCGCATGAGCGCATCGGCTTTCTGTCGGGCTTGGCACTTGCCATGGCGAACGCGGGTGCATTGCTCATCCTGTGCTTCATGCTGTTTGCCTTCATGCTGCCCGGTCAGGTGGACTGGAGCTTCCTCCCGACAAAGGCGCTCTTCGGGCTCGATGTCTCGATGCATGAGAACAGCCGCATCTCAGGGCCGATTACCGCGATCTGGCTTCTGATCTTCACGCTGCCTTTGCTGTTCTTCACACCCGACGTCAAACCGACGCAGAAAATCAATAAGGTGAAGGCGGTCAAAGACGGGATTGGGCGCGTCATCAAAACCGTGAAGCAGGTGCGCCACTATCGCAATGTCGCGACCTATCTCATCGCGCGGATGTTCTTCAATGACGGGCAGACGGCTGTGCTGATTTTCGGCGGTGTTTATGCGGCGGGCATTTTTAAATGGGATGCGCTGACGCTGACGATCTACGGCATCATCCTGTCGATCTTTGCGGTTGGCGGCGGCTTCTTCGGCGGCTGGCTTGATGATCGCTTCGGTTCCAAGAAAGCGATCATGACTTCGATCGGCGGCACGTCGATCGGGATTGTGCTTGCTGTCTCGATGACGCCGACGGAAATGTTTTTCTTCATTCCCTATGACACATCGAGCGCACCGTTGTGGAGCCTGCCGTTCTTTTCGACGCTGCCGGAGCTTATGTATCTGATTGTCGTGCTTGTCGTTGCAATCTGCATTACGGCGGCTTATGCCAACAGCCGCACGATGCTGGCGCGCATTGCCCCGGCTTCAAAGATGTCTGAATTTTTCGGTCTCTACGCTTTGTCAGGCACCGCGACTGCTTTCATGGGTCCGTTGCTGGTCGGTTTGGCCACAACTTTTTTCCAAAGCCAGCGGATGGGCTTTGCTTCCATTCTTATTTTGATGGTAGCGGGACTTGCGATCATGGCATTTGTGAACGAGACCCGCGTGGAGGCAGTTGATTGAGTACGACGAGAGCAAATGGTGAACCGGCCAGCAATGTCGCGCAGGCCGCATGGGTGACTTACGAATGGGCGAACCAGCCCTATTTCTCGCTCATCACCATTTTTCTCTTCGCACCTTATTTCAGCGCCGTCTTTGTCGGTGACGCGGTGCAGGGGCAAACCGTCTGGGGCTATGTGCAGGCGAGTGCCGGTATCATCATTGCGGTGCTGAGTCCCTTTCTGGGCGCGATGGCGGATGCCGCCGGTCGTCGCAAACCCTGGATTGTCTTTTTCGTTTTGATGAGTGCGGTCGGGAGTTTCGGCCTTTGGTGGGCGATCCCTGGCACGCCGATTATGCCGATTGTGCTGTCGCTCATTGTGGCGTCCGTGGGCATGGAATTTGCGATCATTTTCGCCAATGCCATGCTGCCGACCATCGCGTCTGAAAAGCGCATCGGGTTGCTTTCCGGCATCGGCATCGGGGCCGGTCAGATTGCAGGTATTTTCGCGCTTCTCATTGTGCTTGTGTATCTGCAATTGCCGGGCGTGGTCGAGGCGTCCTTCATTCCCGATGCGCCGGTCTTCGGATTGTCGAAAGAGGCGTTTGAAACCGATCGCATTGTCGGGCCGATTTCAGGTCTGTGGTTTGTCGTCTTCATGCTGCCGCTTCTGCTGCTGGTGCCCGATCAGGTGTCGCGCGGGCTGTCGCGCGTGGCCGCTATGAAGGAAGGCGTCGTGCGCCTCGGACATACTGTCACCAAGGCATGGCACTTCCGCAATGTGGCGCTCTATCTTTTGTCGCGCATGGCGTTTTATGACGGCATGAATGCGATCTTCGTTTTCGGCGGCATTCTCGCGGCTTCCACTTTCCATTGGGGCGCGATGGAAATGGCGATCTATGGCATCTGGGCGACATTCTTTGCCGCCGTCGGTGCTTTTGTCGGCGGCTGGACCGATCAGAAGTTCGGATCGAAATCGACGCTGCTTGTGTCGCTCGTTCTGGCGCTTGTCTCCTTCATCCTGCTTGTGTCATTTGACCGCGACCGGATTTTCTTTGTGGTCGAGGTGCCCTTCGTGGAAGGTGCAAAAGCCTTTTCGACTTTGCCCGAGCAACTCTTTCTTCTCACCATCGCTTTCTTTGCGTTGATGGCAGGGCCAACCATCGCGTCGAGCCGTACGATGCTCGCGCGTATTGCGCCTATCGAAATGATGACGGAATTTTTCGGGCTCTATTCGCTCGCGGGTAAGGCGACGACATTTGTTGCGCCGCTGCTCATCGGTATTGTGACGGCTTCAACGGGCAGCCAGAGACTGGGGCTTGCCGTTGTCGTGCCGCTTATTGTCGGCGGCATCATCATGCTGTGCTTTGTGAAGGAAGAGCGCGCCACGTCGATCACGTGACGTATGTATGCTAGCGCAGTTTGACGGCGGTGCCGGACGCGACTGCAATCAGCATTGAACCGCTTTTGCCTGCCGTCTCATAATCGAGATCGACACCGACGATGGCGTCGGCTCCGACAGCCATGGCTTCGGCAATCATATCGTCCAGCGCTGCGTCGCGGGCGCTCTTCAATACTTTTTCATAAGCGCCGGAACGTCCGCCGACAAAATCGCGGATCGCGGCAAACATATCGCGGAAGACATTGGCACCGATCACCGCCTCACCCGCCACGACGCCGCGATATTCAACGATGGCGCGGCCTTCAACACTATGGGTTGTCGTGACGATGATCATGGGCCGTGTTCCTTCGTTCAATGACGGAAGTGACGCATGCCCGTCATGACCATGGCAAGACCCTTTTCGTCGGCGGCGGCGATCACTTCATCGTCGCGCATTGAGCCGCCGGGCTGAATGACCGCTGTAGCACCGGCTTCGGCTGCTGACAGCAATCCGTCGGCGAAGGGGAAGAAAGCGTCCGACGCGACGACTGAACCGACCGTTGCGGGCACTTTAAGACCGGCGGAGTCAGCGGCGTCCTGCGCTTTGCGGGCTGCAATGCGGGCGCTATCAACGCGGCTCATCTGGCCTGCGCCGATGCCGACAGTCGCGCCGTTTTTCACATAGATGATGGCGTTTGATTTGACGTGTTTGCAGACACGGAAGGCAAAGAGCAGGTCTTTCAGTTCCTGTTCGGTGGGCTGGCGTTTTGTCACGACTTTCAGGTCATCGAGTGTGATGTGACCATTGTCGCGCGACTGGACGAGCATGCCGCCTGCAACGGACTTCACTGTGAGGCCGGGGCTCATCGCGTTGGGCAAGCCCCCTGTGATCAGCAAGCGAAGGTTTTTCTTTGCGCCGATGATGCGGCGGGCGTCTTCGTCGGCGTCCGGCGCGATGATGACTTCCGTGAAAATCTTTGAAATTTCTTCCGCCGTCGCGCCGTCGAGTTTGACGTTCGAAGCGATGATGCCGCCGAAGGCTGAAACCGTGTCGCAGGCGAAGGCCGCGCGATAGGCCTCGACCAGCGTGTTGCCGGTGGCGACGCCGCAGGGGTTGGCGTGTTTGATGATGGCGATGGCGGGGCGTGCGGGGTCGAATTCGGCAGCGAGTTCGAAGGCTGCGTCCGTGTCATTGATATTGTTGTAGCTGAGTTCCTTGCCCTGCAATTGCACAGCTGTGGCAACGCCCGGGCGATTGTCGCCGTTGACGTAGAAGCTTGCGAGCTGATGCGGGTTCTCGCCGTAGCGGAGCGTCTGCTTGAGCTGCCCGCCGAAAGCGCGGAAATCGGGCGCGGTGTCATTGAGTGTGTCGGCAAACCAATTGGAGATGGCGGCGTCATATGCGGCGGTGCGGGCATATGCCTTGTGTGCAAGGTGCTGGCGCAGCGCCTTTGTGGTGCCGCCCTTGGCTTTGATTTCTTCGATCACGGAGGCGTAGTCGCTGCCTTCCACGATGACGGCGACGTAGGAATGATTTTTGGCTGCGGCGCGGATCATGGCCGGACCGCCGATGTCGATGTTCTCGACACATTCATCGTAAGCGGCCCCTTTGGCCACCGTCGCCTCGAAGGGATAGAGATTGACGCAGAGAAGGTCGATGGGGCCAATGCCGTGGGCTTCCATCGCAGCTTTGTGGTCAGCATCGTCGCGCACCGCGAGAAGCCCGCCATGGACCTTGGGGTGCAGCGTTTTCACGCGCCCGTCCATCATTTCAGGAAAGCCCGTGAGGTCGGAAACGTCTTTGACGGGGAGACCGGCGTCCGCGATGGCCTTTGACGTGCCGCCGGTGGAGATGAGTTCGACACCTGCTTCATGTAAGGCTCTGGCAAAGTCGATGAGGCCCGTCTTGTCGGAGACCGACAGGAGGGCGCGGCGTACCGGCTGGAGGTCGGCGGCCTGGGGGAGGACTTTGGCGGAGACGGACATGGGCGGTTTCTCGCTGTGACGGGGATGGCAGGGCGATAGCACAATTTCGCGGTGAGGGCCAAGGCGAAGGCGCGGGAAGGGCCAAATCCCATGCTGCGGCAAATGGTTCCTGATGATTGCCGCGACCGGCCCTCTGGCGCGGGTGTTTTAGCGGGTAAACTCGGGTCACATGCTTGTTGACGGAGAGAGAGCCGATGTCGGACGAAACGCTTGCTATGCTTAAAACCATGCCGCTGCCCTTTGCTGAGCTTTTGGGGATCGAGGTTGTTTCAGCAGAACCTGATTGTGTGGTGGCGCGGCTGGCCGTGCGCAAAGAGCTTTGCACCATTCCCGATATTCTTCACGGCGGGGCGATCATGGCGCTTGCTGACACGATCGGCGCGGTGGCGACGGTTCTCAATCTGCCCAAAGGGGCGACAACGACGACGATTGAGAGCAAGACCAATTTTCTGGCGGCAATCCCGATAGGCGATGTCGCGGAGGCGACCTGTACGGCGCATCACAAAGGCGGGCGGCTGATGGTCTGGGAAACGCGGATTCGCCGTGGTGACGGCAGGCTTGCTGCCGTGATCACCCAGAGCCAGCTGGTGATGCTGGCGAAATAGAACTCTATTCTGCGTCCGGCTCTGCTTCGCTTGCGGGTACTTCGAGATCGGGTAATTCGGGCAAGGGTGCAGGGGCTGCCTTGGTGTGGTGACGGCTCGACAGGCGCTTCCATGCCCAGTTGACCTTGGCCGCACCGCGTAAAACCGTGCCGGTGACGACGATCTGTTCAGAGCGCCGCGCGGGTTCTCCTGCCCCTAGATAGACGGTTTCTTCAAGTGTGATGTCCGACGTACCACCGGCTCCGCCGGCGCGGAACTGCCAGCCCTCACCATTGGCCAGCATGACCAGCACGTTTGATCCGTCATGCGCCAGCGAGGCGCGCGCGTCGGGATGCAGATGGAAACGGATGGTGAAGGGCAATAGTTCGGCGGGTGCGCGCGGGTGCAGTCGCGCCATAAGGCTGGGCGGGGCTTCGGACGCAACTAGCATGTCTTCGCCGCGCAATTCCTCGCCGCCTGCGTAGAGAAAGAGGCGGCGGCGGTGTGTGAGGCCAAATAGCTTTTCATAGCCATTGTGGGCGGCTTCGATGAGCGTTCCTGCCTCGTTTTCCTGTCGGCGACTTTCAACGCGCGACGGGCCTTCCATAAGGCGCGCGCCGAGGAGCGCACGGCCGATTTTGGCGCGCAGGATGCGGGCAGATGATGTGTCGGCCAGCACCAGTGTGGATTGTGCGGCGGTGGCGCGGCTTGCGGCCTCCCAGTCGGGACCGAGCACGCGGGTGGAGCCGCAGTTCACGACGAGGCGCGCACGACCGGCGCTCATTTCAAACGAAAGACAACCTGCATGCGCAGTATGGCTGTAGCGGCCGGGCGGCGGGGGGCCGGTGTCTGCGATTACGTAGCTCGGGCCGGACGCGAGGCGCTGATAGCCTGAATGTGGTGCGAAGCCGAAGGGGCGGCCCTTGGCATCATCGAGCGCGAGTGAAGCGTCGATGGAACCGTCGAGCCCTTCATTGGCGCCGTTGAAGAGCGCCAGTCGCCCGTCGCCGTGGCGGAAGAAGCGCAGCATGGGCATCATCCGGTCGATGGCGTCGCGGATGGGCTTCGGCACTTCAAGGCGGCGATGGGTGAGTGCTTCGCGCAGCGACAGAAGATCAAGCAGGATCGATTGCATGGCGGCAGGGTTGCGGCTTACGTGACCGCCGTCGGCAAGGATCTGTCGGTTGAGTTCGCGGCAGACAAGCACGAGGCCTTTGTCGAGACGCTTCTGGCCTTCGGAAAGACAAAGCCCAGAAAAGGCAAGGCCGACGGCGGCTGTAAAGCGCGGCTCGCCCGCCGGTGCCAGCGAGGCGGTGCGTGCGAGGTGGCGGGCCTGACGCGCCATGTTGCGCAACAAGGTCGAGCGATAGATGAGATCCGAGCCGTCGATGATCAGCGCACCATTGGCGGCCCATGAGGTGAGGCGGCGTCCGACGACATGCGGTCGCCAGGCAATGTCGTTCCATTGACCCGCTTCGATGATCCAGCTTGCGACCAATGTCTGCGCATAGGTGCGCGCCGCATCGCCACCGGCGGCGGAAAAATGCCGTAACCATGAGAAGCCATGCAGTTCTTCGGCCCAGGCGTCAGACGGCGGCGTGGCATCAAAGGGCGAACTGCCATCGGTGCGTACTTGCCCGCCCGGCAGAGACCAGCGGCCCTGAAAAAGCGCGTCGGCTGTGTCGGCGCGACCGGGCCGCAGGTCACGCGGGTAGTGGATCATGTGGTCGGGCATCGGCCCGCGTAGTGATTTGCTATAGGCCCAGCTTGCATAGGCACGCGCGAGCAAGCGGTCGCGCGCCCGCACCAGCGCGGCAGCGACGAGATCGGTCGCGCGGTTGCCGGGCGGCATGGCGAGATAATAAGGCTGTGAAAGATGAGCGGATTCAGAGGAGGTGTTGCCGGTCAAATTGGCAGGCGGCAGCGGTGTCGCACCGCGTTCGTCATGTCCTTCCATCTCGGCGTCTGTCATAAGCAACTGCCTCCGGCAGCGGCGTTCGGATCAAGCGTGTCCGCGCAGTTTCGAGATATTGGCGGCATAGGCGCTCTCGCCGCCTTTGAATGTGGCTGTGCCCGCGACGAGCACGTCGGCACCTGCTGCAATGGCGCGGGGCGCGGTTTCGAAATTGATGCCGCCATCGACTTCAAGTTCGATGGCGCGTCCGGACGCCGTGATCGCCTTGCGGATTTCGGTGATGCGAGGAAGCTGGCTTTCGATGAAACTCTGGCCGCCGAAACCCGGATTGACGCTCATCACAAGCACAAGATCGATGTCGTTCAGGAGCGGCCACAGAACCTCAAGCGGCGTGGCCGGGTTGAGAACAACGCCCGGCTTGCATCCGGCGGTGCGGATCGCCTGCACGGTGCGGTGGGGGTGGTTACCAGCCTCGGGATGGAACGAGATGATATCGGCGCCGGCTTTGGCAAATGCGTCGATGTAGAGATCAACCGGCGAGATCATCAGATGCACGTCGAAGGTCTTTTTCGTGTGCGGGCGCAAGGCCTTCACGACATCGGGACCGATGGTGATGTTGGGCACGAAATGGCCGTCCATCACGTCGATATGGATGTAGTCCGCACCCGCCACATCAATGGCGCGTACTTCTTCGCCCAGCCGCGCGAAGTCTGACGCGAGAATGGACGGGGCGATTTTGATTTTAGGCTGTGTGCTCATTGAAACCTCAGAACCCCGATATCGACGGCACTGGCCGGCTCAAACCACTATATCTTGCTGAATTCAGTGCTTAACAGCTTGAAACTGCAGGTGCAAGAAGAGACAAATAGGGGTGCGTTTCATTATTTTCCCGATACCGATATTCTGGAGACCATATGAACAAAAACAGACCGCCGCCCCGCCTTTCCCTGCGCCAAAGACTGACCTGGTTTGCGCATCTCTACAAAGCCCTAGCGCGGCAATATCACGCCGAACTTGGAGACGAGCTGCGCGCGATCATTGCCGATGATGCGGTGGTTGTGGACGTCGGTGCGCATGCGGGCCAGCATGCCAAGCTCTTTGCTGCCATGGTGCCTAAAGGTCATGTTTATGCTTTCGAGCCCGGCCTTTATGCGCTCTCGATCCTGGAGATCGTCCGGCGCTGGCGGCGTCTCGATAATGTGACGACAGTGCCGCTCGGCCTTTCTGATAAGCCCAGTGTTGAGACTTTGCATGTGCCGCTGAAGCGCAGTGGCTCCATGGGTTTTGGGTTATCGCATATGGGGCCCGACCATAGCGGGCGCAAAGTCGTGAGTGAGCAGATCAAACTCACTACTCTTGACGTCTTTGCCGCCGAGCAGTCGCTCACGCGGCTTGATTTCATCAAAGTCGATATTGAAGGTTGGGAATTGAACTTCCTCAAAGGGGCGATGGGGACAATCGCCAAATTCCTGCCGACGCTGTTGTTGGAAGTGACGCACGGCTCACTCGCGCGTGCCGGTGCCACGCCGCAGCAGATTTTCGATTTGTTGCTACCGCTTGGCTATCAGGCCTTTGAGACACGTAAAAGTAGGAACTATGTGATGCGGCGCGTCGACGGATTTGAATCGGAAGCGGATTATTTGTTTGTGCCGCGCGAAAAGGTTCATCTCATCGCGGCTTCATAAAGGGCCATCAGATTTTGCGGGCGAGCGCCTTGAGGCCGGGTTTGAAGTTCCATTCAAATTTCACGATCTCGATGCCGTGCATGGCGAGAAGTTGCGCCAGCGTCTTGCGGCTGAAATAGACGATGTGTTCGGGTGGGCGCACCTCGCCCCAGCTTGCAAAATCTGACGGCACGCGGAAGTGTCCCGCGTCAGGCGTCGTGATGAAAAGGATCGCACCTTTCGACATGCGCGCGGCGAGCGCTGCCACATAGGTGTGAAGCTCGGGCAGATGTTCAAAGACTTCGCTCGAATAGACAAAATCAAACTGGCCCCAATCGGCGGGCAGACTTTCCATCGGACCGGCGTGATAGCGGCCTTCGGGATAAAGCGTGCGGGCGCTGTCGATACTGTCCTGACCAATGTCGATGCCATGCGCTTCGAGCCCGACAAGACGTCCGGCTTCGACGCCTGTGCCGATGTTGCAACCGGCATCGAGAAAGCGTTTGCCCGGTGCCATGTGCATGTAGCGCAGCAAGCGGCGCTTGGTGCGGGCGATTTTGGAAGCCGTCTTTTTGGAATAAAAATCGTTCGGCGTATAGGCACCATAGAGCGCATCAAGTTCGGCGGGTGTCGGCGTCGGTGTGGCAAAGCGCAAGCTGCACGCGTCACATTCGGCGATGCCGTAGCCATTTTTTTCGCCAAGCCGCTTGTGGCTTTCGTGGCCACATAAAAGACAAGTCACTCACCACCCCCGAAGTGCATTTCTCTACATTGTATATGCACGAACTGTAGCGCTGGCGCAATTTGCACTTTGTCGGCGCTAGCTCAGGCGCGTGAGGCGGGCGGCATAGAAACCGTCGAGACCGCCTGCATCGACCCAATGACAAGGCAGCGTGCGCATGTCACCTGATTTGGTGATTGCTTCATCAAGACCGCCAATCTCGGAAGCGGTGATGGCAACGCGGGCGAATTGCGGGTGAAGGCCAAGGAATGTATCGATCTGCTTGGGACCTTCTTCGGGTTCAAGTGAACAGGTGCAAAAAATAAGCGTGCCACCGACAGCAAGTAACGTTGCGCTATGAGCGAGAAGTCGGGCTTGCAGATCCGCGAGCCGGTCGCGGTCGGCGGCGGATTTCAGTAGCAGCACATCGGGGTGGCGGCGCGCGGTGCCGGTGGCGGTGCAAGGCGCATCAAGGAGGATCTTCTCCCATGTGCGGCCGGGTTCGAATTTCGTCGCGTCCTCGACAATGATCTCTGAACGGAGCGACAGGCGTTCGAGGTTTTGCGTGAGCCGTTCAAGGCGGGGACCGGACCGATCGAGTGAGGTTACGTTCGCGCCGCGCGAGGCGAGCCAAAGCGTCTTGCCGCCGGGGGCCGCGCAAAGGTCGAGCACGTCCTTGCCAGCCACATTGCCCAACAGGCTTGCAGGCAAAGCAGCGGCGGCATCCTGCACCCACCATTGACCTTCGTCGAACCCTTCAAGCTGCTCGATGCGGCCTGAGGTGTGAAGCCTGAGCGAACCGGTGGGCAATATTTTTGCGCCAAGACGTGTCGCCCAATCTTCCAGCGAGGCGGGGTCTTTGACGCTCAGATCAAGCGGCGCTTCATTCATTTGTGCACGGATTATCTCGCGGGTCTTGATTTCGCCGTAAGTGCCGATCCAGCTTCGCCACATCCATTGCTGGAGTGCGGCGCGCTCGCCGTCGATCCCGTCGCGCAACGTGTCAGTTTCGCGCAATGCGCGCCGCAGGATCGCGTTGACCAAAGATTTGAAATGCAGCGCATCATCGTCATGTGCGGCGGCTTCGACGGCCAGATCAACAGCGGCATGGGGTTTGACGCCCATGAAGAAAATTTCAGCAAGCGCTGCACGCAATATTGTCTGTGTGATGCCTGCGCGCGGCGGCAGCTTTTTATCAAGGAGCTTCTTGATGATGAGGTCGAGCGCGCCGACATGGCGCAGCGTTGTTGTTGCGATGGCGCGGGCAAAGCCACGGTCGGCGGGTGCGAGTCTGGCGAGTATTCCGCGCGCGGCATCCTGCGCAAAGGCCTCATCGAGCGCGCGCTTTTGCGTCAGCACCGCTGCGATCAAACGATGCGCACCCTGACGCGCGGCAAGACCGGCGTCTTCGGATTTCGGATTTGTGGCTGCAGGCTCGTCATTCATGGACGAGGTTAAAGCACAGGCAGGCGTCGCGGGGAAGCCTCAGCCCCAGGGACGTCCTGCCGCACGTCCGGTACCTGCCGCAATATCGTGCAATTTGGCGATGCGGTTGGCGGTTGCGGGATGGGTTGAGAACAGACTGTCGCGTTTGCCGCCGTGCAGCGGATTGATGATGAACATATGGGCGGTGGCGGGATTTGCCTCGGCCGCTTCATTGGTGACACGACCCGACGCGCTTTCGATTTTCTCCAAGGCTGATGCAAGCCAGAGCGGGCGGCCGGAAATCTCGGCACCCATGGCGTCGGCTTCATATTCGCGCGTGCGGCTGATCGCCATTTGCACGATGCCGGCGGCCATGGGCGCGAGGATCGCCAGCGCAATCGTGCCGATGAGGCCGCCGCGCTCGCGGCTGCCGCCGAAGAAGAAAGCGAAATTGGCGAGCATGGAAATGGCACCGGCAATGGTCGCGGTGATGGTCATGGTGAGCGTGTCACGGTTTTTGATGTGGCCGAGTTCGTGGGCGATGACGCCCGCTAATTCCTCCGATGACAGAACATTAAGGAGGCCTGTCGTTACGGCAACGGCGGCGTGTTCAGGATCGCGGCCCGTTGCAAAAGCATTGGGCTGGGGCTGTTCCATGATGTAGGTGGCGGGCATCGGGATGCCGGCATTGGCTGCCAGTTGGCGCACAAGGCGGACATAATGGGGTGCTGAATTTTCATCCACCAGACGCGCGCCGTGCATGCGGAGGACCATTTTGTCGGACTGCCAGAAGGCGAAGATGTTCATAGCGCCGGCGATGAGAAAGGCAATGAAGGCACCGCCCGCGCCGCCGATCAAATAGCCGAGCCCCATGAAAAGGGCGGTCATGGCGGCGAGCAGGGTGGCGGTTTTGAGCGTGTTCATTTTTGTCCAACGGGTGGTTTTGCGGATCGTTCAAGCTTATATGTAGGCTCGAGACCCTAGCTACAAGCGAGCCTTTTCATGTCGGATTCCGAGCCTATTCCTGTCGAGCCTCAGACGAGGGTCTTAAGCGAGCCTGCAAAGCGTGCATTGGCCGAGGCTGAAGCGCGCCGTAAGGCGGCTGACGAGGTTGAAAAAAATAATCCCCGTCCGCGTGAGCTTGAGGGTCGCAAGGGCGGACAGGAGCCGACACGTTATGGTGACTGGGAGAACAAGGGCATTATTTCCGACTTTTGAACGGAGTGCGATTGGCGGGCATAAGATTTAACAAACAAAAACGGCAGCTCGCTTTTACGCTCTTTGTGCGTGGTGTCGTTCTGGGATTGCTCGCCATGGTCGCGTGGTTTGGTTTGCATGCGCTGCCCGACACGATCAATCCGTTTTCGCCCGTTGAACTCACAAGCCCCGTGGGGCCGCTCACCAATGTGAAGCTCAGACTTTTGCAGCCGCGCTATGAGGCGTGCCTTGCGACGATCAAGCGGCGCGGGATGACCATTGAGCGGGCCGAGATTTCATCGCCGCTGAAAGGCTGCGGCATGGAGAAGGGCGTGAAGCTCACCAAAGCCCCGCTCATCCATGGCGGGCCGCTCGACATGAGTTGCGGGCTGGCGGCGGCGCTGCTGATCTGGGAGGGGCAGGTTGTTGTTCCGCAGGCGGATGACATCCTCGGCAGTCCGGTGACGCGCATCCGTCACTACGGCACTTATTCATGCCGCAATGTGAACCATGCCAAGGCGGGGCGTCTGAGCGCCCATGCGGAAGCCCGCGCCATCGACGTCGCGGGGTTTGATCTGGCGGATGGTCGGCGTGTGTCTGTGCTGAAGGACTGGGGCAAGGACACGCCGGAGGGGCGGTTCCTGAAGTCGGTGCATGATGATGCCTGCCGCGTGTTCAGTGTGGTGCTGGGACCGGAGTATAATGATCTGCACAAGAACCATTTTCATTTTGATATGTCGGCGTGGAGTGCGTGTAAGTGAGGGAATGGAAGGAAGACCCTCACCCAACCCTCTCCCTCGGGGAGAGGGCTTTAAGGTTTGATGTGGCTTACACCTTGAGACGATAGCCCGTCCCGTCTTTGATGACGTGGCCTGCCGCTGGTGTCGCGAAATGGGTGCCGATGACGAGGGTGCCGCTGTCGGCCATTTCGGCGACGAATTTGGCCCGCGTGTCATTGGCTTTTAACTGGTCGTGATCAAAGCCTGAGGACCAGTCGGGATTGGCGATCTGGCTCGGGTGGTGCATCAGGTCGCCGGTGATGACGGCGTTTTCGCCTTTGGATGAGATCACAATCGAAATGTGACCCGGTGTGTGGCCGGGTGTCGGGCGCACCGACACTTCATCGCAGATGACGTGATCCTCGTTGATGAGATCGGCGAGGCCTGCGTCAAAAATCGGCTGCACACTGTCGGCGAGCACGGGTGCGTTGTCGCCTTCCGATTGCGAATGGGCCCATTCACGCGCGCCAATGAGATAGCGCGCCTTGGGAAAGGTGGGCACCCATTTGCCGTCTTCAAGTATCGTGTTCCAGCCGACGTGATCGACATGGAGATGGGTGCAGAGCACCGTGTCGACGCTGTCGCGCGGCCAGCCTGCTTCTTCCATATGTTTCAGGAAGGGCGTTTGCAGGTTGTTGAAGAAGGCATTGTCGCGCGACTTCTCATTGCCGACGCAAGTGTCGACGATGATGCGCTTTGTCGGCGTTTCGACGAGAAGCGCCTGAATGGCGATTTTGGCGTGGCCTTCGGGTGTCGCGAAATGCGGTTGCAGCCAATCGATTTTTTGCAGCGCGTCCGGCGTGGCCTTCACCACCATCGAACCTTCGCCGCCCAGCGGAATGGCCGCTTCGATCTCCACGATGCGCGTGATTTTGACGTCGCCTATGGTCCAATTGGCCATGTTGTTCTCCTCCCAGAGATTTTTATTTCAGGGGACGTAGGGGCGCAGGCGCGGAGATGCAAGGTTTGACGAGGAGCAAAGTGTCATTGCGGCCGCTTGGCTGACGCGGCAATCCAGAGTGTGGTGAGATGGATTGCTTCGCTGGCGCTCGCAATGACGGTGGGAAGGGAGACCCTCACCCAACCCTCTCCCAGAGGGAGAGGGCTTAAGGGCGGGTATCAGCTTTTGTTCTGGCGGTTCTCGACGAGATCGGTGACGACCGAGGGGTCTGCCAGCGTCGATGTATCACCGAGGTTTGAAAAATCGTCTTCGGCGATTTTGCGCAGGATGCGACGCATGATTTTGCCCGAACGGGTTTTGGGCAGGCCCGGTGCGAATTGGATCAGGTCGGGCGAGGCGATGGGGCCGATTTCTTTGCGGACCCAGTTGACGAGTTCTTTGCGCAAGGCGTCGGAGGATTCGTGGCCTGCAATCAAAGTGACATAGGCATAGATGCCCTGACCTTTGATGTCGTGCGGGTAGCCGACGACGGCGGCCTCGGCGACGAGGTTGTGGGCGACGAGGGCGCTTTCAACTTCGGCCGTGCCCATGCGATGGCCGGAGACGTTCAGCACGTCGTCCACGCGGCCGGTGATCCAGTAGTAGCCATCCTCGTCGCGGCGGCAGCCGTCGCCGGTGAAATATTTGCCGGGGTACTGGATGAAATAGGTTTCGACAAAACGCTGGTGGTCGCCATAGACGGAGCGCATCTGGCCCGGCCATGAATCGGTCAGGCAGAGATTGCCGGAGGCCGCGCCTTCGAGCACCGCGCCTTCTGTGTCCACAAGCTGCGGCTGTACGCCGAAGAAAGGTTTGGTGGCCGAGCCCGGCTTTTGCGCGATGGCGCCCGGCAGCGGCGAAATCATGATGCCGCCGGTTTCGGTCTGCCACCATGTATCGACAATGGGGCAGCGTCCGTCACCGACGACGCGGTGATACCAGAGCCAGGCTTCGGGGTTGATGGGTTCGCCCACCGAGCCCAGAAGACGCAGCGATTTGCGGCTCGTCTTTGTGACCGGCGCGTCGCCGTCGCGCATGAGGGCGCGGAGCGCCGTGGGCGCTGTGTAGAAAATATTGACCTGATGTTTGTCGATTACTTCCCAGAAGCGTGAGACGGTGGGGTAATTGGGCACGCCTTCAAACATCAGCGTTGTCGCGCCATTGGCCAATGGTCCGTACACGATATATGAGTGACCCGTGACCCAACCCACATCCGCCGTGCACCAATAGATGTCGCCGTCTTTATAGTCGAAGACATATTGATGCGTCATGGAGGCATAAACGAGATAGCCGCCTGTTGTGTGCAGCACGCCTTTGGGTTTGCCGGTCGAACCTGATGTGTAGAGGATGAAAAGCGGGTCTTCGGCATTCATCACTTCGGGTTCGCAACTGTCCGAGACTTTGGCCGCTTCCTCATCATACCAGACGTCGCGACCGGGTTTCATCGCGACCGCGCCTTTTGTGTGGCGCACTGTGATGACGGAGGTGACGTCGGGGCATTTCGCGACGGCTTCGTCGGTATTGGCTTTCAATGGAATTTTCTTGCCGCCGCGCACGCCTTCATCCGCTGTGATGATGATGTTCGATGTGCAATCGGTGATGCGGGAGGCGAGCGCGTCGGGCGAGAAGCCGCCGAAGACGACCGAATGGATCGCGCCGATGCGCGTGCAGGCGAGCATGGCGACGGCGGCTTCGGGGATCATCGGCATATAGATCGTGATGCGGTCGCCTTTTTTGGCACCTTGTGCTTTCAACACATTGGCAAAGCGGCAGACGTCGGCGTGGAGTTCGCGGTAGGTGATTTTTTTGGAATCGTTCGGGTTGTCACCTTCCCAGATGATGGCCACCTGATCGGCGCGGTCTTTCAAATGCCTGTCGAGGCAATTGGCCGATACATTGAGCGCGCCGTCCTCGTACCATTTGATGGAAAGATTTTTGGGATCAAAGCTCGTGTTTTTCACTTTGGTGAAGGGCGTGATCCAGTCGATGCGTTGGGCTTCTTCACGCCAGAATGTGTCGGGGTCTTTGATGCTGGCGCCATAGAGCGCGTTGTAGCGCGTCTCGTCGATGATGGCGCGGGACTTCCAGTCGTCCGATACGGGAAAGAGTTCGTTTGACATGGATGGCGTCCTCCGTTGCTTCTGACGAATTGTTTTTATCGATCCATTATGGGCGAGGCGGCCTGATGGTCAAATGAGGTTTTCGTCTTTGCGCGTTATGTGATGGACGGCGTCGTCGGCATCAAGCGCTGCAATGGCCTCCGGGCTCAGACCGATTTCGGCCAGCACTTCATGCGTCTGCTCGCCGAGGATGGGCGGGTGGAGACGGATGTTGGCGGGTGTCTCCGAAAAACGTACGGGCGGGCGCAGCGCGAAATAGGGTCCGGCATGGGGATGCTCGTAACGCTCGAAGAAACCCACCGCTTTCAGATGCGGGTCTTCCTGCAGATCGTCGAGCCGGTTCATTTTCACAATCGGGATCGAGAGCGGCATCAGAAGATCGAGCCATTCTTCGGTGGTCTTCTGTTCGGTCAATTCCTCGATCATCGCGTAAAGCTCGCGGATGTTCTGGCCGCGCGCTTTATAGGTTGAAAAGCGCGGATCATTTTCGAAGACGCCGGGGCGGCCGGCGGCAATAAAGAACTGGTTCCACTGTTTGTCGGAATAGGGCAGCAGGCCGATGTAGCCGTTTTTGGTTTTGTAGGGACGGCGATCAGGATTGGTGATGCGGCCATAGGACCAGGGGCCGGTGGCGGGATCGTAAACATGGCCGAAGAAATGTTCAGCGAGCACAAAGCTCGTCACGGCTTCAAACATCGGCACTTCGACAAATTGGCCTTCGCCTGTGCGCTCACGATGGAAGAGGGCGCTTGTGATGGCGTTGGCCATGAAGAGGCCCGAGACTTTGTCGGCGACGATCGTTGGCATGTAGCGCGGCGCAGGATTGCCATCGGTGCGCGAGAGAAGATCGGCGGCACCGGAACCGGCTTGAATGAGATCGTCGTAGGCGGGCAGGCCTGCATAAGGTCCGTCGGAGCCGTAGCCTGCGGCATGGACGAAGACGATATCGGGTTTGATTTTTTTTACGTCTTCATAGCCGAGGCCCAGACGCTTCATGCCGTCGTAGCGGATGTTGGAGGCGAGCACATCGGCGGTGGCGATCAATTGCATCAGCGCATCGAGGCCAGCTTTTTTGCGCAGGTCGAGCAACACCGAACGTTTGTTGCGGTTGATGGTGACATAGATGGGGCCGAGATCGGACGACGCGCCTTCGGGCACTTTGCCGGCCCAGCGCATGATGTCGCCGCCCTGACCGCCGCCGCCGGTGGGCGAGGGGGCCTCGATCTTGATGACGTCTGCGCCGTAATCGCCGAGCATCTGGGTTGCGTAAGCGCCGAAGACGACCGAGGTGAGGTCGATGATGCGCACGCCCTTGAGCGGGCCTGTGGCTTCGGTTGCCATTTTCTTTGTCTCACTCACGCGCATTCCTCCCGGACTCATTCATTGCCGCGCCAAACATAGAGACAGTCGGCGCGCTTTTCTTCGTTATCGCGCCCGTCGGTCTTTCGCGCAAGGCTGAGGCCGTGTGTCTCGTAAAATCGTTGCGCGCCCTGGTTTTGTTCGAAGGTCCAGAGCGAAAAGCCTTGGGGACGCTGCGTTTTGACATGGGTGAGGAGGGCTGCGCCGAGGCCGAGCCTTTGCGCGAAAGGTGCAATGTAGAGGTGGTCGAGGAAGATATTTTCGTCTTCGTCGTTGATTGCGGCAAAACCTGTAACGCGGTCTTCCTTTGTGACGGTGATCCAGACCTCTTGTGTGGCCACCACATGGGCGATGAAGGCCCTTGTTTCATCATCGCTGTGGAGGGTGGGGAGATAGGTCATTTGGCCTCGCGCCGCGATGAACAATTCGGCAATGGCGGGGGCGTCGGCGGGGGTGGCGCGGCGGATCTGCATGCTCGGATTCTAGCGGTCGTTTCATCGATCGTCGAATGAGATGCTGTTTTCCTGATTTGAGGTGACCTAGCCCTTCAACATCAGCACCGAACCTTCCGTCGCCGCTTCACGATCCTTCGAGATTTCGCGGTAGAGAGGTGAATCCTTCCAGGTATGAAAGGCTGCTTCATCGGGAAAGGCGATCAGGACTACTTTGTCTCCCTGCCATGTGCCTTCCACAAGCTGCGGGCTTTCATTTGCCGCGAGCAGGCGGCCTGTATGCCCCTCCATCGCCTCCATGAAGCGGGCGGCGTAGCGGTCATATTGTGCGCGGTCATGGATTGTGAATTGCGCCAGTGCGTAGACGGTCATGGGTTCTCTCTCGGATTCTTATTGAGATAGGTTTCGACAGAGAGATGCTGCGGTAGCCGGTGCATTTTTGTGAAGTCATCGAATGTGCAGAAGGCTTTGCTTCAAAAATGTCATTCCGGCGGCAGACGGAGCGCAAATGCGGTGCGGGGTGATTTTCGTGGGCATGGCGGCGGACCGCCCCTATATGCTGGGTTCACCCCTGTCGGACGGAAGGATTTCTGGATGCGTTTACATCTCTCAAGCTGGCCGGAGGTTGAGACTTACCTCAAGGGCTCGCGCGGGATTGTCGTGCCGGTGGGTTCGACCGAGCAGCACGGGCCCTCGGGCCTGATCGGCACGGATGTGATCTGCCCCGAGGTGATTGCGCTGAAAGCGGCGGAGGAAGCGGGGTTTCTCGTCGCGCCCTCGTTCAATGTCGGCATTGCGCCGCATCACATGGGGTTTCCCGGCACGATCTCGCTCAGGCCTGAAACCATGATCGCGGCGATGGGCGATTGGGTTCAATCGCTGGCCACACACGGGTTTGAGCGGATCTATTTCTTCAACGGGCATGGCGGCAATATCGGCACGATCAAAGCGGCGCTGGCGGGGTTTGCGGGCGACCCTGTGCTGAGCGCGGCTTCGGGCAATCGCGGGCCGGTGCAGGTCAAATGCGCGAACTGGTGGGATTTTGCGCCGGTGATGGATTTCTGCCGCGCGACTTACGGCGCGGGCCACGGGAGCCATGCGACGCCAAGCGAGATTGCCGTGACGCAGTTTGCTTATCCTGAAGCGATCAAAGCCGTGGCGGGTATTGCGCCCAAGATCGCGGCCAACGGGCGCTACACGGATGCGGCGGATTTCCGCGCGAAATTCCCCGACGGGCGGATGGGGTCGGACCCGACGCTGGCCGCGCCTGAGGACGGGGAGAGGCTGATCGGGTTGTCTGCGGCTGGTTTGGTGGCGGATTACGATCAGTTTGTCAGGAGTTGATCCTTACGGCGCTTTTTTCAGCCCGCCCATTTTGCAGATCAATTTCCATTCGGCGGGCAGCACGGGCTGGACCGAGAGGCGGGAGTTTTTGACGAGGATCATGTCGGCGAGTTCCGGCGTTGCTTTTACATCGTCGAGTGTCACCGGCTTTGGCATGTCTTCGATGGCTTCAATGACCACGAGGCCGAATTTGCCTTTTTCGTCGGTGGGGTCGGGGCGGTGTTCGCCGATGATGCGGACGATGCCGACGATGCGGCGTTCATCGACCGAGTGGTAGAAGAAGCCGAGGTCGCCGAGCTTCATGGCCTTCATGTTGTTGTTGGCCTGATAGTTGCGGACGCCGTTCCACGGTTCGCCTGCAGCGCCTTTTGCTTTTTGTGCGTCCCAGCCCCAAGTCGCGGCTTCGGATTTGAAGAGCCAATATTCCATTGTGTTGATCCTTACTTCGCGCCGAGAAGCCATTTCCAGGCGCGCACTTCAGTGCGCTCGAAAAGGCCGGCGAGATTATAGGGATCCAGCTCGAGAAGTTTTTCGGCGGCGGCGCGGTCGGCGACTTCGACGGCGAGCAGCGAGCCGTTCATGACCGTGCCTTCATCATTGGAGAAGGGTCCGCCCATTTTGACGACACCGCTGTCGGCCCAATATTTCAGGTGGGCGTCGCGGTTGGCCATGCGCAGCGCGAGGCTGTCTGGTTTGTCTGTGCCGATGATGACGAAAAGCATGGGTGAGGTCTCCGGTTCAGATTTCGCTTTTGAAGGGGCGGGTGAGAAGGGCGAGGATTGCGTCGTCCACGGATGATTTGCCGGTGACGATGGCGGCCACCGCTTCCGAAATGGGCATCTCGATGTTGAGGCTCGCGGCTAATTCAACAACGGCATTGGCGGAATGGACGCCTTCGGTGACGGCGCTGCGGGCGCCCATGATCTCGTCGAGGGATTTGCCTTCACCCAATGCGAGACCCAAAGACATGTTGCGCGACTGGGGTGAATTGCAGGTGAGGACGAGATCGCCGAGACCTGAAAGTCCGCTGAGTGTTTCGGCGCGCGCACCAAGTGCGAGGCCGAGGCGTGTCATCTCGGCAAAGCCGCGCGTGGTGAGCGCGGCGCGGGCGGACGCCCCGAGTTTTTTGCCTTCGACAATACCGCAGGCGATGGCGAGAACATTTTTCACCGCGCCGCCGATTTCCGCGCCGATGAGGTCGGGCGAATAGTATGGCCGGAAGGTCGGGATGCCGACGGCTTGCATGAGGCGATGGGCCAGCGCCTCGTCGGCGCAGGCAAGCGTGACGGCGGTCGGGAGGCCACGCGCGACTTCGCCCGCAAAGCTCGGGCCGGAGAGAACCGCGGGCACGGCGTCGGGCAGGACTTCGGCCAGCACTTGGGTGAGCAATTTGTGGCTGCCTTGTTCGACGCCTTTGGCGCAGAGCAGAACAGGCGTGCCCGCTTTCAGATGCGGCTTCAATGCGAGGAGGCTTGCGCGCATGTGCTGCGCGGGCGTGACCATGAGGATCGCTGAGGCTGATGCCATCGCGCTCATGTCGCCGGTCGCGGTGATCGCGGCTTCAAGCGCGATGCCGGGCAGAAAAGTTTTATTCTCGCGGGTGGTGTTGATGCTCTCGACGATTTCGGGTTCGCGCGCCCAGAGCGTGACGCGGCGCGAAGGGCCACCGGCGCGGGCGCAAACCTGCGCCAGTGCTGTGCCCCAGGCACCGGCACCGATGACGCCGATGGACGTGAAATGAGTTTCGGAATTGGCCTCAGGCATGTTTATGCTGCAACTGCTAACGATTGAACGATTTCGTAATTGTTCATTGGATTCTTCTCTGGAGCCGCTTACACTCCTTTGTATGAACGCATCTGACACAACGCGCCAGAAAATCATCGATGCGGCCCGGAAACGCTTTGCCCACTATGGCTACGGCAAAACCACCATGGCCGATGTCGCGGATGATTGCGCCATGAGCCCCGGCAATCTCTATCGCTATTTTGCGGGAAAGCTCGATATTGCCGAAGAGATTGCGCGTGCGGCCTCGATCCGCACGACCGAGGAATTGTCGCATATCCTGATCCAGTCGGACCGCAGCGCGGCCGAACGCCTTCATGATTTTCTGTTCCATGATTTGCGCGCGACCTATCACGCGCTGGAAAAAGACCCCAAGCTTGTCGAGATGGCGCAGATCATCACGCAGGAGCGGCCGCATTTCCATGACGAGGGGCTGGAGCGCGAGCGCGAGGTGCTGGTGCGGATTGTCGAGTTTGGCAATATTTCGGGCGAGTTCCATGTTGCCGACCCGCTGTACATCGCGGAAATGATCCAGTCGGCGACGCTCAAATTCTCCTATCCCCAGCTTTTCAGCTCCCTTTCGCTCGACCTTCTGGAGCGCGAGCTGGAAGGCGTCTACCAGATTATGATTGCCGGTCTGCGGGCTGGTGTATCGGCCGTGGCAGATCCGCTAGATATGGTAGATGCCTGAGTCGCGACTTGACTTCTCGCAGTCGCAACATATCTCCCCAACATCATATAACTGACATAAGTGGCTGAAAACGCGTCCGTATTGGCGTTCAAACCCCTGTTTGTGTTGCATCGCAGCAACATGAATTATAACGAATGAATATTTTTTGTTTTATTCATTGTTTTTCATTTATGGACTTCCTAGATTTCATTTGCCGATGGGAAACCGCCTCCCGATCGGCGCTGGCGGTGCTGGATCGCCAGTTCGGATCGCCCCGCTGAGGGGCAAAGGAGAGACATCATGACACGCACATTCGCCAACAACCTGACCGCCATCGTCTTCACGCTTGCCGTGGCCGGCTATGGCCTCGTGCTTGTCGCCCATACCGCGATCAAAATCGCGGCCTGAGCCACAGGCTCTATAGGGCGCGCAGCCCGCGCCTTGCTGATTTTTGAGAAGGAATTCCCCCATGAAGTTCGCTTTGAACAAGGGGCTTGGTGCTGAGGCCGTCGTGACGCGGCTCATCACCGTGGTGCTTGGCACTTACGCCCTGGCGCTGATCGCGCAAACCTCAGGCATCATCCAGATCGCCTGAGTTCGTCATTCAAGTTTTCGGATACCCGGTTTCTCCCTCCCTCCCCGAACCCGGCATCCGAGAAGGCCTGTCGCAAGGTCATTTAGCCCCGGCGCACCTCCCCCATAGGCGCCGGGGCCTTTTTTTGTGCCAAATCCCGGGTTCAGGCTGCTTGTGCTTGTAGGTCAAAAGAAATTCGCCCAATGTTACAATTGGAAAATGTCAATTTCTCGATACCTTGAGGGAATCGTCATGCGGCTAGCAGTTGTTGACCTAAATAGCAACATTTTTGTTGACTTAAATGGCAACGATAACTAATTTATCCGGTAACAATGGTCCGCTGACGTCGATAAAGGTGCCACTTGGAAAAAGGGTGCTGCCTGAACGGGCCATTTATGGACTCGAAGGGTTCGTTAACTGGATGATCAATGAGGTACCTGAATACGTTCAAGGACGTAAGGATGCTGCCGACACGCCGCAGGAGCAATTGGATGCAATCTTGTTCAAGTGGATTTCCGGCGGCGAAATGAAATATGACCGTATGTTCAAAGACTTGATGCCTGCATCTGATGAAGTGTGGGAACTTAAAACTGTCGACTTGCGGATTTTTGGATGGATGTATCAACCTAGGGTCTTCATAGCTGTTGTTGGCGGGTATACAGACGACTACAAATTTCCAAATCCCAAAAAAAGTTATGAGACGGCCCGAAATATGGTTGTGGCTGCACGGAATTCGCTCAATCTAGATGAACCAAAATATGTAAGCGGTGTATTCGATGCCCTCGTTTGAATATGAAATTGGCGAAAAATCACGAGTTGGATCGCGATTTGTGACTCATGTGAGAAATGAAATTCAGCGAGCACTTGCGACTGAACGTGAGTCCGCGAAGATTACGCAACAAGCGATTGCTGATAAAATTGGAGTTAACAGGTCTGTCGTTAATCGCCAACTTACTGGTCTAGAAAATATGACTTTGAAGCGCGTTGCAGAATTGTTGTGGGCAATTGGATGGGTGCCAAGTTTTAGCGCAAGTAAGCAAGAAAATTTGCCTCAGGAAAACGAATTCGTTCCTTGTGCTGAGTATATTCAACCAAAGATAAAAAATTTGGGTAATCCAACAGCTACTACCAAATCGGCTGATTTTATCTTAGGCAATGTTTAATCAGCAAAATGAAAATTAGACTCCAATATGCATTGATTTGCGATGATGTACGCCGCGAGGACAATGGTAAGCTAATTTTGATTGGCGTTTATGGTCGCCATGTAGGATATTCCGCGTTGCCAGTGGTTGCTAGCTTCTCGTTAGTAGTCAGTATACTGACTGATGGTGTGGGCGAAGAAGTTATAGAATTTCGTTGTATTGCGGATGGAATCGAAAAATACGCAAACAAGGGCATGCTAAATATTGATGCTCCGGGCGCCGCTACCTTTAATGTCCCTATGTTAAACTTGGAACTCGACAATAAAACTGTTTTGGAATTTCAATGGAAACTTCCTGATACAGATAAATGGGAAGAAATATTCTCAATCCCGGTAGTTCCAGATTAGATTTAACTGAACACAGCGAATTTTCAAAAATCCAGTTCGGCCATTGGGTCCGCGTTCAATTTCCTCTTGCGGGTTTGGATGGATCAAGCGGCCAGCGGGCGAGCGGGCTGACGTTGAGTTCCGAGACCTGACCTAATGCCAATTTTTCAGCGCCAGCCCAGGCGATCATCGCGCCATTGTCGGTGCAGAGGCGGGGCGGGGGGACGATCAATTCGTAGTTGTGGGCGGCGGCTGTCTCGGTGAGGCGGGCTTTGAGCGTTTGGTTGGCGGCGACGCCGCCGGCGACGACGAGGCGGCCTTGGGCCTTGCCGATATAGGGTGCTGCCATTTCAATTGCATGGGCGACACGGTCGGCGATGACGTCGCTGGCGGCTTGTTGAAACGCGGCGGCGATGTCGGCTTTGGTTTGATGGTCGAGCGTCTCTTGCGCCATTGCCAATTGGCGGACGGCGGTTTTGAGGCCGGAGAATGAAAAGTCGCAGCCGGGCTTGCCGATCAGGGGGCGGGGCAGGGTGAAGCGCGTGGCATCGCCCTGAGAAGCCATTTTTTCGACCGCCGGGCCGCCCGGAAACCCCAGATCCATGAGTTTGGCGACTTTGTCGAAAGCCTCGCCCACCGCATCGTCAATCGTGGTGCCGAGGCGGCGGTATTGGCCCACGCCTTCGACCACGAGAAGCTGGCTGTGGCCGCCCGAGACGAGCAGCAGCAGATAGGGGAAAGCAACATTGTCGGTGAGGCGGGCGGTGAGCGCATGGCCTTCGAGGTGATTGACGGCGATGAGTGGCAGGCCGCGCGCCATGGCGATGCCTTTGGCCGTCATCAGCCCGACAATGACGCCGCCGATGAGGCCGGGGCCTGAGGTGACCGCGATGCCGTCGAGATCATCCCAGCCGAGATGCGCGTCATCCATGGCGCGGGCGATCAGCCCGTCGAGATGTTCGACATGGGCGCGCGCCGCGATTTCCGGTACGACGCCGCCGAAGGGCGCGTGTTCTTTGATTTGCGAGAAAATGACGTTTGCGAGGATCGTGCCCTGACCATCGGGCGCACGGCGGACCACAGCGGCGGCGGTTTCGTCGCAGCTTGTCTCGATGCCGAGAAGGGTCAGGGGCCGGTTTTGCGTCACGTCTTGGTCCTGCATTGGCGGAAACAGTAGGGTTTGGGGGTTCGCGCCTGCTCCACATGGTCTATAAGACCCGCACAGCGCCTTTACCAGCCTCCTTTACGACAAGAGAGCCTTCATGCAACGCCGCTTCCGCATCGGTACACGCGGGTCGAAACTCGCCCTTATCCAAGCGCATATGGTGGCGGATCACGTCGGCCGTGTGCTGGGTCTTGCGGCTGATGTCGCCTGCGAGATCGTGACCTTCAAGACGCAGGGCGACATTGAACAGGTGCGCAACTTGTCGGAAATCGGCGGCAAGGGGCTTTTTACCTTCGAGCTTGAAGAGGCGCTGCACAATGGCGGGATCGATCTCGCGGTGCATTCGATGAAGGACATGCCGACGGTGTTGCCGGACGGGCTGGTGATCGACTGCATCCTTGAGCGCGAAGACCCGCGCGATGCTTTCATCTCGACCAAAGGCGCGAGCCTTGCCGAATTGCCGCGCAATGCGGTTGTCGGCACGTCGTCGCTCCGGCGCGGCGCACAGGTTTTATCCAAGCGCCCTGACGTGACGATTGTGCCCTTTCGCGGCAATGTCGAAACGCGGTTGCGGAAACTTGCCGACGGGGTTGCCGACGCGACGATGCTGGCTATGGCCGGCCTCGTGCGCATGGAGCTTGAAGACCGCGCTACGGCGCCACTATCGCCTGATGAAATGCTGCCCGCTGTGGCGCAAGGCGCGATCGGCGTCGAGCGGCGCACGTCCGACGACGAAGCCGCGCGTATCCTCGCGCATTTCCATCATGCCGAAAGCGGGCTGCGCGTGGCGGCGGAACGCGCGCTGCTGAAAGTGCTCGACGGATCGTGCCGCACACCGATTGCGGCGCTGGCTGAAATTTCGGGCAAGCGCATGTCGTTGCGCGCGATGATCCTGACGCCGGACGGTAAGGAAGTGATCGAGACATCGCGCGACGGATTGGCGTCTGATGCCGTCGCTATGGGCGTTGACGCAGGCGGTGAGCTAAAATCGCGCGCGGGCCCGCATTTTTTCACAAGCGTGTAATCAAGCGATGCGCCTCCTTGTCACAAGACCCGACGAGGATGCGAGCCCGCTCATCGCGGCGCTTGAAGCGATGGGGCATCAGGCTTTTCATATGCCCTTGCTGAGTGTCCGGTACTTGCCGGACGCGGTGATCCCGTCGCGTGCGTGGCAGGCTTTGCTCATCACCAGCGCCAATGGCGTGCGCGCGCTCAGCGCCCGTCGTGAGGCGGCGGGGCTGATGCATCTGCCGGTCTATGCGGTGGGTGAGGCGAGCGCGGCGGCGGCGCGGGATGCGGGCTTTGCACAGGTGATGGCGGCGGGCGGCGATGTCGTGAGCCTTGCTGCAGATGTCAGTGCTGCGCTGAAGCCCGAGGGCGGTGCCCTGCTGCATGTGGCCGGATCGGTGCTGGCGGGTGACCTCAAAGGCCTGCTGGAGGCATCAGGGTTCAGCGTCGAGCGGGCGGTGCTTTATGAAGCCGATGTTGCAACGCAATTGCCGGCGGATGGGCGGGCGTTGATCGCAGGGAACGGACCGGAAGACGGGATTGACGGCGTGCTTTTTTTCTCGCCGCGCACGGCGACAACATTTGTGATGCTTGTGCTTGAGGCGGGACTCGGGGCCCGAATGGCGGGTCTCACGGCTTTTTGCCTGTCGCAGGCGGTGGCCGATGCGCTTGCGCCTTTGACATTCGGGCGGATCGCGGTGAGCGCAACGCCGACGCAGGCGGCGCTCGTCAGCCTGACGGCGCGTGGGTAAAAAAACAGCGGTTCTGCCTTTGTCGCGCCACGAACCTCTCTATAGTGAGCCACAAGCACGACTAAAAGCCCGAATTACCCTTTCCCGACCAAGAGAGCCTCATTGCCATGAGCGATCCCACCGACAGAGACGATAAGGATGACGCGAATAAGGCGGGCGATGTGTTGCCGCCGGAACGTCATGCCGGTTTGTCGGGGGCCGGTTTGTCGGGAGCAGGTTCGTCGGAAAAGGCGCGCAAAGCGCCGCCGGTGATCGAGGGTGTCGCGGAGACCTCCGGCGCGGAGAAGGATGAGGGTGCGGAAGCTTCTTCAAGCACCCATGCGCGCGGGGCGGTGAACAGCGTCACCAGCGTTTTTGCCGTGTCGCTCGGGGCGGCGATTGTCGGGGCGCTCGTGGTTGGCGGTGGTTTGTTCGGTTTCGGGCTTCTCAGCGGCGGTCGTGATGCGGATCCGCAGGTGCTGAGCGAGCTGGCGGCCAAGGTCGAGGCCAATGCCACGACCAATGCCGTGCAGTCGAGTGATCTGGCAAGCGTGACGGAAGATTTGCGCACAGCGAAAGTTGCCGCTGACGGCGCCGCCGCGCGCGATGCGCGGCTTGATGCGCTGGAAGCGAGTGCCAAAGACATGGCTGCGACGCTTGAGGCGGCGCGGGTCGCGGGCGAGGCCGGTGTCGCGCGTCTTGATGAGATGCAAAAGAACATGCCGCCTGCCGATATTGCGCAGCGCATTGATACGCTGACCGCGATGGTGAAGGCGCTGAACACCGCCGTTGATGCGCTCGTACCGAAAATCACAGATATGGATGCACGCGTTGCAGCGCTTGAAGCCAAGAAAGATGATCCCGATGCGGCGGCGCGTGCGGCGCTGGGACTTGCCCTTTCCAATCTCTCGCGTGTTGCCTCGCGCGCGGAACCCTTTGAGCGCGAGCTTGATGTGGTTGCACAATTTTTGCCGAGCGAGCCTGAGCTTGCCGAATTGAAACTTGTGGCGAGCGAAGGCGTGCCGACGGAAGCGAGCCTTGAGGCACGTTTTCCGGCTCTCGTCACCGCTGTGCTCGATGCTGAACGGGCCGCAAGCGACGATAGCGCGTGGCAGAAATTTGTCTCCAATGCGCGCAAGCTCGTCACGCTGCGCCGGACCGGTGAAATCGCAGGCGAGGACACAGACGCGGTGCTGGCGCGGATGGAAGAGCGCATGAAGCGCGGTGATCTGTCGGCTGTGATTGCGGAAGCACGCGGGCTGAAGGGCGTGGCCGCCGAGGCTGCCGCCCCGTGGCTCAAGGATGCAAGCGCGCGCGTCGTCACCAATGATTTGTTGAGCGCGCTCACCGCCAATGTCACCAAGCGCCTCGCGCAGGGAGCCCAAGGCTGATGCTGCGCGCGCTCTATATATTTATCGTCATCGCCGGCCTTGCCGCCATCGGCGTCTGGCTTGCCGATAATCCCGGCGACCTAGTGCTGAACTGGCGCGGCTATGAGCTGCGCACGAGTTTTGTCATCGGGCTTGGCATTCTGATTGTCACGGCGGCGCTTGTCATGCTCGCGTGGCGGCTCGCGTCCGGCGTTGTCGGCACGCCGGCGGCGGTGAGCGGGTTTCTTGATACGCGTCGCCGCAAGAACGGGTTTCTCGCTTTGTCGCGCGGCATGGTGGCGGTGGCCGCCGGTGATGCGGCGGACGCTAAACGCCATGCGGCCCGCGCCAGCAAGCTGCTTGACGATACGCCGCTGACGCTGTTGCTGGCCGCGCAAGCCGCGCAGCTTGAAGGCCGCGAGGATGCGGCGCGCGGGCATTTTGAAGCCATGCTCAAGGTGCCTGAGACAGCTTTTCTGGGCTTGCGCGGTCTCTTCGTGCAGGCGCGCCGCGCCGGTGACCGCGAGGCGGCACTGGGCTATGCGCGAAAGGCATTCCGCTTGCGCCCCAATGCCGGATGGGCGGCGCAGGCGGTGTTTGAAATCGAAGCGGCGGAAGAAGACTGGACGTCGGCGCTGCGCACGCTGGATGAAAGCCTCAAGGCCAAACAGGTGAACCGCAATGACGCGCGTCGCCGCCGTATGGTGATGCTGACGGCGCAGGCACTGAACGCGGCCAAGGAAGCCGAGCCGCTCACAGGCGAGGCACGCAAAAGCGCTGATGAACATGCTTTGCGTCAGGCAATGCTGGCCGTCGCGCTTGATCCGGCTTTCGTGCCGGCGGTGGCGCTGGCCGCGCGGCTCAGCGGCGCGACCGGCAATGTGCGCAAGGGTGCAAAGCTCATCGAGCAGGCGTGGACGAAATCACCGCATCCCGATCTTGCTGACGCCTATATGGGGCTTGTCGAAGGCGAGAGCGGCTACGATCGTTTTAAGCGGCTGCAGCTTTTGGCCGGTCGCAACCGTGACCATATTGAAAGCCGTGTGGCGCTGGCGCGGGCCGCCATCGGCGCGCGCGACTGGCTGGCCGCGCGCGGGGCGCTGGAACCTTTTGTCGGCGCCTCTGCCGAAAAGCGTCCGACGCAGCGCATTTGCGAGCTGATGGCGGAAATCGAAGAGGGCGAGTTTGGCAATCGCGGCTCGGCGCGCGAATGGTTGTCGCGTGCGCTGCATGCGCCGGAAGATCCCGCCTGGACGGGTGAGGGCTGGCGCGCGCGTGAGTGGACACCGATCAATCCGGCGACCGGTGAGTTTGATGCGCTGACATGGCGCGAACCGGGATTGCGGCTTGCTTCCGCCGACATGCCTTATGAGCCTGTTGAGACCGCGACCGGCATTGACGCTGACAAGATTTTGGCTGACGCGGAAGATGAAGTGCCGGAACCGGCGGCGCACCATGTGAGCGATGAAGACGAGGCCAATGCCTTTGTGCCGTTGCTGCCGGATGATCCGGGGACAGACGGTTTTGATGATGCTGATGATGTGACGGGCGAGGACCATAAAAAATGGTGAAGCGGATTTTTCAGGGCGTCGGGCTCCTTGTGGTGCTGGCGCTTGTGGTGATTGCTGTTTCGATTGTACGGTTTGATAAGAGCAAGGAAGACCTGCTGCCGAAATATGGCGCGGTGCCTTCGCAGTTCATTGAACTGGCGAGCGGTGCGACCGCGCATGTGCGCGATCAGGGGAACGCCGATGGGCCGGTGCTGGTGCTTGTTCACGGGTCGAACGCGTCGCTGCACACATGGGAGCCGTGGGTCACGCTGCTCGGTGCCAAATATCGCATCGTCACGATGGATATGCCGGGCCACGGGCTGACGGGCACTGTGCCGGGCGATGATTATTCGCGCACAGGCATGGTCACATTCACGCATGATGTGGTGACGAAACTCGGCCTCACGCATTATGCCATCGGCGGCAATTCGATGGGCGGCGGCGTTGCCGCGCAATATACCGAAGATTATCCCGCCGAAGTGACCGCACTTATTCTGGTGGACGCCGCCGGTCTGCCGCGCGTCATGGACCCCAATGCCAAAGTGCCGCTGGGTTTCCGCATCGCGCGGCTTCCTGTGATCAACAAGGTTTTCCAATATATTGCGCCGCGCGGGCTTTATGCCGAAGGCGTGCGCAAGGTCTTTGTCGATCAGTCGAAAGTGAATGACGAGATGATCGAGCGCTATTACGACCTCAATCTTTATGACGGTAACCGTCGCGCCACGGGGATCCGCTTTGCGCTGCCCAATAACGACACGAGCGTGGCCGACAAGCTCGGCGAGATCCGCGTGCCGACGCTCATCCTCTGGGGCGACCAGGACGGGCTTATTCCGGTGGCCAATGCCTATGAGTTTGAAAAGCGCATTCAGGGCGCAACGGTCGTCGTCTATCCCAATGTCGGGCATATCCCGATGGAGGAAGTGGCGGAAGCCAGCGCCGCTGATGTAGACACATTCCTGACCGCTGCTCTGATGGCCGACGGCCGCCCCTCGCCTGACCATGGCGCTGAGAGCGTGCCCGTCCACCATGACGGCAAGGTCGAAATCCTGCCTGTAAGCCCCGAGTAACCCCTTTCGGCCTATAGTGAGGCCGCAAGACGTGCAAATTCCCCCCAAAGCAGTTGCCAAAGGGGGTAGGGCGCGGTATTTGAGGCCCCGAACGGGCCGCAATTTCCGCCCCGTCCGTGCCGCTTTAGCTCAGTTGGTAGAGCACCTCATTCGTAATGAGGGGGTCAGGTGTTCGAGTCACCTAAGCGGCACCATTTTTCTCACGAATGTTCTCAGAAAAGTGTAATTGCTCCCCCAGGGTGTGAAGTATTTATGGTTGCCCTGTGCATTTCAAATTTGAAAGCGCCTCAAATTCAGAAACGGCGATGCTAAGCGACGTAAACTTGGCCGCGGTGGTATGCCAGATAGGAACTCTGCTGTTGCGAGAAATTTGAAAAATTCCAGTTCATTGGCTTTTCTGAGAATCCACTCCTACTTGCGGCCAGATGCCCAAAACCAAGGCGAGTTAGGTCGGAGCCATCAACGCGCGGAGATACGAGAATTGTTCCGTCATTCTCAAAGCTGACATACCCCTTGTCGAATAAGTAGTCAGCGTCTGGCGAAAGCATCAATCCGTTGTATCCATCTAGACGTTCGGTAGCTGACGCGCATGAACGCCAAGGTTTTATGTGACTAGCAATTAGTAGCAGTGGGTTTGAAATTCCCGTGAGACGACATGTGCGTTCAATCTTGCTCACATTTGACCGAAATTTACCTTGGCCCCTTCGTGCCCGTATAACCGTCTCCTTTTCCGTTTCGCCCAACGATGAGTCCGCTAGAATTTGCTTTTCCACGACGTCTTCGAGAATCTCTTTGACGACTTCAAATTTGAGGCTGTTTGCACCGCCGGACAAAAGTTTTGTTGAGTCGAATGCTGAAGTAGCGATCACTATATTGAAAGCTGCTTCCGTTATTTGAGCGAGATATGCGCCTTGGCGACCGTTGCCTGTTTTAGGGCTGATTGGAGAGTATTTGTCAGGCAGCAATGGACCAAGGTGTTCGAGTATTTCCTTTGGAGCGACAGGTGGAGCTAGGTCCACCCAGTAGACAGGAAGGAGCCAACCATCATTATTCCAGTTGGCGCCCGCTAGTCCAAATTCGGCAGGTTTTGGCGCTGAGATTGCAAACTCTGACACTTTGCCAACGTATCTAATTTTTGAACTTGCATATGAAAGGACGAGATCGCCTGGTGATGCTTGGCGCATATTGTCATAAAATTGATTTTGTACACCGTTTGAATTTATCTTTGGAGACCAAAGATATTGACCTTCGACCTCTTGCGAGATCGTTTGCTTATGATTGACCCACCAATACTTTTTGCCCATTTCGTCGTTCTAGATTTTTCTAATTGAATTGAACCGTACGCTGTCATTTCGGCATTGGACGAGCATAGCTCAATCCTCCGAACGAGGTTCATATTTGATTTGTGTAGGTGCTTGAACCTCACTCCCCGCCGTGCCACATCAATTTCACGTCTTCGATGACCGTGTCGCCAATCGTCAGTGTGCCGATCAATTCGGGGCCATCGCTGATGTGGGCGGGGTTGTTGCGGGCGGCTTCGATCTTCTTCATATCGGGTTTGGCGGTGAAGGTGACGGGGCCGAGGATGCGGCCTGTGCCTTTGAAGGTGATATTTTTTCTGTTGAGGTCATAGGCTTGCGGCAGGATGCGTTCGGTCACTTCATAATAAGTCTGGCCGAGCTCGTTCTCGCCTTTTGCGCTCGACGTGTCGTCGAACTGAAGCATGACCGGCGCGTAATTCGGCAGGTCGGCGTCGGGGCCTGATTTCTCAAATTTTTTCAGTTCGGCTGGCGTGCTGATCGAGACATGAGACAGGATAAAATTTCCTGCGCGATAGGAGGCCGAGACGCCTGTTTGCGCATTCCATTGCGGAATGTAGTAGCCCTGCAGATCGGTTTTGGTGTCGTGGCGGAAGTGTTCGGCTGTGGTGGCCGGTGTTTCCATTGTAACAAGGGCGATGCTCACGAGGGCGGCGACGGCCAGTGCCGCGCCCATACGTTTTTTGCTTGTGGCTGTGATCGTCATCGCGCGCGCCTCCGTCAAAATTCATTGTCTTTGAACGGATGAGGATAGGCTCATTGCCATACGGTGCAAGGTCGTCAGGCGTACAGAGCATCCGCCGGAAATCCGACGATGCGGCCGAAGCCTTCGACGACATGCACGTGGTCGATGGTCATGGCGAAAAAACGGAAGTCGTTGAAATCGACGTAGGTTTCGGCTGACGGATGGCGCGCCAGAAATTTTGTGCGGGCGGCGGCGATGGCGGCTGCTTCTTCGAGCGGCGCAATGTGGCCGACGAGTGTGGCGCGCGAGCGCGTCTGGGTGTCGGGCATGTCGGATTTGCCGATGAGGAGGCTCGCGCGTGTGTCGGTTTCGAGATTGGTCGTGTGCTGGGCGAGTTTGGACAGGAGCAGCAGCGGGCGCTGCGCGTCGTCTGTTGCGAAAGTGACGAGAGAGGCGAAGGGAAAGCCTGCGCCGTCCAGCGTTGCAAGGCTCGCCTCGCCTTCGTTTTCAAGCAGCGCGCGGACAGTTTTCAGGGCGGGTTCAAGGCTCATGTCGGGTCCTTGTTAAGAATTTGTTAGCCAATTAATGATTAAACAAGGTGACAGCATGTTGCACCCCGCCGAGACGCCACAGGAGGCCCGGATGAGCAAATTTAAACTGATGATTTTGGTTATTTTCGGCCTGACGCTTGCCGGTTGCAGCACGATCGAAGGCATGGGCCAGGATGTGTCGGACACGGCGCGCTGGACGCGTAACCAGCTGTGATGAAGAGGTTTCGGCCTTATGAGCCGGAACTGCTACCATCCATCTGTGATTGCAGGTAATTCTGCAGACCCACGCTTTTGATGAGATCGAGCTGGGTTTCGAGGAAGTCGATATGTTCTTCCTCACCTTCAAGAATATCTTCGAATAATTCGCGTGTGATGTAGTCACGCGCCTGTTCGCAATGGGTGATCGCGTCCCGGTAAAAGGGATGCGCGCGCATTTCGACGTCGAGATCGGCTTTGAGCGCCTCTTCGACATTCTCGCCGATGCGGATCTTGTCCATGTCCTGCAGATTGGGCAGGCCTTCGAGAAAGAGAATGCGCTCGATGAGCTTGTCGGCATGTTTCATCTCGTCGATGGATTCGTGATATTCGATCTCGCCGAGCCGCGTGAAGCCCCAGTTCTTGAACATGCGCGCATGCAGGAAATACTGGTTGATGGCGGTCAGTTCGAGTTTCAGCGCCTTGTTGAGAAGTTCGATGACCTTGGGGTCGCCTTTCATGGGGCCGCTCCTGTGCGCGTGATTCTGTCAGCATAATCGCCGCACCTATGGTCGGATGATCGGAGCCCTCCGTCAAACCACAAATTTGCGTCTAACTATCAGTAACAAAAGCGTTTTTTGGATATTTGGGAGATTGCGGCGCAGTTGCACCCTCAGGCCTTAGTCGGCGGCCTGCGCGAAAGCGGACGCCGTGCGGTGGCTGTCGATCATGTCGGCCATTTCGGGCAGGCAGCGGCCGCATTGCGGCTTGCAGCCGCTGGCGCGATGGATGGCGGCCGGTGTCACGTCACAGCCCGATGCGCTCAGGTCGCGCAAGGTGGCGTGGACCTTGGTCTCGTTCAGGGCATTGCAGATGCAAACGAACAAATGATCTCTCCCGACAGAACCGGAGGCGCAAATCCCTCCTGAAGTCGGAAGAAGATTGCCTGAGAACTATTCGCAATGCAATTGCGAATAGTTAGCATTCGCCGGGGCGGGACCGCGACAGATTGACCGCGGGCCAGAGGTTCGGGCCTCGCCTGCTCGCGGGGAAGGTCGCTGTCGGTTAGGCTTGATGCGCCTGACCGTCAACCGGAGATCAAGTTTTATGCGTTTTACGCCCGCCCATCTGCGCCCCGCTCTTGTCTCCGGTTTCTTGGCCGGCGGTCTTCTGTTTGCGGTGCTTGTTGCCGGTTTCCCCGGGATGGCTCCCAAAGCGCAAGCAGCGGCGGGCGACGTGGAAGTGTCGGACGCCTGGGTGCGGCCGAGTGCGGCCAAGACGGGCGCTGCCTATCTCACCCTCACCAATCATTCGGGCAACGCCGATGCGCTGACAGGTGCGACAAGCCCGGCGGCGGCGAAAGTGCAGGTCCACTCCATGGAGATGGACGGCACGATCATGCGGATGCGCAGGCTTGATGAACTGCCCCTGCCCGTCGGCACACCTGTCGCTCTGGCCCCCGGCGGCCTTCATATCATGCTGATCGGCCTTACCCGTCCGCTGAAGGCGGGCGACACGGTCGAGCTGCATCTGAGCTTTGAAAATGCGGGTTCTCTTGATGTCCGCCTGCCGGTGCAGAGCCTTTCGCCTGCCGCCAAGGCCAAGTCCGATATGCACGACATGCATGCGACGCCCGGCGCGGATAATCATCCGTAAGCGGAATTGATTCTCCGAAGCGATTTATTGCGCTGCACCAATATTTTGCAGCTGCGTAATAAAACGATGGTTCTGCCCTGAGCGGGTCTTGGTCCCCCTATTTCCGTGTCAAATATGTCATACCGAGGGTGAATGTATATTGCACCTGTCGGGCAAGGCTTTGTCCGCCTTGACACTTCATCGCTTTAACTGTGGGCTAAGCAATGAGGGATGCTGACTGGCCGGGGGGGCAGTCGAGTGGGGCTAAACATCCATCGATATCCTCCCGAATCCAGACAGCTGTTAGTGAAGCTATCGGGGATCGAGGAGGATCGCTCAATGATTAGAGGAAGCTTGCGTACGTTGCTTCTAGGCTCTGCCGTTTCGGTGGGTCTAGTTGCATCTACGGGCATGGCACAAGCCGTCGGGTATAATTTCGGCTCTGTGAAGTTCAACGTAGACACCACGATTTCAGCTGGTGCTTCCATGCGAACCGCTGGAAGAGACCATGAACTGTTGCCGTCGTCTGATGGTGGCCCGGTTGCGGGGACTGCCGCTTCGATTCCCACCGGTTTTGGTATTTCCACAACGGGCGCAAACGCCGCGACTGTGGGTGTAAACCCAGTGACGGGTAATCCGAACGCAGATCCGGGGTACAACATTGGCGCTGCCGCCGTGCCGACCGGTTCGATCAACTCCAATGACAGCCGCATGAACTTTGATCGCGGTGATCTGACGAGCGGCATCGTTAAGATGACGAACGATATTTCCGGTTCTTGGCAGAACTATAAGTTCTTCAGCCGTATCAGTTCGTATTATGACGCCGTGTTGTCCAATGGCAGCTCATATGCACGTTCGGAGCTTGTTGACGGCGAGGCATCTGCTGCTCGCGATGTTAAATTGCTCGATCTGTATGTCAGCGGCGATTACAACATTGGCGATCTACCGCTCAACGTTCGTGCCGGTAAGCAAGTGATCAGCTGGGGTGAAAGCACGTTCTTCCTCAATGGTATCAACTCTGCCAACCCCATTGACGTCAGCGCGTTCCGCCGTCCGGGCTCCGAAGTCAAAGAAGGCCTTGTTCCTATCTGGGCTTTGGATGCGTCGATCGGCCTGCCTGGCAATCTTTCTCTCGAAGCGTTCTATCAGCTGAAATGGGCGCCCTATGAGCTCGACCGCGCCGGCACACCTTTCGCGTCATCTGACGTCGCGGCAGGTACAAGTGGCATTGGTGGCAACGAGCGGATGGTTTCGTTCCTCACCACCGGCATCACCGGCGGTAGCCAGCGCAACTGCGAGACGACCTATACGAACAATATCTCGGCGGCCTTCACGGCTGATTATGTGGGTAGCGCCAACGCGCTGAAAGATTGCAGTGCGGTTGCAGGCGTTGATATTTATCGCGACTATACCAATGCAGTGCCGACCGGTCTGATGGAAGCCGTGAAATTCGGTCTTAATGACGTCGGCGGCATGATAACTCGTGATGAAGATCGCGAAGCGAAAGATTCCGGTCAGTGGGGCGTTGCTGGCCGTTGGTATTCTGAAAAGCTGAACAATACTGAATTCGGCATCTACTTCATGAATTACCATTCGCGTCTGCCTATCGCCAGCGAACGGATCTCTTCTGCTGGTACCGGTGATATACAGTACACGTCATATCTTTCGACCAATGACGCGAGCAGCGGTGCAGGCCGTGGCACTCTGTTTACAGGTTGCAACCTGCCAACAACGGGTAACCCGGCAACGGCTCTTGGTGTTGCTCCGGGCGCCAACTTCGGTTTGCCCATCTTGCAGACCCAGCTTTCGCTCGACGGCATGAATGTGGCCTCGACGAACGGCACGCCTGATCCGGATGGCGTCTATGCAACTGCGAAGACCATCGCGCAGGCATATTATGACGGCAACGCTGGTGTACTCGGCGGTTATGGCCTGACATCCGCTATCAACCCGGCTTCTGCAACGAGCATCTTCCGCACAGCGGCAGGTGGCATCAATGGCGCAACAGCCATTGGTACGATTAATGGTGCCAACGGTACTGCCATCGCGAGCATCAACAACTTCTCGATCCTTGAAGCGTCGATCATCAACTGCGCTCTGGTGGCCTTGCAGTCTACTTCAACTGCCGCGCCCACAGGTGCTTTGCTGCAAAACGGTTCGGAAATCATTTCCGTTCAGTCGGCTTCTTTACGCTCACCGATCAGCCTCTATCTCGAATATCCCGAAGATATTCACATGGTTGGTGCGAGCTTCAATACAACTGTGGGAACTTGGGGCTGGCAGGGCGAAGTGTCCTATCGCTCGAACCAACCTTTCCAGCTTGATACCGATCAGATCACAATCGCCGCGCTCAACAACCAGTGCATTCTGAGCCTGCTTGCTTCGCCGACGATTGCCCAAGCCGCGAATGATACATACGGCGCTGGATGTGGTCAGGCGAATGCTGCTGGTGGCACCATGGATCTTTCTGGTGTCGTGCGTTCCAAGATGTGGGCGTTCAATACCGGTACAACCGCCACTTACGCCAACTCCAATGCATTTATTGCAATGACAGGTGCCGACTTGGGCATCCTCGTGACGGAACTTGGTGTGATCTACACTCCTGATGCGCCCGATGAAGGTGACTTCACGAAGCAACAGTGGGGCAACACATGCTTCGGCGGTACGGATCTTCCCTTCGGTGGCGCACTTGGTCTTGCCGCTCGTAAGGGCTGCCGTCCGACTGCGGTGTCCTGGGGCTATACGCTGCTCGGTCAGCTGCAGTACAACAATGCCTTTGGAACAGCCCTTACGCTGTCTCCGACGGTTGCGTTCAGCCATGATGTGAGCGGCAACACGCCTGCTCCCATCAGCAACTATCGCGAGGACCGCAAGTCCGTGAGCCTGCAGCTTAACGCCTCCCTTCAGGGTGCGTTGAGAGGTGGCGTTTCCTACACGAACTTCTTCGGAGACAATAAGCACTCCGACGCTGGTGATCGTGACTTTGCCTCCGTCAACATCTCCTACGCTTTCTGATCTGAACGCGTAAGACTGGACTTAAGACTGAACCCGGTAGCGGAAACGCTACCGGGTTTTTCTTTTGGGAAAGAGTGCCTGTTGAGGTGGGCACCTGACTTAGAGCGAGCGATCACGCATTCAAGTATTGCGACCAAAGGTGATGCGCAAATGCGGCAAAACTGAAATGACAATCCGTCAGATTTCTGCTCGAGGTGAAACGGATTGCGGATGCGGAGGCGGGTGATCTCTTCGGCTTACAGATTGTCGGACGCATTGAAATGATCCAATGCCAGCAGCGTCAAATTTAATCCGTTAACAGATGATGTGCCACATTCGCGCCGCAGCGCGACGCTCGCCATCTCATCAATTTGTGCAAAAGGTGCATTCGGGATTCGGGAAATCGGGACATTAATAATATTTAATGTCAGAAGCGCGCCAAACAGCCCCGTTTGGGCGTTTTTAGATGCCGTTGGGCCACAGATTGGGGCCTAAACAGGCTCTGCTTCCTTTGCGACGCCTTGCTGTTTTGCTATTATTCCAGCAGAGTTGGCGGGAGAACCGAACTAAGGCGGAAAACCGTCGAGTTCTGACAAAAGAAATATCTAGTGGAGGGAACGTACATGAAAAGGACGACCATGTTGGTCTCCGCCCTTGTGTTCGGCGCAATGAGCAGCAGCGCTATCGCACAAGTGCCGGATGCACAGGTCAACCGTCTGGGTGGAGATCTCACACCCATCGGTGCCGAAAAAGCTGGCGACGGGGATATCCCGGCTTGGACCGGCGGCCTGCAGACAGTGCCGAGCAATGTCTCTTACAAACCGGGTGACCATCTTCAGGACCCGTTTGCAAGCGATGCAATCAAATACACCGTCAACGCCGGCAACGCCGCTCAGTACGAAGCCGTGCTGACCGATGGCTATCGCGCGATGATGAAAGCCTATCCGGACTACAAGATGGACGTGTATCCGACACGCCGTTCATGCGCCTATCCGGACAACGTCTACGCAGCCACCAAGAACAACGCCAAAGTCGGCGTGCTCAACGGCGGCGGCTCGGGCATCGGCGAAGCCATCATGGGCTTTCCCTTCCCGATCCCGAACAACGCCAACGAAATCATCTGGAACCACACACTGCGTTACCGTTCGTTCAAAACGGTCCGTCAGTTTGCTGCGGCGCCTGTGACACGTGGCGGTGACTACACGCTCACCATCGTGCAGGACGAAGCCATTCTTGATTGGTCGAACCCCGCTCACAAGCGTGCCGAAGATCTGAACAACACATCAATCTACTACATTGCCAATACGATCGCCCCCGCGCGTGAAGCGGGCAACGTGATCCTCGTGCTCGAAGCTCTGAACGCCACACTCAACGGTGGTCGTCAGGCCTGGCAGTACAGCCCCGGTACACGTCGCGTGCGTCGTGCGCCTAATATCTCGTATGACAATCCCGGCACGAACTCGGACGGTCTGTCCACATCGGACAGCTTCGACGGTTACAACGGTGCTCTCGATCGCTACGATTGGAAAGTCATCGACAAGTCGGCCAAAATCATTGCGGCCAACGACTACAAAGCGACCCTTGCCAAGTACAAGGACTTCGTGAAGCCGCTCCATCTGAACCAGGACCTGATCCGCTACGAAGTGCATCGTACTTGGAACTTTGAAGCGAACCTCAAAGCCAACACCCGTCACGTCTACGCGCGTCGTGTTTATCACAACGACGAAGACGCATGGCAGATCACATCCGGCGAACTTTATGACGGTCGTGGCCAGCTGTGGCGTGTGCAGGAACTCGGTCAGGTTCAGCGCTATAACGTGCCGCTCTGCGGTTCAGGCGTCGAAACGGTTTACGATCTGCAGGCCGGCCGCTATCTGGCCCTTGCCATGCAGAACGAAGAGCCGCCGGTTAACTACTTTGCCGACGAACTCGATCCCAGCCGTTACACGCCCAACTCGATTCGCCAGCTTGGCGTTCGCTAAAAAAGCGTCTAAAGTCTAAGGGCCGGGCCTTGGGAAACCGAGGCCCGGCCTTCTTTCTGTCCGGCCTCTTGCGGCACTAAGCCCTTGGGAATGGATGGCGATAAGTGCGCGAATTCGCCGGACCTATGCTTTTGGGCACCTATGCTTTTGGGCAAGGTACGTTGTAAGATCAAATATACCCGCCGCCAGAGCCGGGATGAAAATGAAAGCGCCGCGACCATTTGCCGGAACAGGTGAAGGACGCCGCTTGTAACGCAGAGTGCAGGGAGCCTCGTTCCATTATGTCGTCCACACAAAAATCATCTCGTTTCGGGCAGTTCTTGGCCCTCACCGGCGCCGTTTCGGCGCTTGCTTTCGCTCTTGTTGCGGCGCCGCTCGGTGCTGCACCGGCACTTGCTGCTGATGAAAGCGAAGCGGTGGAATTTTCCACGCCATCACATCTGGCCAGCCACGATCTTCTGCTGTCGGCCACCATGGCCGGTACCCGCATGGTTGCCGTTGGCCAGTTCGGCCATGTCATCCATTCCGATGACGGCGGCAAGACATGGGTTCAGGCCAAGTCCGTTCCCACGCAGGTGACGCTCACATCCGTTTCCTTTGTGAGCGACAAAATCGGTTATGCCGGCGGCCATGACAGCACGGTGCTGCGCACTGAAGATGCCGGTGACACATGGACGTCGGTCTATCACAACATCGATAGCCAGGCGCCGATCATGACTGTCTATTTCACCGACGAGAACCACGGCTTTGCCATGGGTGCTTTCTCTTTCGTCATTGAAACAAGTGATGGCGGCAAGACATGGGAACAGCGCGAGCTGATCCCCGGCAGCAATGGCGACAGCCATCTCAATAAAGCTTTTGCGACCAACGCGGGCACGATCCTTGTGTCGGCCGAATTCGGCAAAGTGTTCCGCTCGACCGATAAGGGCGTGACCTTCAGCGAAATCACGTCGGGCTATGAAGGCTCCTTTTGGGGCGGCATGAGCCTCAAAGACGGATCAGTTCTCGTCTACGGCATGCGCGGCAATGTCTATCGTTCAACCGACGACGGTCTGACATGGGCGAAGATCAACAGCGGCACCGATAAATCGGTGAGCGGCGGCTGGGAACTCGACAATGGTACGATCGTGCTCGTCGGCTTGCAGGGCTATGTCGGCTACAGCACCAATGGTGGCACGGACTTCACGGAAGTCACACGCGCCGACCGTCTGGGCTATGTCGCCGTATTGCCGGGTGCCGATAATACGATCTCGGTCTTCGGTGAACCGGGCGTGAAATCGCAGCCTGACGAAGCCTCGAAAGCGGCTGAAGAAGTCGGCTTCAAGTTCAGCACTTCAGGCACATGATTTTTTGAAGTACCGGATTTTTGGCGGCGGTTGATTTCTACCCAAGCCAAAATCTGCACTTGCTATAAAACCCCGGCAGCGATGCCGGGGTTTTCTTTTGTCCCGTGCATTTGACCATATAAAGCTTTCATTGCAGCTTTCCATTGCGCTGCGTGCAGGTCACAATCGGCCAAATAAAAAAACAATCTCGGGAGGATAAGGTCATGTCAGGTGCCGCACGCGCCGACCACGAGGTCGACTTCAGCCGCTACACACGCATCAAGGCCAGCCGTCAGGGACGCGTGTTGACGCTGGCTCTCTCAAACCCTGCCCTAATGAATGCAGTTGACGGAGAAATGCACCGCGAACTCTCAACGATCTTTCTCGATGCCGCCGATGACAAGCTGTCCGATGTGATTGTGCTGACGGGCGATGGCGCTGCCTTCTCGGCAGGTGGTGATCTCAACTGGATGAAGCGTTCGTTTGAGGCGGGCGAAAGCGGGCCGGATGCGGCCGAAGCCAAGCGCATTATCTTCTCGTTGCTTGATCTTGAAAAACCGATCATCGCCAAAGTGCGCGGGCCTGCGGTCGGGCTCGGGGCCACAATCGCGCTGATGTGCGATGTGATCTTTGCGTCGGACACAGCACGCTTTGCTGATCCGCATGTGCGGGCCGGCATTGTCGCGGGCGACGGCGGTGCGATCATCTGGCCGCAGCTTGTCGGCTATGCGCGTGCCAAAGAATATCTGATGACGGGCGATCCAGTGAAGGCGGTGGAGGCCGAACGCATCGGCCTCATCAATCATGTGGTGGCCGACGGCGAGCTTGATGCCCGCGTTGACGCTTTTGCCGCGCGTGTCGCAGGCGGTGCAACGCTTGCGATCAAATATACCAAAGTTGCGGTCAATATCGGATTGAAGCAGCTTGCGCATTCCATCCTCGATGCCTCTATCGCTTACGAAATGCAAACTTTCGCCACGAGCGATCATCGTGAAGCGGTGAAGAGCTTTCTCGAAAAGCGCCCCGCGAAATTCACAGGGGCCTGATGATGGACGCTGATATCAATTTCCACGAGCCAGAGCATTTGCGTCTGTTGCGCGAAAGCGTTGCGCGCCTTGTGGCCCAACATATGCCACGCGAAAAAGCGAGGCTCTGGGACCGCGATAATATCTATCCGCGTGAGGTGATGGCGGAGCTTGCCGCCATGGGCCTGATGGGGCTGACCGTCGAAGAAGAATACGGTGGCTCGGGCATTGATATTTACGCGACCATGGCGGTGATCGAGGAACTGGCCAAACGTTCAAGTGCTGTCGCCTGCCCCTATATCATGGCTGTCTGCTACGCGGGCATGAACCTTGGTGAGCGCGGCAGCGAGGCGCAGAAACGCGAATTGCTGCCGAAGGTTGCAAGCGGCAATCTCCTGTTTGCCTATGGCTTGTCCGAACCCAATGTCGGCGGCGATCTCGCGATGGTCGAAACCCATGCGCGGCGCGAAGGCGATGAGATCGTCATCAATGGTGCCAAGCGCTGGTGCACCGGCGCGCATATTGCAGATTATATTTTCTGCCTGCTGCGTTCCGGTCCCAAAGAAGACAAATATAAAAACCTCTCCATCGTTTTGGTGCCACCGACGCTGCCCGGCGTCACCATCACGCCGCTCGGCCATCTCGGCATTCGCGGTGTCGAAACGAAGGATGTGACGTTTGACGATGTGCGCGTGCCTGTTGCCAATATTCTGGGTGGCGAGGAAATGTGGAACAAGGGCTGGAGCCAGTTGGCCGGCCGCGCGCTTGAAGTTGAAAAGCTTGAGCTGTCGGCCTGCGCGCTTGGCATTGCCGAAGCCGCTGTTGCCGACGCCTGGACCTACGCTGAAGAGCGCGTGCAGTTTGGTAAAGCCATCGGGCAGCATCAGGTGGTGCGTCATATGTTGGTGGACGCCAAAACAAAGGTGCGTGCCATGCGCATGATGCTTTACAGCGCGGCCTGGCTTGCTGATCAGGGCCTTCCCTGTTCGGTGGAAACCTCCATGTCGAAACTCTTTTGCTGCGAGGGCGCAGCGGAAGTCACGCAAATCTGTCAGCGCGTCACGGGGGCCTATGGATTGTCTGACGCGATGGACATGGAACGCTATGTGCGCGATGCGGTGAGCCTGCCGATTGTCGGCGGCTCGTCGCATATGCAGAAAAACAATATCGCCAACCGGCTGAAACTTGGCGCGTGAGGAGTGAGACATGGCTATGAGTTTCCCTGAACCGCTGGTCGCTGCGGAAACACTTGCGGCGCTTGTTGCCCCCCGCGTGGACGAGATCGAAGCGAACCGCTTTCTGCCGCAGGATATTGCCGACGAGGCGGCCCGCCTCGGGCTGCACCGTATGTTTATTCCGGCAGCCTTGGGCGGGTTGGAAGCGCATCCGATGGTGCTTGTCGATGTGGCTGAACGTCTGGCGCGTGTTGACGGGTCAACGGCATGGTGCGTTTTCATAGGCGCGACGTCCGGCATGACAGCGGCGTTTCTAAAGCATGATGATGCGATGGCAGCTTTCGGCGATCCGATGTCGATTGCGGCGGGTGTCTTTGCACCGCGCGGCAAGGCGGTTCACGCAACCGAAAACGGCGTTGCCGGCTACCGCGTGAGCGGACGCTGGCAATGGGGATCGGGATCGCGCAATGCCCGCACCATCATGGGTGGTGCCTTCATCATGGGTGAAGACGGCAAGCCGGAAATGAGTGCCGAGGGCATCCCGCAGAACCGCATGATGATTTTTGACGCGGACCAAGTGACGCTGCATGACACATGGCGCGTCTCGGGACTTTGTGGCACGGGCAGCACAGATTTTGAAGTGAAGGATGTGTTTGTGCCCGCGGCGCGTGCGCCGTCGCTGATTTCAGACAAGCCGGTCAACCGTCCGCTTTATTGTTTCCCAACATTTGGTTTGTTGGGCATCGGCATTGCAGCGGTCACGCTCGGCCTTGCACGCGGCAGCATCGATGCGCTCATTGAACTTGCCGGTGGTAAGACGCCGCAAGGGTCGTCGAAGCCTTTGGCGCTTCGCGCCAAGGCGCAGCTTGATGTGTCGGAAGCAGAAGCCCTGACGCGGTCGGCGCGGGCTTACCTCAAAGAAACAGTGGATGCGGCCTGGGCGGCGGCATCAAGCGACGGAGCGATCACGGTGGAGCATCGCCGCGACATCCGCCTTGCGACGACCCATGCGGTCAACGCCTCGGCACGCGCGGTTGATCTCATGTACACGCTTGGTGGCGGCACATCGGTTTATAAGACGAGCCCGCTGCAACGGCATTTCCGCGATGTGCATGTAGCGACACAACACATGATGGTGTCGGACGCGACATACGAACTCACGGGACGTTTGTTCCTTGGTGTGGCGACCAATACGGCGATGCTCTGAAAGCGGCGGGAACGAGGCACATGGGTAAATTCACAACCATCGAAAAGCAGGGCCGCGTCGCTGTTGTGCGGTTTGACCGTGGCGACAAGCTCAACGCTCTGTCTGATGCGGTGATGCGCGAGCTTACCGAGGTGGCGCGCTCCTTTGAAGATGATCTGGAAACAAGCGCCATTGTGCTGACCGGCGCGGATAAGTTTTTTTCCGCCGGTGCCGATCTCACGGACTCCGCCCTTGTCGAGCGCAATAAAAAGGGACTGATGGCGCGACGGCATGCGCTGAAAGTCGGTCCCGATATGTGCGATGCCTGGGAGCGGCTGGAGCAGATCACGATTTGCGCGGTCGAAGGATTTTGTATCGGTGGCGGTTCGGCGCTGGCGGCGGCTTGCGATATTCGTGTGGCGGGGACGAGCGCTTATTTTCGTCTGCCGGAAATTCCGCTCGGCATGAATATGAGCTGGCATTCCAATCCGCGTATCACGAATCTGATGGGGCCTGCGCGCGCCAAGCTCTTTATCATTCTGGGTGAAAAACTATTCGCGCCGAAAGCTCTCGATTGGGGGCTTGTGGAATATGTGGTGGCCGACGGTGAAGCGTTTACGGAAGCCCGCGCGCTTGCTCAGAAATTTGCCGACCTGCCGCCGCTGCCGGTGCGGATGTCGAAACAGTCAATTGATATGGCGGCCAAGGCGCTTAATCCGGCGGTGACTTTTATGGACCGCGATCAGTTCGCGCTCACCGGCACGTCCAAAGATCAGCAGGAGGCGGTGAGCGCCTTCCTCGAAAAACGAAAACCGAAATTCACAGGAGATTGATATGGGACGCGTGAGCGGCAAGAAAGCCTTTGTGACAGGTGGCGCACAAGGGTTGGGCGAAGCATCGGCGCTGATGCTGGCGAAAGAAGGCGCGTTGGTGACGGTCGCCGACATCAACGAGAAGGGCGCGAAGGCGGTCGCCGATAAGATCAACGCGCTTTATCCGGGTCAGGGCTTTTCGGTCGCGCTTGATGTGACGAGCGAAGCGCAATGGAAAGAGGCGCTGGCGTCTGCCGACAAGATGATGGGCGGCATCAACGTGCTCTTCAACAATGCCGGCATCGGCGGCGGCACGACGGTTGAGGACACGGATTTTGAAACGTGGAAGCGCGTGATGGCGGTGGACGCCGACAGTGTGTTTCTCGGCTGCAAATATGCGATCCCCTATATGGTGCCGCATGCGCCGGGTTCGATCATCAACACGTCATCCATCGCGGGCTTGATCGCCGGTCACAATATGGCCGCCTATAATGCTGCCAAGGCGGCGGTCTGGCTGCTGTCGAAATCAGTGGCGCTGCATTGCGCCAAGCTCGGCTACCGGATCCGTTCGAACTCGATCCATCCGACCTTTATCGACACGCCGATCCTTGACGGCATGACGCGCGGCATGGAGAAAAGCGAGTTGGTGCGCAAGCTTGCCAAGCAGGTGCCGCTCGGCATTATCGGCGATCCCGATGACATTGCTTATGCGGTGCTCTATCTGGCGTCTGACGAATCCAAATTCATGACGGGCGCGGAGCTGAAGCTCGATGGCGGCATTTCCGCCATGTAACCGATCCCGCTTGCCTTACGGCCAGACTTTCTTAAGCCGTGCGTGAGATAATCGTTCCGGTGTGGCCCCCGCGTCCTTGTGCGCCGGGGGCCTGCACCCCCAGATTAACGTGAGGGGACAAACCGGGTTCACGCTATGACAATGAGCTTTACGCGCCGCATTCTGGTCATTCTTCACCAAGCCCATTCGAGCCCCGGACGTGTGGGGCAGGAATTGATCCGGCGCGGCTATGAACTCGATATACGCCGCCATGCGCTGGGTGAGCCGCTGCCTGCCACCCTCGACGAACATGACGGGACGATCATTTTCGGCGGACCGATGAGCGTCAATGATGATCTGCCCTTCGTTCGCGACGAGATCAACTGGATCTCCAATGTCGCGCTCCCTTCCGACAAGCCCTATTTCGGCATTTGCCTCGGTGGTCAGATGCTGGCCAAGAGCCTCGGCGCCCGCGTTTATGGCCGCGAGGATAAGCGCTGCGAAGTGGGCTATTTCCCAATCCGCCCGACGGCGGCGGGGGCTGATCTCTTCGACAATCCGCAGCATGTCTATCAATGGCATGTTGAAGGCTTTGACCTGCCGCGCGGTGCGACCATGCTGGCGGAGGGGAAGGATTTCCCTGTGCAGGCGATGCGTTATGGAAACTGTGCCTATGGCATCCAGTTTCATCCCGAACTCACCACACCGATGATGAAGCTCTGGCTTGAACATGCGAGCCACAGGCTGGTGTTGCCCGGCGCTCAGGCTGCAGAACTGCACCACGAGGGCCGCGCCACCCACGACCAGAGCCTGCGGCAATGGCTATCGCGTTTCCTCGACCGCTGGATGCCGCAAAGTGCTGACACAGGCTCTGCCGCAATTCGGGCGTGATTGTCTGTGAAACTGGCGGTGTACGGGGATTTCGAGCTGAACGTGCCGGACTCCCCCTTAAGAAACGCCACGGGACGAAAATGACAAGATCGGCCCCCCCATCGGCTCGCATAGCCACCCTGCTTTGCATGGCAGGCGGGTTGGCGCTCGGCCTTGTTGCGGCAGCGACCCTTGCCGAAGCAGATGCCCCTACGGGCGGCGTCGGACACAGATTCGAACTTAAAGCCTCATCTCTGCCTGCCCCTTACAGCCACCCGCCGGTTGGCAAATCTGCACCGAATGTTGTCCGCCCTGACGGCGCGCTGCCGCGTGTGCCGGACGGCTTTGTTGCGGGTATTTTTGCCGCTGGCCTCAGTCACCCGCGCGAGATGAGCGTCGGGCCTGACGGCACTATCTATGTAGCGCAGACGCGTGAGGGCAATGTGCTGGCGCTGCGGGACAGCGACGGCGACGGTAAGGCGGATATGCGTGTGATTTTCGCTGACGGGTTCCGCGAGCCGACGGGACTTGTGGTGCAGGGCGATGCGCTTTATGTCGCCGACCGGCGTGCGGTCTGGCGTGTGGGCTTTGACGGCGAGGCTATGAAGGCCCTGCCGCGCACGCTTGTGACGCGACCCGGCGCGCTCGGTACGGGCGGCGGCCATATCACGCGCGAAATTGTTTTTGCGCCTGACGGTGAACATTTTTTTGTCGCCATCGGCAGTGCTACCAATGTCGGCGAAGACCCCCATCCGCGCGCTACTATTCAGCAGTTCCGCGCTGATGGTAATGCGCAGACAACCTATGCCTCGGGCTTGCGTAATCCTTTGGGACTGGCTTTTTATCCCGGTACGGATGATTTATATGCCGTCGTGAACGAACGCTTCGGTCTCGGCGCCGGACTTGTGCCGGATTATTTCACGCGTCTCACACCCCATGGCTTTTATGGCTATCCTTACGCCTATATCGGGGCCCATGCCGATCCGCAATTCGGTGAGCTGCGTCCTGATCTTGTGGCCACAAGCCTTGCGCCTGATGTGTTGTTCCAGCCCCATTCAGGCCCGTCCGGACTATTGTTTGTGACGCCGGTGACGGATGAGGCTGACGAGGAGGAGATCGCTGCAGGTCTGCCACCCGAATGGAACGGTGATGCGCTCGTCGCTCTGCACGGCACGCGCACGGAAGGTGCCAGTGCCAGCGCCATTGTCCGGCTGCGGTTCCGCGAGGGCAGGCCCGACGGGGCTTATGAAACCATTGTCGCAGGCTTTGGCGGCGGACCTACCGGTGCCAAGGGTGGCCTCTGGGGCCGTCCTGTCTGGCTTGCGCGTGCCCGTGACGGATCGCTCCTCGTTTCAGACGATGTGGCCAATGTGATCTGGCGTATCCGCTGGACGGCGGGCGATGCGGTGGCCACTGTCGCGTCTGATGATGCGACCGGTGGTGCGGCGCGGATGGCGACCGGCCGCCTTCCCGGCCCGATGCCGGGCACAGCGACGGGCTTTGCCACGACACGCGCAGAAGCTCCCGCGCTGTCGCTTGCACCTCGCACGGAGCCTGTGTCAACGACATCAGCTTTTACGCCAAGTCATTGATTTACATCATATTTCTCTGAAAAAACCACTCCGGGAATGGTGGAGCCGAGCGGGATCGAACCGCTGACCTCCTCATTGCGAACGAGGCGCTCTCCCAACTGAGCTACGGCCCCGGAGTGGTCCGGTTCTTTAGGTCGGCACGCGCTTGGTGTCAAGTGAGGAGGCGGGGAGGTCCGACAAATTCGGAAGGCGCGGCAGTGCATCCGGAAACGGAGCAAAGCCGCGCTTGAACCGGCAGGCGCGTGGCTTTACATCTGTGGCCTGACGGGGGCCTTCCGCGCCCCGCCTTCAAGACCGACCAAGGTCGGCTCACTGTGCAGGGGCCTATGTCCGTTCTCTTTGACCTACTCTTCACCGTCTGCAGGCTCTACTCCTATGTCGTCATCACCAGTGCGGTTTTGAGCTTTTTGATCGCCTTCAATGTGGTCAACACGCAGAACCGCTTTATCTACACCGTGGTTGATGTCACTTACCGTCTCACCGAACCTGCGCTGGCGCCGATCCGGCGTTATATGCCCAATCTTGGCGGCATTGATCTGTCGCCGCTGGTGCTGCTGCTGGCGCTGTTCTACGTGCCGCAACTGCTTTTGCAAATCTATCTGTCGCTGACGATGGGAATGTAAGCCTTCGCAGAATTGCTGAAGACAATGACATCAGGCGTTACGCTGCAATTGCGCGTGACGCCGAAATCGGCGACGGCGCGCATCGGTGACATCGGTGAAGATGCTGCCGGCCGCCGGTTTCTGAGGGTCTATGTGCGCGAGGTGCCGGACAAGGGCAAAGCCAATGACGCGGTCATCAAGCTTCTGGCAAAATCATGGGGATTGCCGAAATCGGGTTTTGCCATTCGTTCGGGTGCGAGCGAGCGCAACAAAACCATTTCCATTGCCGGTGATCCCGATCAATTGATGGCGGTGCTCGCGCCGCTCTTTGCGCCTGATAACGAGGAATAATATGGCTGACGCGCAACTCATCGACGGCAAGGTGCTGGCACCTGAACTCAAGGCCCGCGTGGCGGCAGCTGTGGCAGAACTGAAAGCTGCACACGGGCTCACCCCCGGTCTCGGTGTTGTGCTGGTCGGCAATGATCCGGCGAGCGAAGTCTATGTGCGCAACAAGCACAAGGCGACGATTGAAGCCGGTATGAATTCATTCGAATACAAGATGCCCGCAACATCGAGCGAGGCCGAAGTGCTGGCCAAAGTCGCGGAGCTGAACGCCAACCCTGCGATCCATGGCTTCCTCGTGCAATTTCCCGTGCCTGACCAGATTTCGCAACAGGCGGTGATCGACGCCATTGATCCGGTGAAAGATGCCGATGGCTTACATCCGCTCAACGCCGGACGGCTTACAAGCGGCTTGCCCGCTATGGTGCCCGCGACACCTGAAGGATGTCTGCTGATGGCCAGGCACGCGAGCGGCGGCAAGCTCGCCGGTAAACACGCCGTCATCATCGGGCGTTCCAATCTCGTCGGCAAACCGGTGGCGCAGCTTTTGTTGCGCGAGAACTGCACCGTGACGATTGCCCATAGTCGTTCGGCAGATCTCCCCGCTATTGCCCGTAGCGCCGATATTCTGGTGGCGGCGGTCGGGCGACCGATGATGGTGAAAGCCGAGTGGATCAAACCCGGTGCCATTGTCATCGACGTCGGCATCAACCGTGTGCCCGCGCCCGAGAAGGGCGAAGGTAAGACGCGGCTGGTGGGCGATGTTGATTTCACCGCCGCGCTTAAAGTGGCTGGTGCCATTACACCGGTGCCGGGCGGCGTCGGGCTGATGACGGTTGCCTGCCTCATGCGCAATGCCGTCATTGCCGCCTGCCGTCAGCACGGTGTTGCTGTGCCCGCTTCCATCGCCTGAAGGAACACGCCCATGCAGATGCGTCAGCTCGGAAAACTCTGGCCTGTGAGCGCCCTGACACTCGGCGGCGGCGGCTTGGGTCAGGTCTGGGGCGAGACAACACGTGACGAAGCAATTGCAACCGTCCGGTTTGCGGTTGAAAGCGGCATTACGCTTTTGGATCTCGCGCCGCTCTATGGACGCGGTGAAGCTGAAAGCGTGGTCGGCGAGGCGTTTGACGGCAAGTGGCCGGACGGCGTGCGCGTTACGACCAAGAATATGTTGGGCTCGCGTCATTTCAAAGATGTGGCGGGCAGGCTTGAGGCTTCTGTTGTGGCAAGTCTTAAAACGCTGAAGCGCGAGCAAGCCGATATTTTTTTCCTGCATTCTAACATTCATCCTGATGATTATTCCTATACGGATGATGTCGCCTATCACACTTACGGCGCCGTGCCGTGGTCGGTCTATGAAGGCGAGATTGTGCCGGCCCTTGAGGCGCTGAAAGCCAAGGGCCTTATCGGGGCATGGGGCATCACGGGCACTGGCCTGCCACGCTCGATCATGGAAGCCTTGCGTGGTGAGCCCAAGCCCGCCGTTGTGCAGGCCATCACCAATTTGCTCGACAGTGCGGGCAATATGCGCCGCTATGAAGAGCCCACGGAGGCGCGCAACATCATCCGCACGGCGGTCAACAATGATGTGGGCGTCATGGGCATTCGTGCGGTTCAGGCCGGTGCACTTACCGCTGCGCTCGACCGGCCCCTTAAGAGCACTGATCCCGAAGCACAGGATTTTGCCAGAGCGGCTCCTTTCCGTGCCCTTGCCAAAGAGCTTGGCCGCGATCCGGCAGAACTGGCGCATGGCTATGCGCTCGCCATTGACGGTGTTGATACGCTGGTGCTGGGCGTCAAAAACCGCGCCGAACTGAAAATGGCGCTGGAGGCCGAGGCCCTTGGTCCGATGGATCAAGAGGTCTATCAGCGCATCGAGGCTTTGGGGCTGCGTCGTCAGGCGCCCCGCATTCCACTCGATGCACCGATTTGAGCTAACGATTGTCCAGCTGCGCCCGCACCGCTATCAACCCTTCACGCGTGATCCGGTACGGACTGCTCAGTCGTGAGCCGATCATGCGGCGGCGCTTGAGACTTCTGAATGTGCTGAGTGTGCAGTCAGATAAAACCCAGCCTTCGCGCGTCACGCATATGACGGATTGAATCTTTCCTTTATCATCTTTTTCGACACGGATAGACGCACCTTGAGCGAGAGCGTGAAGCACGCGCTGCTCGAACTTTGAGACGTTCATGAGAAATATAGCCTTGGAGAAAAGTCGCAGAACGCGGGCTGCGCATAAAGCTTCAGGCGAACGCGCTAGGCTGTTCGCTGAAGCAGGCGCCAAAGCCTGCAGCTACTTGCGAGACATCTGCCGAACATCGGTTCGATCAGGCTCGCGTCTTTTCTCCAAAGGCAGACATCAACTCTCCTGTGAGCATGTGCACGTCAAATTAATCACCCGGGCTCTTGCTCGTCAAATGCGGGCAGGGGGGCTTCAGGCGTTTTTGCTGCTGACTGTGCTTGTGCTGCCGCAGGCCGCGTATGCGGATGATCCGCGCGCGGCAGGCGGCATGCTCGGCTGGCCGCAAGATGAGATGGCACGCGCGCTCGGTATATTTGTGCCCGACCGGATGAAACAATTTGATGTGCCCGGCGTGGCGGTGGCGATTGTCGAAAAGGGAGCGATTGTTTACGCAGGCACTTTCGGCAAGGCGGACAAGGGCGACGAGGGGCCGGTGACGCCGGATACGCTGTTTCAGGCGGGTGAGTTGGGGCAAACCGTTGAGGCATTGGCCGCGCTTTCGCTCGTTGACGATAAGCTGATGTTTCTCGATGCACCTCTGTCGCGCGATCTCGACACACCCTGGCTCACCGACCGTGATGACAATGCGCAAGTGACGCTCCGTCATGTGCTGACGCAGACATCGGGTCTCGGCAATAATGTGGCGCATCCATCGCGCCGCACCGGCTTTGATCCCGGCAGCCGCTTTGGACGCTCCGGCGTTGGATTTATCTATCTCCAATATGTGATTGAGCGACTTACCGGCGAGCCGCTTGATGTTGTGGCGCAATCGCGTGTCTTCGGACCGCTCGGGCTCACGCAATCGCACTTTTTGCTGACACCGGAGACACAAGCGTTTGAAGCGCAGGCTTATGTGCGGCTCGGGTTTTTGCTGACGGTTTTCTACGTTCCGTTTCTCGCAGCGCTCGTCGGTTTGCTTGTTGTTTTCTGGGCCCTGTCGCGCTTTGCCTTTCAGCGTTGCCTCGAACCACTCGACTATTTGTGGCCGGTCGTTGGCGGCACAGCATTTGCGATGGTGATTGTCTGGTGGGGGTTTGGTTTGGCATCGGCGGTGTTCATCATCGGCGTGGCGCTTGCCTGCGCCGCCGTGATCGCCATGCTCGCGGGTTTTGCCTATTACCTCCTTTACATCGTGGGACTGGCGCGCGCGCGCGATGGCATCATCACGCGCGGCGGCGCGGGCGGCGAGTGGATCATTGTCGTGCTCGCAGGCGCAATTGCGCTTGGTGGTTTTTCGCCGGCTCTCAAATGGTCGATACCAGTGGCGCAGTTTGATGCGTTGCGCGGGGTGCCTCAGGCCAATGCGGCGACGTCTTTCCGCACGACAGCACCTGACATGGCGCGTCTGATGATCGCGCTGATGGACGGGCCGCCGCTGACGCGCGCGACGCGCGAAAGGCTTTATGCTGATTCCGTACCTGCAGGCGGTCCTTTTTTTTGGTCGCTTGTCACCGGCGTGCGCCGCGACGGGATGGCGGAGACACGCTGGATGCGCGGCTCAGTGCTCGGGTCTGAAAGTCTGATGGTGATGGATCCCGAGCGTCGCTCAGGCGTTGTGATCCTGACCAATTCCCGCAGCGGCGGCGAACTTGCGCAGGATATTGCGCGCAATGTGCTTGGGCTTGAGGCGGTTTGGTCACTACCCTGATGTTTAAGGCCACGAACCCTGAGGAGAGGCGACATCATGCAGAGTTTCAAGACGATCCGTGCGCGGGCTCTGAAGCGTCATGGCGGTGAGGCGGGGCTTAAAGCCCACATGGTGAGGCCGAAATCGGCAGCCGCTATCCGCAAAATGTCTGACGACCGCTGGCTCGCGCTGATGACGCGTTCTGTTTTTCAGGCAGGTTTTGTCTGGAAAATCATCGAGGCGAAATGGCCGGGGTTTGAAGAAGCCTTCGACGGTTTCGATCCGCATCACGTCGCATTTTATTCCGGCGAGGATATGGGGCGACTTGTGTCCGACACACGCATTGTGCGTAACGGGGCAAAGATCAAAGCGACCATTGAGAATGCGCGTTTCGTGACAGAACTTATTCGTGAGCACGGATCGGCGGGCGCGTTCTTTGCCGCGTCAAAGCCCGACGGGTTTGTTGATCTGCTCGACATATTGAAGAAGCGCGGGTCGCGGCTGTCGGGTGCCTCGGCGCAATACTTCTTGCGACACGCAGGTGTTGACGGGTTCTTGCTATCACCTTCGGTCGTTGCCGCGCTCGCGCATGCGTGCGTCGTTGACAAGGCACCCGGATCGCAAAAATCCATGCGGGCTGTGCAGGCGGCTTTCGGCACATGGCAAAAAGAAAGCGGCTTATCCCTTACCGAGATAAGCCGCACTCTTGCGCTTTCAATTGACGGCTGACTCAAGCGTCAGCCTGCTGCTTTCGCCTTCTCAATCGAATCCATGATGATCTGACGCGCTTCGGCGGCGTCGCCCCAGCGTTCGATCTTCACCCATTTGCCTTCTTCGAGATCTTTGTAATGTTCGAAGAAATGCGCGACGCGTTTGATGAAGACTTCCGGCAGGTCGGTGTAGTTGAGCGTGTTCTTGTAATAGGGGTTGAGCTTCTCAACCGGCACGGCGATGATTTTCTCGTCCATGCCCGCTTCGTCCTGCATCAGCAACACGCCGATGGGGCGGCAGCGCACGACGGCACCCGGCACCACCGGAATACGGCTCACGACGAGCACGTCAACAGGATCGCCATCGTCCGACAATGTGTGCGGCACGAAGCCGTAATTGGCCGGATATTGCATGGCCGTGTGGATGAAACGATCAACGAACAGCGTGCCCGACGCTTTGTCCATTTCATATTTCACCGGATGCCCGCCATGGGGCACTTCGATGATGACGTTGACGTCATGGGGAGGATTGACGCCGATCGGGATAGCTTCGATACGCATTTAACCGTTGATCCGTTTGTTGCGCGCTGCAAGCAACCGCAGTCGCAGCGCATTGAGTCTGATAAAGCCTTCGGCGTCTTTCTGATCGTAAGCACCTGCATCTTCTTCGAAGGTGACATGCGCCATCGAATAAAGGGAATTGGGCGAGGAGCGGCCGACCACCGAGACATTGCCCTTGTAGAGTTTGAGACGCACCATGCCCGCGACATGTTCCTGGCTTTTGTCGATAAGAGCCTGAAGCATTTCGCGTTCCGGTGACCACCAGAAACCGTTGTAGATGAGTTCGGCGTAGCGCGGCATCAGATCGTCTTTGAGATGCATCGCGCCGCGGTCGAGCGTTATCGATTCAATACCGCGATGCGCGGCAATGAGGATCGTGCCGCCGGGTGTTTCGTAAATGCCGCGCGACTTCATGCCGACGAAACGGTTTTCAACGAGATCAAGACGACCGATGCCATTGGCACCGCCGAGCTCGTTGAGCTTTGTCAGGATCGTCGCGGGTGACATGGCCACACCGTCGATCGAGATCGCGTCGCCGCGTTCAAAGCCTACTTCAATATAAGTCGGCTTGTCGGGGGCGTTTTCCGGCGAGACGGTGCGCTGATATACGAATTCGGGCGCTTCTTCTGCCGGGTCTTCCAGCGCCTTGCCTTCAGACGATGTGTGCAGCAGGTTTGCGTCAACCGAGAAGGGCGCTTCGCCGCGCTTGTCCTTGGCAATCGGAATCTGGTGCTTCTCGGCAAACTCGATGAGCTTGGTGCGTGAGGACAATTCCCATTCGCGCCACGGCGCGATGATTTTGATGTCGGGGTTCAGGGCGCCGTAGCTCACTTCAAAGCGCACCTGATCATTGCCTTTGCCGGTCGAGCCGTGGCAAACGGCGTCGGCACCTGTGAGGGCCGCGATCTCGATCTGGCGCTTTGCGATTAAGGGTCGCGCGATGGAGGTGCCTAGCAGGTAGATGCCTTCGTAAAGCGCGTTGGCGCGGAACATCGGGAAGACGAAGTCGCGGACGAATTCTTCGCGCAGGTCGTCGATGAAAATTTCTTTGATGCCGAGCATCTCGGCCTTCTTGCGGGCCGGCTCAAGCTCTTCGCCTTGCCCTAAATCGGCGGTGAAGGTCACGACCTCGCAGCCATAGGTTTCCTGCAACCATTTCAGGATGACCGATGTGTCGAGGCCGCCTGAATAGGCCAGCACAACTTTTTTCACGTCTTTTTTCACGCCGCTCATGTCATTTCCTGTTTATCGCGCCCGCTCGTGTCGCGGGCCGGCCCGTGTTGCGCCGCACTATAGGCAAATCGCTGTGAGCGGCAAGCGTAGTGCCCGCGCTTGCCGCGAGCCCCGAAAAAATGTCGCGGTGTCTTTTCATGGTTATAGTCCAATGCGGCGCGTTGCTTGCGTCAGATTTGATTGAGGAGGGATGCAGATGGGTGGAGTTCAGGTTTTGTTCCTGATATTGGCGGGTATCGCCGCGGCGGGTTACGCCTGGTATGTGAGCCTCATCACCCGGCGCAACAGGGTGCGTGAAGCCATGGGCGGCATCGACGTGCAATTGCGGATGCGCTTTGACCTGTTGCCTAATGTGCTGGAACTCGCCCAGAAATTCATGACCCATGAAAAGGCTTTGCTCACCAGCCTGACCTCGCTTCGGAGCATGGTGAATGCACCCTATGACAAGGACGATCCGGCAGCGGCGGGCGCGCATCTGGAGGCGTCGCGCGCGCTTGATGCCGGTATCGGTCGGTTGTTTGCGGTTGCTGAGAATTACCCTGAATTGCGCTCGGCGGAGACGATCACGCGGGCGCAGGCGACTTACGAAGAAGTGGAGAGCAACATCGCGGCAGCGCGGCGGTTTTATAATGCCTCCGTCACGGCGCTCAATAATGCGGTCGAGGTCTTTCCCGGCTCTGTTATCGCGCAATGGGCCAATGTGTCGACCTTTCCGTTTTACGAAATCACGGACGCGGTCGCTCGCGAGCCTGTGCGCGTCTCCGACCATATGAAGTGATCGCGTGACGAGCGGTGCGCCTTCGGCCTCTCCCTACATCATGGGTGATGAGGCTACAGATTTCGACGGGTTCTTCGCCCGCGAGATCGCGCCTTGGCTTGAAGAGGAGGAGCAACAGCGCAGAGTGCTGGCCGCAAAGGTAGCGCGGCGTTGGTGGGTGACGGGCGGCGTTACGGCGTTGATTTGCGTATTGATGCTCGGTTTTCTGAAAATCTCACTGGTTTTTTTTATTTTTGTGGCTGCTGCTGGATTTGTCATCGGGGGCATGCTCGGCTACCCGCTTTTTGTGTGGTCGGACACATTCAACGAGACGCTGGCGCAGCGCGTGTTCGGGCATTTCGGATATCAATATCAGGCAAAGCTTCCCTACGCTTTTCTGGAGCAGTTTGAGCGGCTCGGTATTCTGCCCTCCTTCACGAGACATGACCTAAGCGATCAGGTGCAGGGGCGTCTGGATAATGTGGATTTCTGCATTGGCGAGGCGCTGCTCCACAGGCGCAGCAAGAACAAGAAATCCGATACGGAAACAGTGGTCTTTCACGGCTTGCTGGCGCGGGTGGATGTGGCAAAGCCCTTTGAAAGCCGCACATTGATCGTTGCGGATCGCGGCTCGGTCAGACATTTTGTCGAAGGGATTTTCGGCAATGACTGTCATGTGCAGCTCGAAGACCCGCGATTTGAAGCTGTGTTTGATGTGACCAGCTCCGACCAGATCGAAGCACGCTATTTGCTGACGCCCGCCTTTATGGAGCGGATGCTGGCCTTGAAGGCACGCGTGGACGGATCACTCTGTGCCGCTTTTGATCGCGGCCATCTTTGGCTCGCCGTTGACGGAGGCCGTGACTACTTTCCTAAATATTCCATGTGGGCGGATGCGCGCGATCCCGATCAGGCGCGAAAGCTGGTGCGCGACATCGAACTCATCAGTGACATGATACGGTTGCTGAAACTGGGCGGCGAAACGCATGTGTGAAAAGACGGAGCGACAGACGTGAAAGGCAGGCAGATTTTCACTGCCCCGGTCAGGGGTGCAATTTCGTTCTTCCGATTCCGCACAAGTGAACAAACGCAACGTCTGTTGCGCTGATTGAGGCTTCCAAACCCTGTGCGATGCTTCAGCATATAAAATATTGATGGTGGAGCAGACTGATGAAAGTCGAATTCTTTTACGAATTTGCCAGTACTTATTCCTATCCCGCTGCTATGCGGGTCGGACGGCTCGCTGAGGCCGCCGGTGTTGATGTTCTGTGGCGACCCTTTTTGTTGGGGCCGATTTTCGGCGCGCAGGGTTGGAACGATAGTCCCTTCAACATCTATCCCGTCAAAGGCCAATATATGTGGCGCGATATGGCGCGTATCTGTAAAGCCGACGGGCTGATCCTGAAAGAGCCTGTACGTTTTCCGCAGAACGGATTGAAGGCGGCGCGTCTGGCATTGCTCGGCAGCGACGAAGGCTGGGGAGCTTCCTTCACCCGCGCGGCCTATCTTGCGAATTTTGCTGAGCAGGAAGATATTTCAGACGATCGCGTGCTTGCCGCGATCCTCAAGGCACTGAGTCTTGATCCAGCCGCCACCATCGCGCGCGCAAATACGCCCGAGCATAAAGCGCGTTTAAAAACGCAGACAGAAGAAGCTATTGCCCGCGGTGTCTTCGGTGCGCCGAGTTTTTTTGTCGGTGATGAACTCTTCTGGGGCAATGACCGGCTGGAAGACGCGCTTGAATGGGCCAGACGCTAGCAACAGCCGCAACCGGCAGCACCATGTGCGCCTGACGGATTGAAGGCGAGCGCAATGGCGGTGGCCGATTGCGCCGCAGTGGCCTCGAACTCGGAACGCGCGCGGTGGCGCAAGTTTTCATCACCCAGAAAATCAAGAGCTGTCATCACCAATGCTTTGGTGCCGTCGATGATGGCCTGATCGCCGCTTTCGGACCCTGCCCATTTGGCGAAGGCGGGATCGTGGATCATCACATTGGAAGGTGCGCAGGCGATGAGCGGATGCAGTACCGGCAGGCGATGCGAGACATTCGACATATCCGTGCCGCCGAGCGGCAGGATGTCGTATGGAATGAATTCACGACCGAGTGTGCGGGCGTGTGCCTCGTAAGTATCCGCGAGAGAGAGATTGACCTTCATGTCGAGATAGTCGGCTTCTGACCATGTGAGTTCCAGCTCGCAGCCGGTGGCGAGGGCACCCGCCTGAAAGCAATTTTCCACGCGCTTTCTCAGGGCATCGAGTTCCGGCGCATTGAGGGCGCGGATGAAGTAACTGAGGCGGGTGTGATCCGGCACGATGTTGGGGGCGAGACCGCCCTTTTCCATGATGCCGTGAACCTTCGATGTGTTCGTCATGTGCTGGCGCAATTGGCCGATGGCGATATAAGCGATGGTGGCGGCGTCGAGTGCATTGCGGCCGCCTTCGGGATAGACGGCGGCATGGGCACTGCGGCCGTGAAATGTGGCGCGCACTTCGGAGATGCACATGGTGCGGGTCGCTTTGGCATTGATGCCTGCCGGATGCAGCATCATGGCGGCATCAAGCCCGTCAAATGCGCCGTGTCTGGCCATAAGTTCTTTGCCGCAGCCACGCTCTTCGGCAGGTGTGCCCAGATAGCGCACACCACCGGGCAGACGCGCGCCCAATCCGTGCAAAGCGAGGCTGGTGCCCAGACCGATGGCGGCGATGATGTTGTGGCCGCAGGCATGTCCAATGCCCGGTAGCGCATCATACTCGCTCAAAATGCCGATGCGCGGGCCGCTTGCGGCACCGAAGTCGGCGCTGAAGGCCGTGTCCTGACCATAGGCGGCGCGCGTGACGGCGAGGCCTGCCGCTTCTGCGGCATCGGCGAGGGTGGCTGCAGATTTATGTTCTTCAAAAGCCAGTTCGGGATTGGCGTGGATTTGATGGCTTATGCTGATGAGCTGCGGGCTCAGCGTATCGACAAGGTGAAGCGCGTCGCTTTTCAGCGCCGTGAGATCGGTCATGGGTCTGGTCCGTTGTTCGGGTGAAGGTCTGTTATTTGGCGGCGAAGGCGACGGGGGCTTTGTCGTCACGCAGAAAGGCCAGAAGACGCTCGTTGGTGGCCTCCGGCGCATCGACATGCGGCAGATGACCGACGCGGGGCAGGAGATGCATGTTGGCCCGCGGAAAAATCGCCGCCGGATCGAAGCGCGGCGGGATGGGCGTTACGTGATCTTCGCGACCCCAGATGAACATGAAGGGCTTGCCTGTTTGATCGACACGGGCATAGAGATCGCGGGCGTCGTGTATGGGCATATTGCGGATTGAGGAGAGAAGCGCGCGCTTGAAACCTTTGAGATCGAGGTCCGGTGTGTAGTTTGCCTCCAGCCATGTCAGCACTTTTTTGTTGGTGGAGTATCCGGGCAGTCTGGCGATGAGTGCCTTGTTGCCGATGAGGCGAAAGAGAAAATCGCCGATGAGGCGGCGTTGCACGAGTTTGGCCATGCCGGTCATCACCACACCGAAACCATCGGGGCCGAAGAAGCACACGCGTTTGACGGCATCGGGATGGCGCAGCACAAAATTGGCCGAGATGGGGCAACCAAAGGCGAGGCCGACCAGCGAGACGGGCTGTGGCACCCGAAGTTCTTGCAGGAGGTCAACGATCTGCCGGTCAAAGAGATCGGCATTATAGGTTGTGTACGGACGATCAGACAGGCCGCGGCCATAGAGATCGAAGGCGATAACGCGGTAACCCGCATTGGAGAGCGTCAGCGGCAAATCGTGCCAGACCCAAAGGCCCAGTGTGGCACCGGGAACGAGCAGGACCACCTCGCCGTCGCGTGGCCCGAGGTCCAGAACATGGGTGACACCATCGCTGAGACGGACAAACCGACCGGGGGCTTTGTCGCGCAGGCTGTCGACTTCGGCGCGTTCACGGTGCTGGAAGGCCAGCCAGATGAGCGCAAGCATGATGCCTGCTGCTGCGAGTTCTATCCAAAGAAAAGTTGTCATGGTCATTCCCCGTTCGATGCACGGAAGGGTTTGCTTCCGTCGGGGAAAGATGTGGGCTTTGGCTTCCGATGAAAGCCGCCAATTGCCGAAATCGTCGGGAACCAATTGTCAGTAGTGAGAGGTATGCGGAGATTTTGCACTTGTGGCAGAGGCATGGAGCCCCAATCTCATGCGGGTCGGGTTGAGAGCGAGGGAGCGTTCAATGGCGAATATTATTTTTTACTCGCAGAATCCAAGCGTTTATCTCTGGACGGCGACGATGGTGGCGGCGGAAAAAGGCGTGGATTGGTCTTTGAAAGAGATCGAGACCGGCAGCGAGCTGCACCGCCGCCTTCATCCCTTTGCCAAGTCACCGGTGCTGCAGCATGGCGCCGTCTTTGTCTACGAGACGTCTGCTGTAGCCCATTACATCGACGGTGCCTTCGACGGACCGGCGCTGCAGCCCGATGATCCTCTGGGGCAGGCCGATGTGTTGCGTTGGATCAGTCTGGTGAACGCGTATTTTTTCCCGACTATGACCAACGGGCTTGCCAAGCAACGCCTGCTGGTGCCGATGCAAGATGGTGTCCCGGATGAGGAATTGATCGCGACGTCAGCGCAGCAGATGCGTGACCAGCTTGCGGTCATCACGCGGGCGCTGCGGCTGCATGATTTTCTGGGCGGCAATCGGCTCACAATCGCTGATTGTTTTCTTTTTCCGCATTTGCATCTGGCGAGCTTCACTGAAGAAGGTCGGGCGGTGCTCAAGGATCACAAGCTGGCGGAGCAGTGGCTGACGCGGATGCGGGCGCGGCCGAGCTTTGCAGCGACGGATCAGTTTGCGGTTCAGGCGGCGTGAGCTGGTTAGTGGAATGACGGGGGCAGTTCTTTTTCCGGTATCAAGAGATCGTCCGTGATCTTGAGCCAGACTTCCTCGACGAGTTTTGCCTTGCCTTCGCCCTGGGGCGTGTTTTGTGTCGTCTTGCGCTGGCGGGCGGCGAAGGCTTTGTTGCGCGCGTCCTTTGAATGCCAGCGGGCATAGGCGACCCAGTCGCCGTTGTCTGCGCGATGAAGGCGCGAGCCGCCACCGCCGTGATGTTTGACAATTTCGTTGGTGATCTCGTGCCAGCGGCGTTGAAACTCGGCCTCGTGTTTTGCTTCGACACGCCAGCGATAGATGACAGCAAACATATCCGACCTCCAAAGAACTTTGTCAGCTCACGAGTTGCACAATCTCGAAGACGAGAATGGCGCTGCTTAGCAGCGTACCTGTGATTGGCACCCAGATCGGCACGGTGAAGTGGCTCGGTTTGGAATTGTCCCGCAGCTTGATCCGCCAGAGGGCCAGATTGACGATGGTGAAAATGCTCAGCGCGATAAAAGTTGTCGTGCGGGCAAGACCAGCCAAGGGAAAGACGATCGCAAGCAGCAAGACAATGGCAATGACAATGCCTGTTGCGATGACGGGCGTCTGTGTGCGGGCATTGATGCGTCCGAAAATGGCGGGCATAGCGCCTGAACCGACCATGCCGTAGAGCACACGCGAGGCCATGATGATCTGCACCAAGACTGTGTTGACGGTGGCGAGCACGGCGATGGCGGCAAAACCGGCGGCGCTGTGGCCGGAAGCGCGCTCGAAAACAAGCGCCAGAGGTGCGTCGCTTGCAGCGAGTTCGGCGGGCGGCACAACATTGATCGCAATCGTGACGATGGTGAGATAGAGGAATGTGGTCAGGATCAGCGTCCATGTGATGGCGCGCGGCATGACACGTTCAGGGTCGCGCACTTCCTCGGCCATATTCACAAGGTCTTCAAAACCAATAAAAGCGAAGAAGGCGATGAGCGTGCCGGTCAGTACGCCGCCTACGACAGCACTTGTGCCCAAGCCGGTCAGCGGTAGCGACCATGCGGGCCAATGCAGTATATCGGGACTGCCGATGCTCCAGATCCCAAAGCCGAAGATGAGCAACAACCCGCCCAGTTCGATAATCGTGAGGATGACAGTCACGACGACGGATTGAACCACACCCCACATGGCAATGGCACCCAAAGTGCCGATGAAGAGAAGTTTGGTGAGCCAGTCCGGCAGGCTCAGAATTTCACTGATATATCCTGCCGCGCCATTGGTCACGGTTGCCGATGATACGACGCCGACAAAGACAACGGTGAGCCCGACAATTTGGGAGAGACGCAAATTTCCAAAGGCTTCGAGTACATAGAGCGCTTCACCAGCGCTGCGCGGCATGCGTGCTGACAGTTCGGCGAAAGTAAAAGCGGACGGCGCTGCGATGAGCGCGGCGAGGAGGAAGGACAGGGGCGCGAGAGGTCCCGACAGTCCGGCAGTCACGCCGACCAGCACATAGATGCCAGCACCTACCGTGACGCCGACGCCGTAAATGATGAGGGGAACAAGGCCGATGCTGCGACGAAGGGAGGGCTGCGGGTTCGTCAAACGATTGTCCTTCCGTTCCCGCGTGCCGTGCTAGTTCGTTTCGGCGGGTACTTGTTTAAAGCGGTCGCTGGCGCGTGCTTTCACGGTTTCGCTTTTCAGCTGACCGCAGGCTGCCATGATATCGCGGCCGCGCGGTGTGCGCACGGGGCTGGCGTAGCCCGCGCGGTTTACGACGTCGGCGAATTTTTCAATCGTCGCCCAGTCGGAACACTCATACGGTGATCCCGGCCAGGGGTTGAACGGGATGAGATTGATCTTGGCCGGAATGCCTTTGAGGAGACGCACGAGAGATTTCGCGTCTTCCAGACTATCGTTGACGCCCTTCAGCATCACATATTCAAACGTGATGCGGCGTGCGTTCGACAGGCCGGGATAATTGCGGCAGGCTTCCAGCAATTCGGCGATCGGATATTTTTTGTTGAGCGGTACGAGCTTGTCGCGCGTTGCGTCGGTGACGCCGTGAAGCGAAATCGCCAGCATTGAACCGATTTCGTCGCCGGCGCGGATGATTTCCGGCACGACGCCCGAGGTGGAAAGCGTGATGCGGCGTTTCGACAGGGACAGGCCTTCGCCGTCGGACACGATGTCGAGCGCGTCGCGCACATTGTCGAAATTATAAAGCGGCTCGCCCATGCCCATCATCACGATATTGGTGACGAGGCGGTCGTCTGAATTACGGCCTGAGTTCGGCCATTCACCGAGTGCATCGCGCGCCACTAAAAGCTGACCCACGATTTCGCCCGGCGTCAGATTGCGAACAAGTTTTTGCGTGCCGGTGTGGCAGAAGGAGCAGGTGAGGGTGCAGCCGACCTGAGACGAGATGCAAAGCGTGCCGCGGCCTTCTTCAGGAATATAGACGGCTTCAACTTCGGGACCGGGCACGCCGGGTTTGTCGGAGGCAAGCCGTAGCAGCCATTTGCGCGTGCCGTCGACAGACTTTTGCTCGGTGACAATTTCAGGGCGCGCCAATGTGAAGCTCTGGCCGAATTTCGCGCGGGCGTCTTTCGAGAGCGTTGTCATCTCGGCAAAGTCGGTGAGGCCGCGTGTGTAGATGCCGTTCCAGAGTTGGGTCACGCGCATTTTGATTTCGCGCGGGGCGACGCCCATATCGGCAAGGGCGTCGGCGAGTTGCGCGCGGCTCAGGCCCAGCAGATTGACGCGCGCAGGCGCTGCGCCCGCGTCGGGCGCGGTGCTTGAAGGCTTGTGAGCAATGTCGAGGCTTTGCGCCATGAAGAGATCAGACCATCCGTCGGGACAAGCAAAAGGCCCGCCCGCCTGAAGAGCGAGCGGGGTCTTTCTTTGCCGGTCTCATAGCATGGAAGGCGGGGTGGGGGCCAATGCGGCGAAAAAACCACCCGAATCCCTGAGGTTTCCCTCTTACTTACAGGCTGAGTCGATCTTGTTAAGGGCGGCGGACGAGCCTTTGAGCGAATAAGTGTCGGTGGTCAGCGTCTTGCGCGACGAGGTGCCTTTGATGATCATGCTGGAGCCCGCACGGAGCGCCTTGACCATTTTGCCTTCGTCTTTGGCATTGTCGAGCCAAGCCCAGTTCTGGTGCTCGCCACCTTCCGAGACACCAGAGAACATCTGGTAGCGGTCCTGGTCGATTGTGGCGAAGGGCTTGGATGTATCGGCGAAGGGATAGCCAACGCGCATGCTGACTTCATTGCTGATGTTGCGGCCGGGACGGTGCGTCACCATGAAATAGACATCGCCGCGTGTCGCCCCTTTGGGCTCCTGCTTTTTCGGTTCGGACAGGACATAGCAGATGCGGTCTTTGCCCGAGCCATAGGCATAGGCGGCCCAGTCATCAAATTTTCCGAGAAGCTTGGGGGCGTCGGCGGCCTGTACCGGGGTCGCCGCAAGGCCCAAGGCGCCCGCCACGGCAAAAGTCATCACCAGCAAAGGGGCCGCAAATAAGCGCGTGCATTTCAGCATCAATAAAACTCGTTTGTTTGCGTTTGGGGGGGTCAACATAGCGGTACCGGACCGGGAATTCCAGAGTCCCCTGATAAAATGCCCTGTTCCTGCGGTTTAGAGAGTTATGAGTCGTATTGCGAGCTTATATGGCGAGGCGGGCAAAGCTTGTGGTAAATCTGGACCCAGAACCCATTGGCCATAAGAAATTCATCCAAAAAACAGAGGAAGCACCATGAAAGCCGTTTTGTGCAAAGAATACGGACCCCCGTCGAGCCTTGTGATCGAGGATGTCCCGTCGCCCGAGCCCCAGAAGGGTCAGGTGCTGCTCGAAGTGCATTCGGCGGCGATCAATTTTCCCGACGTGCTGATCATCGAAAACAAGTACCAGTTCAAGCCGCCGCTGCCTTTCTCGCCTGGTGGCGAAGTGTCGGGCATCGTAACGAAGCTCGGTGAAGGCGTTACCAAGGTCAAAGTCGGCGATCGTGTCATCGGCTCTTGCGGCTGGGGTGGCTTTGCTGAAGAGATTGCGCTTGATGAAGCCCGCGTCACGCCCATCCCCGCCGAGATGGATTATGTCACGGCGTCTGCTTTTCTCATGACCTATGGCACTTCGCATCACGCGCTCAAAGATCGCGCGGCGATTAAGCCCGGTGAATCATTGCTCGTGCTCGGCGCCGCCGGCGGTGTTGGTCTTGCCGCTGTGGAGCTTGGCAAAGCCATGGGCGCACGCGTCATTGCGGCGGTCTCGACAGAAGAAAAACTTAAAGTTGCCAAGGATCACGGCGCGGACGATGGCTTTGTCTATCCGACAGGGGCGCTCGACCGCGACCAGCAGAAGGCGCTTACCGACAAGATCAAAGAACTGACGGGCGGACAGGGTGCCGACGTTGTTTATGACCCGGTCGGCGGCGATTATGCCGAACCGGCGCTACGCGCCACAAACTGGGAAGGGCGCTATCTTGTCGTTGGTTTTGCCGCCGGTCCCATCCCGAAAATTCCGCTTAACCTCGCGCTCCTCAAAGGTTGCCAGATCGTCGGCGTTTTCTGGGGTGCGTTCACGGGCCGCGAACCCGCGCGTCATCAGGAAAACCTGAAAGAGCTGATGGCCTGGTTCAAGGTTGGCAAGTTGAAACCGCATGTTTCGCGTGAGTATAAGTTCTCCGAAGTGGCCTCCGCGCTTGAGGATATGGCCGCGCGTAAGGTCAAAGGCAAAATCGTGCTGGTGCCTGAACGCGGATAATACCAAAATTCGTCTGTAGGCGAATTGATTGTAAGCATATAAGGGACGGAAGCCGATGCGGCGAAGTTTGTTGATGATCGGCGGGATGATTTTTCTTGCCGCTCTCGCGCTATTCGGCTTCCTCCTCTATGTCTTGCTGGCGTCGGGCGATCCAGCCTATTGGGCGGGTGATATTTCGGGCTTTGAGCGCCGCGATGTGTCGAATCCGCCGCCGCGCGGCGCTGTGTTGTTTGTGGGTGACGATGATGTGCGCCAGTGGACGACACTGGGCACGGATATGGCACCTGTCACCACCATCGCGCGTGGCTTCGGCGGCGCACAAATTTCACATATCACCTTCTATGTGCCACGCATTGTCGTACCTTATCGTCCGCGTGCCATCGTGCTTATCGCAGGCGAAAGCGATCTGTCGGATGTGCGCGGGCGTCGTCCGGAAGATGTGCTGGATGATTTAAAAACTTTTGTTGCGACGGTGCGTGAGGCACGGATTGCAGCGCCGATCTATTTTGTCTCGATCCATCCGGAACCCATGCGGTCTTCCCGCTGGCTCGGGGCCAAGCGCGCCAATGCGCTCGTCAAAGCCTATGCGGAGAGTGACCCGCGCGTCCATTATATCGAAACGGCGGATGGGTTCCTTGATGGTGCGGGCAATGTGCGCGACGAATTGTTCCGTTGGGACGGACTTTCGTTGAACGAGAAAGGCCGCGCACTTATGGCGGCGGAGATCAAAAAAACGCTGGTGCGCGACGGGTTCGGCCCGCGCACCGCGTCGTCACCGCAATAAAAAATCCATCATTATAAAAAGACATCAGGAGAGAAATATGGCGTTGCAGAGTTTTTCCAAGGAAACCAAGGCGGGTCTGATCGAAGGTCAGTACGACAGCAAATTTAAGTCTGTTGTTGATGCCTTTGTTGAAAATTGCGAAAGCCGCGACGAGGTGGGGGCCAATGCGGCGCTAACGCTTGAGGGCAAGACGCTTGTCGATATTTGGGGTGGCAAGAAGGAACGCGGCGGCGAAGCGTGGACGCGTGACACAATGTCGATTGTTTTTTCCTGTACTAAGGGCGCGACCGCCATTTGCGCGCATCTGCTGGCTGATCGCGGGTTGCTCGATCTTGATGCGCCGGTCGCCAAATATTGGCCGGAGTTCGCCAAGAACGGCAAGGAGGAGGCGACCGTCTCCATGATGCTCGATCATTCGGTCGGCTTGCCGCATCTGCGCACCAAACTCAAGGATGGTGCGTATTATGACTATGACTACATGGTGAAATTGCTGGAAGAGGAAGAACCCTTCTGGCAGCCGGGCACGCGCAACGGCTATCACGGTGTCACATTCGCGTGGACCGTGGGCGAGCTTGTGCATCGCGCGTCCGGCACGCGGCTCGGAAAATTTTTTGCCGATGAAATCGCAAAACCTTTGGGGCTCGATTTCTATATCGGTCTGCCCGAGGCCCTTGAGGGGCGTGTTGCGCCGATGATCTATGCCGAACCGGATGCGGCGACGCTCGCGTCCAAGTTCACACAAAAAGTCATGACCGATCCTTCGTCTCCTGCGCATCTCTTTTTGATGAATGGCGGGGCTGCGAATTTCAATTCGCGCGAAGCCCATGCCGCTGAAATCGGTTCGGCCAATGGCATATCCAACGGACGCAATCTCGCAGGGCTCTATGCGCCGCTTGCCAATGGCAAGCTTGTGTCCGCCGATACGCTCGTCCGCATGGGTCGCGTTTCGATGGCGACACATGAAGACGCGACATTGATGATCCCCTCGCGCTTTGCGCTCGGCTTCATGAAATCGATGGACAATCGCAAGATCCCGAATACCAACAACATGAGCTGTATCATGTCGGACAGCGCCTTCGGCCATGTCGGCATGGGCGGTTCCATCGGCTTTGCGGACCCCGAAGCCAAGATGAGCTTTGGCTATAATATGAACCGCATGGGCAACGGCATTCTCGTCAACGAGCGTTGCCAGTCGCTGATCGATGCGACCTATACATCGCTTGGCTATCGCTCCAATGCGTCAGGCGTCTGGGCGATGTGATTTAAGATCGCGCGCCGCTCATGTTTTGGTGCGGCGCGCGTCTTCCTCAGTTTCTATATCGACGACGCGGCTTTGAGGGCCGCGTTTTCTGTTTCAAGCTCTGCAATGCGGGCTTTCAGATGGTCGAGTGCGGCGGCGACGTCGTTTGCTTCAAACATCATCGGGATATGTTGCTGGCAATTGGTGTCGAAGGCGGCGACGTCGAAGATGATCACCTGTTGGGCTTTGGCGCGGTAGCCCTCCGGCATGAGTTGGGCGATCAGCGCCGGATCATCGCTGACGCGGGCGCGGCCCCAGATTTTGACGCGGGCGCGCGTTGCGTAATCCATCAGAAAAATAAAGGCGCGCGGGTTTTCGTCGAGATTGCCGGTCGTGATGTATTGCCGGTTGCCGACATAATCCGTGAAGGCGAGGGTGCGCGGATCGAGCAGGCGCAGGAACCCTTTCGGCCCACCGCGATGCTGGATATAGGGCTGGCCGTCGGCGCTGGCGGTGGCGAGATAGAATGACGTGCGTTCGGCGATGAAACCGGCGATGTCGGGTGTGATTTCCGCCTGCCAGTCGCGGTTTTCATAAAAGCCGCGGCTACCGCGCGCTTCCTGAGCCGCTTTGACGCTTTTGCTGAAGGCTATGTCGCTGACGTGGGTTGTTTCCATGTGCGGACTCCTCGAAAGGCGGGTTAGCGCATCATGTAGTATTTCCTGTGTCGTTATAAACAGCCAGAATAGGAAATAACTATTACATAAAATGGAATAATGATGGATCGGCTCGACACATTGGCGATCTTCGTTGAAGTGGCCGAACAGCGTGCGCCGCGCGGCCTGTTATCGCTCACGGTGCCGGTGGTCGGAGAATTTTTTTCTGAAGTCTTATCCCGAAGTGCGGATGCGGTTGCTCATGCTCGACCGCAATGTGTCGCGTCAGGCGCGCTTGTTGAAGTGCTTGACGCGTTCAGGCCCGAAGATGTGCCGATCCATGTGATCCGGCCTGCGCTGCTGCATGTGCCGGCCAAGATGCGTGTTTTCATCGATCGGCTGGTGCCGGCGCTGCGTGCGAAGTTTCACTAGGAGGGATCATTATCCGCGATGGGCAGGCCGAGGGCGCGGCGGGCGGCTTTGCGGTGGGCGTCTGTGAGGTGGCTTGAGACAAGACCGATCGCGGCCATGAGCACGGTGGCGTCATCGGTGAAGCCGAGGCCGGTGATGAAATCGGGCACGAGGTCTGTCGGCACGACGAAATAGGCGAGGGCTGCCATCAGCGTGGCTTTGACCCGCAAAGGTGTTTTGGGATCTTTCGCACAATACCAAGCGGCGGCGGCATCCTCGGCAAAGGGGATTTTGCCCGCCACTCTGCCAAGTTTGACCCAAAAACTTGCGCGGACGGTTTTCTCGTCGCGGACATAGACCGCAGGCAGGTTGAGGTTTTTGTCAGCCATGGCTGTCGTTTGGCTCCTGAGGAAGGGTCTGAGGGGTAAACATGGGTGCCGAGAGGGCCTCGCGCAAGCCAAGGGTGACGCTGCGTTAAACGAGGGCCTGACAAAAAGCCTTTGTTTCCAGCAATTTTCGCTCGCTTCCCCCCGCCTGAATTTGTTAAATCGGCGCCAAGAATGAGCCCGCCACCGGCGCGGGCCTCCCCGGGACAAAGGAACGACCCATGAAACTCGACAGCTCCATTTCCGCCATCATCACGGGCGGCGCTTCCGGCCTCGGCGCCGCGACGGCCCGTCTCCTTGCCTCGCAGGGCGTCAAGATCGGCATTTTCGATCTGCAGGAAGACAAGGGCGAAGCACTCGCCAAAGAACTCGGCGGCGCTTTTGCCAAAGTGAACGTCACGGACGAAGCCAGCGTTGACGCGGGCTTTGCCAAGCTCCGCGCCGCCAATGGTCAGGAACGTATCCTCATCAATTGCGCAGGCACGGGCAATGCGGTCAAGACCGCCTCGCGCAACAAGGAAACAGGCGCGCCGGAACATTTCCCGCTCGATAAGTTCAACCTGATCATCCAGATCAACCTCGTCGGCACATTCCGTTGCATCGCCAAATCGGCCGCCGGCATGCTGACGCTCGATCCGCTGCCTTGCGGCGATCGTGGCGCGATGGTCAACACAGGCTCGGTTGCGGCTCAGGATGGTCAGATCGGCCAGGCGGCTTATTCCGCATCGAAGGCCGGTGTCGTCGGCATGACGCTCCCCATCGCCCGCGACCTGTCGCGCGAAGGCATCCGCATCAACACGATCCTGCCAGGCATTTTCGACACGCCGCTGCTCGCCGGTGCGCCGGAAAAAGTACGTCAGGCCCTCGGCGCGCAGGTGCCTTACCCGTCGCGTCTCGGCAACCCCGATGAATATGCATCGCTTGCCATGCAGATGATCACTAACGGCTACTTCAACGGCGAAACCGTCCGTCTCGACGGCGCCATTCGTATGGCCCCTCGCTAACGCTCACGGCTGGGGCGCATGGCCCCGCGCTAATCGCTCGGCCTCTATAAAATCGAAAAGCCCCGGTGGAAACACCGGGGCTTTTTCATGGGAGTTTGGTCGAACCGGTAATGAGCCGCACACCCTGGCGGAAACTGATATAGGCCCAGGCCCAATGCAGCATGACCATCAGCCGGTTGCGGAAGCCGATGAGAAAATAAACGTGAGCGGCGCCCCAGAGCAGCCACGCAATAAAGCCGCGCACTTCCAACTTGCCGAAATCAATGACGGCGCTTTTGCGACCGATGGTGGCGAGGTTGCCCTGATGGCGATAGCGGAAAGGTTTTGTCGCCTTGCCTGAGATCATTGCGCGGATGCTTGTGGCCGCATAAGCCCCCATCTGTTTGGCGGCAGGCGCGATGCCGGGCACAAATTTTGTCTCTTCCCATTGGACCGCCGCAGTGTCGCCGACGACAAACACGCGCGCGTCGCCAGCCACATTGAGATGCGCGTCAACAGGCACACGACCTGCACGGTCGGCTTCGACGCCCAGCCATTTCGCGGCGGGCGACGCCATGACGCCTGCCGCCCAGATGAGCGTGCGCGCAGCAATGAAGGTCTCACCCAAAGCGACACCCTCGCTTGTGCAATCGGTTGCGGCCTTACCCGTCAGCACTTCAACGCCCATGCGCGTTAAAGATTTACGTGCAAAGCCTGACAGTGTTTCGGGAAAGGCGGGCAGAATGCGCGGGCCTGCTTCGATCAGCACAACGCGGGCAGACGCGGGATCAATGCGGCGGAAATCGCGCAGCAGAGCTTTTTTGGCCAGCTCGATGATCGCGCCCGCCATTTCAACGCCGGTCGGCCCGCCACCGACGATGACAAAAGTCAGCAACGCGCGGCGGCGCTCGTCATCTGTTTCTGTTTCTGCTTTTTCAAAAGCCAGCAGGATGCGCCGACGGATCTCGGTAGCATCGTCGATCTTCTTCAGGCCCGGCGCCACAGGCTCCCAGTCGTCATGGCCGAAATAGGCGTGACGCGCGCCGGTTGCGACAATCAGATAATCGTAAGGCACTTCGCGCCAGTCATCGAGGCTCACGATGCGGCGGGTCGCATCAATGCCGATCACTTCACCCAGCAGCACATGGGCATTGGCCTGATCGCGCAAGGTGGAACGGATCGGCGTCGCAATATCGGCAGGTGACAATGTGGCGGTCGCCACCTGATAGAGCAGCGGCTGGAAGAGATGATAATTTTGCGCGTCGATCAGCGTCACGCTTGCCTTGGCGCGAGACAAAGCGCGTGCCGCTGTCAGCCCGCCAAACCCCGCGCCCAGAATCACGACGCGGGGTGTGTCGCTCAAAGAGGTTTCATCCATCGCCAACCCCGTTTGACTAGGTTATTTACCGGCTTTGCCTGCCCATTTGTCCATCAGCTTGGCCAGTGCGATGTCGCGCTCTGACACGCCACCTGCGTCATGCGTGGTCAGCACCACTTCGACGCGATTATAGACGTTTGCCCATTCGGGGTGATGGTCGGCCTTGTCGGCGGCGAGCGCCACGCGGGTCATCCAGCCGAAGGCTTCGTTGAAATCCTTGAAGCGATAGGTTTTTTCGATCGCGTCGCGGCCGCGCACTTTGCTCCAGCCTTTGATTTCGGAAAGCGCTTTGTTGCGCGCTGTGCCTGTCAGTTTCGCAATCATTTTGTTTGTCCTTTCGCGTTAGCCCAAATCCAGATCGCCGTCGTAGACGCCCGGCGGATAGGCGCGTTCGGCCATATAAGGCCCGCCACCGATCACTGAGCGTGCGGAATAGAGTATAAACCGGGGCACGGCAAATGCGGGCGTGGTGAAAAGATTATTCGCCATGACGAATTGATTGGCTTCGACCACTTCATGCCCGTGCAATCGCGCCAGCGTCACATGCGGCGTGAATTTGCGTGGTTCGGGCTTCAGCCCCACGCGCCGCATCGCGCTTTCGTGGCGGCCTTGCAGGATCGCCAGCGCTTCATCCGGTTTGACGCGGGCATAAATCGCATGCGGTTTGTCGCCACCGAAAATGCCGACGCCTTCGAGCGTCAGCTCAAGCGTCGTGAAGGGAATGTGGGCGAGCGCCTCGTCCACATCGGCGGCGATGTTCTCCGGCACATCGCCGATGAAGCGCAGGGTGATGTGGAAACTCTCGCGCTCGATCCAGCGCGCGCCTTCGATGCCGCGCTGCAAGCCCTCAAGGCGCTCTGCGGTCTCGTCGGATATTTCAAGCGCGGTGAACAGGCGGATCATTTTTTTACTTTGGGCTGAGCCACAAACTAAACTTGTCACCCCGGCACAAGGCCGGGGTGACAATCTTACTCGATAATCACGGGCAGGGGTTCGGATTACGTGCATGCGCCGCGTTGATGTCAGCTTCCAGCTCGTCGGTCCATTTGACGTGGCGCGAGGTCACCGCAAGCTTCAGCTGTTCCATCGTTGTCGCGCCAATGATGTTCGACGTGGTGAAGGAGCGCGTGGTTGCGAACTGATTGGCCATTTGCGAGGCGTCAAGTCCGTGCTTCTTGGCGATGGCGAGATAATCCTCGATGGCGGCATTGCCTTGCGGATTTTCATAACGCTGCAAACGGTTGAAGAGTTGTTTGCGTGAGCCCTCTGGCAGAGCACCGTTTTGATATTTGCCGGTGAGATAGCCCTGCGCCAGCGGCGAATAGACGAGAAGCCCTACCTGTTCGCGATGCGCGATCTCCGCACCACCGAGTTCAAACGTGCGGTTGATGAGGTTGTAGGCGTTCTGGATCGATTGGACGCGGGGCAGCCCGCGTGCTTCCGCCTCGGCAACGAATTTCATCGTGCCCCATGGTGTTTCATTGGACAGTGCGATGTGGCGCACCTTGCCTGCTTTCATTACCTCAGCGAGGGCTTCGAGGATCGTGTGGATTGCGTGGCTTTCAGCTTCAATATGTTTGTAGGTGAGGCCGTGGCCACCAAAGAGCGAGATCGGACGGTCGGGCCAATGGAGCTGATAGAGATCGATATAATCCGTCTGCAGACGGGCAAGGCTCTTGTCCACGGCTTCCATGATCTGGGCGCGGCTCTGTTCGGTACCGGATTTGTCGTCGCGCAGCCAGTTCATTGGTGAACGTCCGGCGACTTTTGTGGCGAGGATCACCTTGTCGCGGTTGCCGCGCGCCTTGAGCCATGTGCCGATGATTTTTTCCGTCGCGCCCTGCGTCTGGGGTTTAGGCGGCACGGCATACATTTCCGATGTGTCGAAAAAATTGACGCCTTCCGACAGCGCATAGTCCATCTGCTCGTGGCCTTCAGTCTCTGTGTTCTGTTCGCCCCATGTCATGGTGCCAAGGCAGATTTCACTGACTTTGAGGTCTGTGCGGCCCAGTGTGCGGTATTTCATGTCGTGCCCCTCCCCAAGGGTATCTGTGCGGCTTTCGCCGGTTCTTCAAAATATCAAGGCGTTATGGATTAGATTTATTTGGCCGCACTGGCAATCTCGCTCGCGAGATCGCGTACGTAAGGCAATATGCCTTTGACCATTACCGCGACGCCCTCCGGCGTCGGGTGCATGCCGTCGGCGAGCGTCATGCCGGGCACGGCTGTGACGCCGTCGAGAAAAAACGGATAAAGCGGTAGCCCGTATTTTTTGGCGAGTTCGGGATAGATGGGGTTGAACCCCTCGCCGAAATCCGCGCCGAGGTTCGGCGGTGCATACATGCCGACGAGCAAAATTTTGATGTGGCGGGCCTGCAAGGTCTCGATCATCTCAACGAGGTTTTTGCGGGTGATCGCAGGGTCGATGCCGCGCAGCGCGTCGTTTGCGCCAAGCTCCAGAATGACCGCATCGGTCTCAGACCCGATGCTCCAGTCGAGCCGCGAGAGACCTCCGCTCGTCGTGTCACCCGAAACGCCCGCATTGCGGATTGCGATGGGCCGCGTTGCACCTTCGCTGATCGCCTTCTGGAGTTGCGGCACAAAGCCTTCGTCCGGCCCCAGCAGATAGCCCGCTGTCAGACTGTCGCCGAAAGCGACGATGACAATCGGCTTTTCTGCGGCTTCAGCACCGGCTTGCGCCGGAATGAACCCGGTGAGAGCGTATAAACCGAGCAGCAAGCCCAATGCCGCTGTCATTTTCTTGTATTTCAGTGAGAACATGCCATATCGCTCAGGAGGGGTTGGCCGCAAGCGGGATGCTGGAGTGAAGCATCCTTTTGGGGCTGAATGATGGAGAGCCGGAAATAAACTCCGGCGGGAGATAAAGGGTCTCACGTTTGAACGACATGATAATTGCGCTCGATAAGGTCAAGCTCACCCTGCCCAGTCAGGCCGGTCCGGTCAATATCCTGCGGGGGCTTGATCTCACCATCGCGCGTGGCGCGACCGCCGGTCTTGTCGGCCCTTCAGGTTCAGGCAAATCCACATTGCTTATGGTGTTGGCGGGGCTGGAGCGCCCCAGTTCAGGCCGCGTCATGGTGGCGGGCGAGGACCTCACCAAACTCAATGAAGACGGGCTTGCGCGCTTCCGCCGCGATCATGTCGGGATTGTCTTTCAGTCGTTTCACCTGATCCCGACCATGACGGCGCTTGAAAATGTCGCGATCCCGCTTGAATTTGCCGGTCGCAAGGACGCATTCGAACGTGCCGAAGAAGAATTGAAGCTCGTCGGCCTCGGCCATCGCCTGACGCATTATCCGGGTCAGCTATCGGGCGGTGAACAACAGCGCGTGGCACTGGCGCGTGCTGTCGTGGGGGACCCTGAAATTTTGCTTGCCGACGAGCCGACCGGTAATCTCGATCAAACGACAGGGGCTGACATTATCGAATTGATGTTCGATCTTCATGCCCGCAAAAACACAACGCTGCTGCTCATCACCCATGATGAGCATCTGGCCGAACGTTGCGAACAGGTGGTGCGTTTGCGCGACGGGTTGATCGAAAGCATTTCCGTGGGCGCGCAGGCAGGTGTTGCCTGATGAGCGACGCTTCAACGGGATTGGCTATCCGGCTCGCGCGGCGCGAATTGCGCGGCGGGCTTTCAGGTTTCCGCATTTTCATCGCTTGTCTGGCGCTCGGTGTTGCGGCCATTGCCGGTGTCGGCTCGGTCTCAACTGCGCTCACGCGCGGACTTGCCGAACGCGGTCAGGAAATTCTCGGCGGCGACGTCGATGTGCGCCTCTTGCATCGTGAAGCCAGCGCCGATGAACTTGCGGCGATTTCCGAAGGCAATGCTATTTCGCGCACGGTTGAAATGCGGGCGATGGCGCGCACGGACGTGTCGCAAAGTCTTGTTGAGTTGAAATCGGTTGACGGAGCCTATCCGCTTTACGGCGTGATGCGGCTTGCGCCCGATATATCGCTTGCTGACGCGCTTGCTGAACGCGACGGACAATTTGGTGCGGTTGCAGAGGCCAATCTTGTCGCGCGTCTCGGTCTCAAAGTGGGCGAAACATTCAAAGTCGGATCAGCGATATTTGTTTTGCGCGCCGAGATCGCACATGAGCCGGACCGCATCGGCGACGGGTTTGCACTCGGGCCACGCGTGATGATTGCGCGTGAGGCTCTGGCCTCTACCGCGCTGGTGCAGCCGGGCAGTCTTGTTTCCAATCATTACCGCATCAGGCGTCCTGAAAGCGCGATTGCGCAAGGGGCGATTAAAACCTTTGTGGACGGGCTTCAAATGCGTTTCCCCGATGCAGGCTGGCGCATTCAGGATCGCTCTGACAGCGCGCCGAGCCTGCGCCGCTTTGTCGAGCGCGTGGCTTTGTTTTTAAGCTTCGTCGGATTGACGGCTCTTGTGGTTGGCGGTGTCGGTGTTGCCAATGCGGTTAAATCCTATCTCGACAGCAAGCGCGATGTGATTGCGATTTTTAAATCGCTCGGTGCGTCGGGTGCGCTCGTTTTCCGTCTCTATCTTTTGCAAGTCATGGCGCTGGCGCTTGTCGGTATCGTGATCGGGCTTGGTGTCGGGGCGGCGGTGCCTTTTTTGGTTGATGTGCTTGCTGGTGATCTGATGCCGGTGCCTGCTGCATTGGGTCTTTATCCCGCACCGCTTGTGCTCGCTGGCGCTTATGGTGTGCTCACGGCGCTTGCCTTTGCCATCTGGCCTTTGGCGCGTGCGCGTGAAGTGCCGCCGACAGCTTTGTTTCGCGACATCATTGCGCCGGGACGGCAATATCCGCGACTGCAATATATGATTGCCGTTGTGGCGGCGCTCGGTGTACTTGCCGCGCTCGCCATTTACACAGCCGAGCGGCCCGTCTTTGCCATGTGGTTTATTGCAGGCGCGTCGGCGGTTTTTCTCGTGTTGCGCGCGGCCGGGCTTGGCGTCATGTCAGTCGCTGCCAAGGTGCGCGTGAGGTCGGCTGAAACGCGGCTGGCGCTGGCCAATCTTTACAGGCCGGGGGCGGCGACACCTGCCGTCATGCTGTCGCTCGGACTTGGTCTGACCTTGCTCACCACCGTCTCGCTCATCGACGGGAATCTGCGTGGTGAGATCGCCAATGATTTGCCGGGCCGTGCGCCGTCGTTTTTCTTTGTCGATATTAAGCCCGATCAGTTGACGGATTTTGAGGCGCTGGTGGCCTCGACCAAGGGCATTGAGAATTTTGAGCGCGTGCCGATGCTCCGTGGACGGATTTCGGCCGTTAAAGGCGTGCCGGCCGCCGACGTGAAACCGGCCGCCAACGCGGCCTGGGCTCTGCAGGGCGATCGCGGCATCACCTATGCGGTGCGTCAGCCCGAGAGTGCACAGATCGTCAGTGGCGATTGGTGGCCTGCCGACTATAAAGGCGAGTTGCTTGTCTCTTTTGATGATCTTCTGGCGCAAGGTTTGGGGCTTAAACTTGGCGATATGATCACCGTCAATGTTCTGGGCCGCGAAATCGAAGCGCGGATCGCCAATACGCGGGCGGTCGACTGGCAGAGTATGGGGATTAATTTCATCATGATCTTTTCCCCCGGTGCGCTCGAATCTGCCCCCCATAGTGAACTCGCAACCGTCACGATGGCGGAGGCTGGTGAAGCTGATTTTGAGCGTTCCGTTGTTGCTGCATTTCCCAATGTGACCTCTGTCAGGGTTAAGCAAGCCCTCGACATGATTTCACTCGTTCTTGAACAGTTTTCACTCGCTGTTCGAGCTACCGGCGTGGTGACCCTTGCGTCGGGCGTGCTGGTGTTGGCGGGTGCAATGGCTGCCGGTTTCCGTGCGCGGTTGCGCGACGCCGTGGTGCTCAAGGTGCTGGGGGCTACTCGCGGGCGGATTTTGGGCATTTATGTGCGGGAATATCTCGTGTTGGGGCTCGCGACCGCCTTGATCGCGGCCTTGGCAGGCACGGTTGCTGCCTATGCGGTCGTCGTCCAGATGATGCAGCTGCCGTGGCATTTCCTGCCCGAAACGCTTGCTTTGACGATCGTTGTGGCGACTTTGGCGACCATTGGCCTCGGGCTTGGCGGCACTTGGGGGGCCTTGTCGGCGCCTGCCGCCCGCGCGCTCCGGGGGGAGTAAGCTAAACCATTGGTATGGTTACCACTTTTTCATGTGAACTTTTGTCTTCGGCTGTCGGTTTCACCTTGAATAAATGGGGTTTACCCCCGATATTGTTGAGAAGCACACGCAGGAGGGTGCATTAATATGGCCAATTTTGACCAGGACCGTATGCAGTCGGGCGCGACCATCTCGCGCGGCAATGCCGCGATTGATGAAGGTCTGCGCAGCTACATGCTCAGTGTTTACAATTACATGGCAGGCGGACTCGCGCTGACAGGCGTCGTTGCCTATCTCGCGTTCCAGTTCGCCGTTGTCCAAACGCCGGATGGCAGCCTTGCGCTGACATCGGCCGGTGCCGCGCTCTATCAAAGCCCGCTGAAATGGGTCGTGATGCTCGCGCCGCTCGGCATGGTGTTCTTTCTCAGTGCCCGGATTTCGAAGATGTCGGTGTCGACAGCCCAGATTTCGTTCTGGCTGTTTGCAGGCCTCATGGGTCTGTCGCTGTCGAGCATCTTTCTCATCTACACCGGCGCTTCGATCACTCAGACTTTCTTTGTCACAGCCATCGCCTTTGGTGGTCTGAGCCTCTACGGCTACACGACAAAGCGTGATCTCACAGGCTTCGGTTCGTTCCTCATCATGGGCGTGATTGGCCTTCTCGTGGCTTCGGTCGTCAACATCTGGCTCGCCAGCCCGATGATCCAGTGGGCCGTGTCCGTGCTTGGCGTGCTGATTTTTGCGGGCCTCACGGCTTATGACACGCAGCGCATCAAGGAAATGTACTATGTGGGCGACGCGGCAGCGACCGCCTCCAAGAAGGCGATCATGGGTGCTCTGTCGCTCTATCTCGACTTCATCAACATGTTCATGTTCCTGCTGCAGCTCTTCGGCAACCGCCGCTGATCCTGCTTCGCTTGAAAACACGAAAGCCCCGGTGGAAACACCGGGGCTTTTTGTTGGGCCGGGACGCGGGCATCAAGCATCAATGATGCGTAGCACCCGCTTTTCGAAAATCTTGAGTACCTGAGCAAGATCATGGCCGCGCTTCATCACAAGGCCCGATGCGGCGACGACGCTGAAAGCACCCTGACGGCGGGCAAGCTTCGGGCGCTTTTCGATGCGGAACAGCGGCTGCTCGCTTGCGCGTCGGTGAATGGCAAAGGTTGCCACTTCGCGCGTCGAGCCGATGGCGTAGTCACGCCACTCACCTTCAACGACCTTGCGGCCATAAAGCGAGAGGATGGCGTCGAATTCGGCGCGAGTGAAAAAGATGTCGGGTTCGGCAACGGGCGCGCGCAGGGCAGGCGAACCACCGGCAGATTTAACCAGCGCAACGGGGGCAGAGTTTGTGCTTTCGGGCCGTTCCTGCATCGCCTGATCTGCCTCCGCGCATGGTCTCCAACCCGCCGATAGTCTCACTTTTTCGATCGTTTTGCGAATTTTTACGAATCACAAAATTGCCTTTATTCAGCCCTTGGGTGAACACAGTGGACCTCCATATTTCAATTGTTGCCTCACTGGCCCGGTCCTCACGGACCTTCCGGTTTTATCAGCCCCCCAGCCCCACCGGGATGGAAACTCAGGGCCGGGCCACCCTTCCTCCTCGAATTGAGTGAGGCAACAGAGTAAACGGATCGCTGCATGGTGCCCCCCCGCCATGCAGCGATTTTTTTTGGCCAGAGGCTCGATGTCCGCCCGCGAAAAAAGCATGAAACATCTTTCACTTGAGAGGGGCGCGGTCCTGCCCTACACATCAATAAAGCCTATATAAACGGGGCGGGGCAGCGGATTTGCCGGTGCAGCGCAGGGAGAGAGACCATTTCAGAATTCCGTATCAAGACAGCGGGTCAAGAAGCCCAAGCGTCGGGCGAACCGATGATCGTTATTGACGGTCTGACAAAACGGTTTGGCCCTTTTACCGCTGTCAATCACATCAGCTTTTCGGTTGCACGCGGCGAAGTGCTGGGTTTTCTCGGGCCTAACGGTGCGGGTAAATCGACAACCATGAAAATGGTCACAGGGTTTCTTTCGCCGAGCGAAGGGGCCGCGCGCGTTTGCGGTCATGACGTTGTCTCTGACACGCTCGCCGCACAGCGCACTATCGGTTATCTGCCAGAAGGCGCCCCTGCCTATGGCGACATGACACCGCTCGCTTTCCTGCGCTTCATTGCGCGTGTGCGCGCGCTCAAAGGCGTTGAAGCCGAACGCGCCATTGAAGCAGCCGTTGCCGCCACTGAACTTCAGGGTGTGCTCGAACAGCCGATCGACACATTGTCCAAAGGGTTCCGTCGCCGCGTTGGTCTTGCGCAATCAATCTTGCACAACCCGCCCGTCCTCATCATGGACGAGCCGACCGACGGACTTGACCCCAATCAGAAGCACGAAGTGCGCAAACTTATCAAGCGTATGTCGGCAGACAAAGCCATCATCATCTCGACGCATATCTTGGAAGAAGTGGATGCGATCTGTTCGCGTGCACTTATCATTGATCGCGGACAGGTGGTGGCTGACGGTACGCCGGCTGAACTCATTTCGCGCTCGCGCTATCACAATGCGGTGACGCTGACCGTTGAGGGCCAGCTTACCGTGCAATCTGCAGAAATTCTGAAGACTTTGCCGGGCGTTGTCAGCATGGAAGTGACGCCGCGGGGCAGCGAAACGGTGCTCACGCTTTTCACTTCGCGCGGTACGTCGGCGACAGCGGTTGCGGGCGATCTTACGCTGGTTGACGCGGTGGCCCGCGTCGCACGCGAGAACAACTGGATTGTGCGCGCGCTTTACGGCGAGCCGGGGCGGCTTGATGAAGTTTTCCGCTCGTTGACACGCTCTGACATTGACGGCATTGACGCCAACCAATCTGAAAAGAACGTCGCATGAGAGAATTAGCAGCCGTATTCCGCCGTGAGCTCGGCGGTTATTTTGCGACGCCGCTCGCCTTCATCTTTATCGTCGTGTTCCTTTTCACGATGGGGGCCTTCACATTCTATATGGGCGGATATTTTGAAAGCGGGTCGGCCGATCTGCTGATCTTTTTCAATTTTCACCCCTGGCTTTATCTCTTCCTGATCCCCGCGATTTCAATGCGACTCTGGGCAGAAGAACGTCGCACGGGTTCCATCGAACTTTTGCTCTCGCTGCCCATCCCGCTCTGGGCGGCGGTGCTCGGTAAATTTCTGGCCGCCTGGGTCTTCTCCGGCATTGCGCTGGCGCTTACTTTTCCGATGTGGCTTACGGTCAATTATCTGGGTAACCCTGATAATGGCGTGATCCTCGCTGGATACATCGGCAGTTTCTTTTTGGCGGGTGGCTATCTCGCCATCGGCTCGTGCTTGTCGGCGACCACAAAAAATCAGGTCATCGCCTTTGTTGTCAGCGTCGTCGTCTGCTTTCTCTTCACGGTCTCCGGCCTGCCGCTTGTCATTGACTTCTTTTCAAGCTGGGCCCCGCAGCAGGTGCTGAACACGATTGCCTCCTTCTCGTTCCTCACGCATTTCACGGCGATCACGCAAGGCGTCATTGATCTGCGCGACATCTTCTATTTCGGTTCGCTGATCACCGTCTGGCTTGTTGCTTGCGGCCTTGTCGTCGATATGAAGAAGGCAGGGTGATCGAGATGCAGCACGCTCAATTCCGCTCCGGTACCCGCATCGCCATGCTCATTCTGCTGGCCGTGTTGTTCCTTGCCGTTAATCTGTTCTCCAATGTCGTGTTCCGGTCCGCGCAGGTCGATCTCACACAGAACAGGCTCTTCACGCTGTCGCAGGGCACAGAAAATGTGCTGGCAAAAATCGATGAGCCGGTAACGCTCAAATTTTTCTATTCTGAACGCCTCGCCAACGAGTATCCGCAAATCCGGACCTATGCCGGTCGCGTGCGCGACCTGCTGCAGGAAATGCGTGACCGTTCAAACGGTAAGCTCATTCTTGAAGTGATCGATCCCGAACCCTATTCGGGAGACGAAGACCTCGCCATGTCGCTCGGCCTCAAGGGCGCGCGCACAACAGAGGGTGATATTATTTACTTCGGTCTTGTCGGCACAAATCTGGTCGATGGTATCGAACAGATTCCGTTCTTTGCCGATGAGCGTCAGCAATATCTTGAGTATGACGTGACGCGGCTCGTGCAGAACCTGAACCGGCCGACAAAGCCGACGCTGGGTATCGTGACCAATCTGCCGATGGACACAGGCGTCGGCGGCCTGATCGAAGCGATGCGCGGTCAGTCCAAGCCCTATATGATTTACGAGGAACTGCGCGAGCGTTTCGAGATTGATTTTCTTGAGCAGAATTTCGTGCGCGTGCCCAAAAGCATCGACGTGTTGCTGATCGCGCATCCGCGTCCGCTTAATGATCCGACGCTTTATGCTATTGACCAATTCGTTATGCGCGGCGGTCGCGTGCTTGTTTCCATCGATCCGCATTCCGAGGTGAGCCTCACATCGGGCAGCAACGGACAGCCGGTGCAGGGCTATACGGAAGCCTCCGATCTTGGCGTGCTTTTGCAAAGTTGGGGCGTGACATTCCGCCCGCGTGAAATTGTCGGCGACCGCAAGCTCGCGATGCGTGTGGCGACCGGCCTCGATGCTCGGCGTCAGACGAGCGAGTATGTTTTGTGGATGACGGTACCTAAAGCCAATCTCGATCATGATGATCTTGTGACAGCGAATATCGATCATCTGAACCTCGCCACCGTCGGCGCTCTCGAACCGGCGACGGACGCGACAACGCGTTTCACGCCGTTGTTCTGGTCGTCTGAGGATTCTGAAGTTTACGATCTCAACTTTGTGAAGTCCGGCCCGACGCCTGACGAGTTGCTTGCGGATTTCAAACCGTCGGGCAAGCGTCATATTCTTGCGGCGCGTTTGTCCGGTCCGATCAAGAGTGCTTTTACTGAGGAACCGGCAGCGACGGGCGAGGAAAAGACACAGCGTTCTGACGGGCTTGAGAAAGCGGATGAGTATCAGGCGGAGACGACAGGGGACGCGAATATCATTGTCGTCGCCGACAGCGACCTCTTTGATGATCGTTTCTGGGTGCAGACCGAAGTTTATGACGGTCAGCGCGTCGCCAAGCCCATCGCCGACAATGCACAATTTGTCTTGTCAGCCATCGACAATCTGATGGGCTCCGATGATCTGATTTCGCTGCGTGCCCGCGAACGTGCCGACCGCCCCTTTGTCGTGGTTGATGAGTTGCGTCGTGAAGCCGACCGGCATTTCCTCGCCGAGCAGCAAAGGTTGACGGCGCGTATTTCGGATACGGAAAAGCGGTTGACCGCCTTGCAGACGCAGACAGGTGACGAGCCGTCAGCCAATGCACAGGAAGAGGCTTCGCAATTCCGTGCCGAACTTCTTAAAAGCCGTAAGGCGTTGCGCGATGTGCAGCGTAATTTGCGCCGCGACATTGACGGGCTTGCCGCCAAGGTGCGTTTCATCAATGTGGCTTTGATGCCGGTTCTTGTGGCCTTCATCGCCATCGGCATCGGGTTTATGCGTCATCGCCGCCGTAAGGCGCGCGCCGCCAAAGGGGTTTGAACGATGGCGTTTTCTTTTGAGGCCCTGCGCGTGAACAAGCCATTGCGCAATCTCGTCTTACTGGGGGCGGCAACCGCTATTGCGGTAGTTGCCTCTGTCGTTGCCGTGTCTGTGCAGGAGCGCGGTGTGCGAGCGCAGTTTGTGCCGGAGCAAATGTATCCCGGGCTTGAGACGCGTCTCGATCAGGTGGCAAAGATTGTCTATATGCTGCCGCGCGGTATGCGCGAGCCGGAGACAATTACGCTTATACGCGGCGACGATAACCGTTGGCGGGTGAGTGAGCGCGTGAACTATCAGGCCGATCCGGCGCTGGTGCAAAAGGCGCTGATCGGCGTGTCGGAATTGCAGCTCTATCAGCCGCGCACGGCACGCAAGGAATGGCTGCAGCGGCTTGGTCTCACGGAGCCGGAAAATATCGGCAAGGCTGTGCGCGTTCAATTCTTTGACAAGGATGGTCAAAAAGTTGCGGCTCTGCTCGCAGGCAAAGTGCCGGAACAGACAATTGATGCGCGCGGCGAAGGCATGATCTATGTGCGCCGCGACGGAGAGGACCAGAGCTGGCTTGCGCGCGGGCGTTTACCACTGGTGGCGACGGCACAGGATTGGCTCGACCGGACGTTCCTCGAAGTGAAACGCGATGACATTAAGCGTGTGACGCTTTGGGTGGGCACGGAAAAGCCTGTGAATTTGTCGCGTGCCTCGAAGGATGAAAATGATTTCATCATCGAGAATATTCCCGAGGGCTATGTGACGCGTGGCGCGCCCATCGTTAACGGAGCGGCGACCTCAATTGTTGATATGAATTTCGATGATGCGGTGCCGGTGACGTCGTTCAATTTTCCTGACACATCACCGCAGGTGAATTTTGAACTCTTCGACGGCACGAATATTTCGCTGACGGTCACTGGCGGCGGCGGCGCGCTGTGGGCGAAGATCGAGGCGACGGGCGACGAAGGCGAAGCGGCCACACGGGCAGCGGCGATCAACTCCCGCGTTTCGGGCTGGGCTTACAAGCTGCCTCAGGCTGCGGGCGGCCAGCTCACGCAGTCGATGGACCTGCTGACGCATGAGGGCGGTCTCGCCCCCTGATTAACATATGAGTGAATGACAAAGAAAAGGGCGCTTCCCGCAGGAAGCGCCCTTTTGATTGGCTATATCCGCGATCAGGCTGCGAGGCGTCGCAACACATACTGCAGGATGCCGCCATTGGCGTAGTAGTCGAGTTCGTCCTGCGTATCGATACGGGCGAGAACATCGACAACCTGGCTGCTGCCGTCGGTGCGTTCGATCAGCAATTTCACCTTGGCCCGGGGCGTGACGCCCTTGAGGCCTTCGATAGTGATGATCTCGGAGCCGTCGAGACCGAGCGACTGCCAGCTCATGTCACCGATGAACTGCAGCGGCGCGATGCCCATGCCGACGAGGTTCGAGCGATGGATGCGCTCGAAGGTCTGGGCGATGACGGCTTTGACGCCGAGAAGCATCGTGCCTTTGGCCGCCCAGTCGCGTGACGAGCCTGTGCCGTATTCCTTGCCCGCGAAGACGACGAGCGAGGTACCGCGACGCTTATATTCCATCGCGGCGTCATAGATCGGCATTTGCGTGCCTTCAGGCTCCAGCTTGGTCATGCCGCCTTCAACACCGTTCAGCATCTGGTTCTTGATGCGGATATTGGCGAAGGTGCCGCGCATCATGACCTGATGATTGCCACGGCGTGCGCCGTAGCCGTTGAAGTCCTGCGCACCAACCTGCTTGGAGATCAGGTAGGAGCCGGCAGGGCTTGAGACTTTGATGTTACCGGCAGGTGAGATGTGGTCGGTCGTGATCGAGTCGGCGAAGAGGCCGAGGATACGGGCGTTGGTCACATCTTCGAGCGGTGTCAGCTCGGTCTTGAGACCTTCGAAGTAGGGCGGGTTCTGAACATAGGTCGATTCCCCGTCCCAATCATAGGTGAGACCACCGGTGACTTTGATGCTCTGCCAGTTGGCATCGCCGTCAAAGACGTTGGCGTAGCGTTTGCGGAACATTTCCGGCGTGACGCAGGCGCGTACCGTTTCGGCAATTTCCTGTGTCGAGGGCCAAATGTCTTTCAGATAGACGGGCTGGCCGTTGGAACCGGTGCCGATCGGATCTTTGGTGATGTCGATCTGCGTCGAACCGGCGAGCGCATAGGCGACGACGAGCGGCGGCGAGGCGAGATAGTTCGCTTTCACATCCGGCGAGACGCGGCCTTCGAAGTTGCGGTTGCCTGAAAGGACAGCGGAGGCGACAACGTCGTTTTTGTTGATCGTCTGGCTGATTTCCAGTGGCAGCGGACCGGAGTTGCCGATGCAGGTGGTGCAACCGTAACCGACGAGGTCGAAGCCGATTGCATCGAGGTCGCTCTGAAGGCCCGACTTGTTCAGATAGTCGGTGACGACCTGCGAGCCCGGGGCGAGCGATGTCTTGACCCAGGGTTTCGACTGAAGGCCGAGGCGGCGGGCGTTGCGGGCGACGAGACCGGCTGCAACCATCACGCTCGGGTTCGAGGTATTTGTGCAGGAGGTGATCGCCGCGATGACAACGTCGCCATGACCGAGGTCATAGTCTTTGCCTTCGACGGCAAAGCGCGTCAGGGCCTGACCAGGCTTGCCGAATTCACCGGCGAGCGAGCCGGCAAAGCTTGTCGCAACATTGGTGAGCGCGACGCGGTCCTGCGGGCGCTTGGGGCCTGCAAGGCTCGGCACGACAGTGGCAAGATCGAGAGCGAGTGTGTCGGTGAAGATCGGGTCCGGCGTGTTCTTTTCACGGAACATGCCCTGCGCCTTCGCATAGGCTTCGACGAGTGCCACACGTTCATCCGAGCGACCTGTCGCTTTGAGGAAGCGGAGGGTTTCGTCGTCGACAGGGAAGAAGCCGCAGGTCGCACCATATTCCGGCGCCATATTGGCAACAGTGGCGCGATCTTCGAGCGTCAGATTGTCGAGGCCCGAACCGAAATATTCGACGAATTTGCCGACGACGCCGCGCTTGCGGAGCATCTCGGTAACGGTGAGCACCATGTCGGTGGCGGTGACGCCTTCGGCGAGTTTGCCTGTGAGCTTGAAGCCGATAACTTCGGGAATAAGCATCGAGACCGGCTGGCCGAGCATGGCCGCTTCCGCTTCAATGCCGCCCACGCCCCAGCCGAGAACTGCAAGCCCGTTCACCATCGTGGTGTGGCTGTCGGTGCCAACGCAGGTGTCGGGGTAGGCGATTTCTTCTTTGCCTT